>JADGCN010000002.1 GCA_015228975.1 Magnetococcales bacterium
CATGTAGCTCGGACGTATGGAGAACGGAAGAAAAGTTTTGTTGGGCAGCATTTTTGGGCACGTGGGTATTTTGTTTCGACGGTTGGGCGAGACGAAACAACGATACGTGAGTACATTCGTAACCAGGAAAAAGAAGACCAGCGACTGGAACAATTGAAATTGGATTTTTAACGCAGGTCAGCCGCCTTTAGGCGGCTCATGGACGTGGGGCCGCGTTAGCGACCCCATCAAGCCGCTTTGAGCGGCTCACAAAATAAAGCCCCCGGCTTTGCCGGGGGATATTTACTTGCTTCTGGAGTTTCAATCCGCCGTGGATTGGATCATGTCGGTAAGGACGGACGCCTACGTGATGCTCTTGTACCAGGATTTGGTCAAGGCTGGGCATGTGAAGCGTGGGGATCGGCTTCCTCCTGTGCTTCCGGTTGGTTCTGTACAACGGCAAGTCGGCTTGGACGGCGGCACTGGATGTATCGGAGTTGATTGCACCTGTTCCTGGCGGACTTGATCGTTATCGGCCACGCATGCGGTATCTGCTCATCGACGTCGTACGGTACAAAGACTCCGAATTGGCACCTATGCGCGACCTTGTTGCGGCTCTCTGCCGGTTGGAAAAGAGTCAGACGCCTGAAGAAATTCGTACTGTGGTGGCACTTTTGGTCGATTGGTTGAAAGCTCCAGAGCCGTTGAGTTTGCGGCGAGCTTTCACGGTGATGCTTGGGCGGGTGTTGTTACCCAGGCGGGTTCCTGGGCAAGTAATCCCAGAGTTGAATGATTTACAGGAGGTAGATGCTATGCTGGCCGAGACTGTACGAGAATGGACGAGAGAATGGGAATCTAAAGGCCGCCAGGAAGGAGAAGCAACGATCTTGACTCGCCTATTGCAACGCCGTTTCGGCACAGTGCCTGATTGGGCCAGCGAAAAGATAGCCAAAGCCGGCCATCCTCCCTGGAGGAATGGAGCCTTCGGTTTGTGGATGCCCAGTCACTTGACGACGTTTTCTCCGACAAGGTATGACACCATTTTCCAAGAATAGTTTGTGTATTCTGGTGGACGGGGAGGGTGGAATCCCGAACAATCTGACTGTGGAAGAGTTATTTCACCATGTTCCAACACTTCGTCAGGGAGGATTTGGACAGATTTCTTTGACCATCAACGCCTCTTCCGAACTGGCCCGTACGTGCTGGGCTAGGTCGGCATCTATGGTTTGCCAGGACACCGACGCGGCAATTTTGCCATAGAGCCAGTTCATAACCGGGTTTTTATGGCGGTTGTAGTTGGTCAGGGGGAGCAGACGATGCCCGGTCAAAATTTTTGGGCCATAGCCTGTCTGGCCGCTCTGGATAGACCGGATCCCATTACCCAGGGCCCAATCCACCGCCGCTTCCCACAGGCGGAAATAGAGCAACCATTCCGTCGGTTGATGATAATCGATGCCGATGAATTTGTTAATCATGGTACTGGGAAAAACGAAACAGAGCATGAAAGCAACGATTTTATCGCTTTTCGGTTCTTTCAGCACAATGAAATGAGTACACGATTCTTCGGCGAGAAGCTCGAAAAAACGCCGCGTGAGGCGTTCAAATTTGACCTGGGCCTTCTCATAGGTTTGGGAAAACAAGGCAAAGATCGTGTCTAGTGTTGCTTGATCGGGGTGCTGGAGGATTTCGCAGTCCAACGCGACTGCTTGGGCACTGCGCAGCCATTTCTTTTTAAGGTTGTGTCGCCGGCTTCCCTTCAAAGACGCCAGATAATCCATTTTGCCGGGTCCCGGCAGGTCGCACAGCGTTCCCGGAAAACAGACCACCGGAAACAGGCCATACCTGTGCTGCAATCTTTGCAAGATGGAAATGTCCCGGGGGGGGGAAATCCTTCCAGGAAAGCCATGTGGCTTTGAATCGTGCGACGCGTTCCGGCAAGGCTTCCTGGATGGTGATGAATACGGCCATGCGATCCACCTCGGGCAGGATGCCCACGTGTCCTTCATCCGAGCATGGCGAACCGACGAATACGGTGCGGTGGTACTGCAAGGAAGGGGCGATTCCTTTGAGTGAATGGATTAAGGAACACAACCAAAGCGGTGCCAGAATGGTGATGGGGACATCCATGATGAAAACCGGGGCGATGGCAACCGCCCGGTCGGCATGGCTGACCACCCCGTATTGGAATTGAAATTGATCGTCAAGGCCGCTCAGTTCCAGGGTTTTGTACCACCATCGCCCTTCCAGAGGGGGTGGGAAACACACGTCCCACAAGGACTCAGGGATATCGTCCGCGGCATCCAGCCAGGTTATTTTCCATGCCCTTGACATTTCGGGGGGGCACTGTTTTTTGATCGGGAACATCATACGGCGACCAAGCTGCAACCCACCACGATCAGGACCAAGCCCAGCCAACGGCGTCGATCCATCCGTTCCCGTAACAGCCACCAGGAGAGCAGAGAGGTCGTGACGTATGTAAGGGCACCCAACGTGTAGGCTGTGCTGACATCGAGCCAATGCAGCCCGAATGTATACAGAATGGCCTCACAGGCAAAAAAAGTAACGCCCAGGCCCATCCACAACCAGTGATTTTCCCGGGGGAGAACCGATTTTTTGAAGCAAATATGGGCAATGCCTTCGAGGGTGGCTGCCGCTATCACCAGCCAAATGCCGACGATGATTGAACTCACGGGATCATGTCTGCGGTGGGGTTTTGCTGCGGCTCTCCCGACCCGATCAGGGCAACACCGGCCAGAACACAGGCGATACCCAAAACCTTGGTGGTCCCCAGGGATTCTCCCAACCACAGGTGCGACAAACCAGCGACCGTGACATAACTCAACGAGGTAATGGGCAGGGCAAAGCTCAGATCAGACTTTTCAAGGACTTCAAGCCAGTTGAACAATTGCAGCAACAAAACGCCTGCCACCAGCAGAAACAAGGGTTGGTGCAGAATCGTATCGACGGCCTGCCACGGCGATTGCCAATCGGGGAGGTTTCCGACAGCAAATTTCCATAACAATTGCCCGGCGGTATCCAGTGCAACGACCAATCCCAAGCCAATGGCGAGCTTTCGTTTCACGTTCTGCAAACTCATAATCAGACCAGGATCCAAAGGGCATGCTGGTCGCTATCAGGAAAAGTGCTAAAAAATTAGGCAAGTTTCATTAATTTATGCCCTGTTTTTCAGCATCCAGCATGCCATCAGTCCTCCGTGGCCTGCAAGGCCACGTTCAAAAAATCAGATCGATTTTCTCGTATTCTACCACAATACGTTTGCGCTTGGTTTTGTTCAGCATCCAGCCAAAAACCTTCATGACGGCCTTTTTTCCGTATATAGCCCAATAAAAATGCCTGGACATAATGCCCTCACTTCCTCGTTGTCAGCCGGCGCATGGCGGCAAAAATTGCACTGCCCGTTACCCTTGGATTTGGTCGTAAGGCGCTATGGACCCTGGGTTTCAAGCCTGTTTGCCTGGATGTTCCATAGGGCGCTGAAGGATATAGGGCATGATACGTGCCAACCTTGAGCGGGATTGACCGGTACCAAGGGGGCTAGGGTCGCTTGATCGCTTTGGAGAAAGCAGCCGCCATGGCATTGTCCGACAAGTCGGATTCGGAAACTTTTGGGCTCTGAGGGCGATAGGGGGAATCTCGTTTGGGCTGGGTGGATGGTTCAATGGGATCGTGCAAACGCATGCTGAGGGCGATGCGACGGCGCTTCACGTCAATCTCGACGACCCGAACCTTGACGATCTCGCCGGCGCGGACAACAGCGTGGGGGTTCTTGACGAAATGATCAGCCATGACAGAGATATGCACCAGTCCATCCTGGTGGACGCCAATGTCGACAAAGGCACCAAAGTTGGTTACATTGCTGACCACGCCCTCCAATATCATCCCGGGTTGCAAATCCTTCAAATCTTCGACCCCTTCTTTGAACGTCGCGGTTTGAAAGACCGGTCGGGGATCCCGACCCGGTTTTTCCAATTCAAGCAAAATATCTTTGACCGTGGGTTCGCCAAAGCGGGCATCGATTACTTTGGTAGCGGGAAAGCTTTTTAAAACTTTTTGATTTCCGATAAGCTGCGTTAAAGGAAGGCCGGTGATCTGCAAAATTTTTTCGACCAGTTCATAGGATTCGGGATGGACCGCCGAGTTGTCCAGGGGGGTGTCCCCGTTGTGGATGCGCAGGAAACCGGCAGCCAGTTCAAATGTTTTGTTGCCAAAGCGTGGCACTTTGTTCAAGGAGCGTCGATTGGGAAAGGGGCCATTTTTTTCCCGGTAACTGACGATGTTTTCAGCCAGGGTGGCGTTGAGGCCGGAAACACGCTGCAACAGGGGTGGCGAAGCGGTATTGACATCCACTCCTACCGCATTGACCGCATCTTCTACCACACCATCCAGGCTGACAGACAAACGTTTGGGGTCCACGTCATGTTGATACTGCCCGACTCCGATCGATTTGGGATCGATTTTGACCAATTCGGCCAAAGGATCCTGCAGCCGTCGGGCGATGGAAACCGCTCCACGCAGGGAGACATCCATGTCCGGCAATTCTTTGGACGCATAGGCCGAGGCCGAATACACCGAGGCCCCTGCTTCACTGACCAAGACCCCTTCAATATTGAGTTCAGGATGTTCTTTCTTGACTTCGGCGACCAAGCGAACCGTTTCTCTTGAGCCGGTGCCATTTCCAATGGCAATCAGGCGCACTGCAAATTTTTTAGCCAAGAGAGCCAAGTTCCGTTTGGCTTCCTGCCATTGATTTTTCGGGGGGTGGGGGTACAGTGTGGTCGTTATTTCCACCTTGCCCGTTTTGTCCACCACCGCCACCTTGACCCCGGTCCGCAAACCTGGATCCAATCCGATCACCCCCACCATTCCCGCTGGCGCCGCCAACAATAAATCTCGTAAATTGGCGGAAAAAACCCGGACCGCTTCATCCTGAGCTTTTTCTTCGAGTTGTTTGATCAGGTCGGTTGCCGTATGGGGTTTGAGCTTTTTCAACCACGTGTCATGAACGACATCCAGGAGCCATGCATCCCCGGGACGCCCCTTATTCTGTATGGAAAAATGTTGACATATCAGGGATTCACCAAAGGTGAGGGTTTTACCCGTCGCCGCCAGATCCTGCGCATGTTCCAAACCCAAGCGTAACACCCCGGCGTTCTTGCCACGTAACAAAGCCAATATTCGGTGAGCAGGGAGCTTTTTCGCCGGTTGATCAAATGCGAAATAGTCGGAAAATTTTTCTCCTTCCTCCTCCTTGCCTTTGACCAGCCGTGATTGCATGACACCGTTTTCCCACATCGCTGTCCTGACCTGGCCAATCAGGGTGGCCTCCTCGGAGAGGATTTCAGCCAGGATATGGTGGGCACCTTCCAATGCCGCTTCGCCATCCGCAACCCCCTTATCGGCGTTTATAAAGGGGAGGGCGGTTTTTTCCGGGACCAAAGTCGGGTCGTTCAGGAGCATCATCGCCAAAGGTTCCAGACCCGCTTCCCGTGCTTTCGCAGCCTTGGTGCTGCGTTTGGGACGATAGGGGAGATAAAGATCTTCAAGCCGGGTTCGCGTATCGGCTTCCAGAATGGCGGTTTCCAACTCCGCTGTCAGCTTGCCCTGCTGGCGAATGCTGTTCAGAACCGAAATGCGCCGGTCCGCCAATTCGCGCAACTGCCCCAGCCGTTCGGACAACGTGCGGAGATGATCATCGGTCAATCCCCCGGTGACCTCCTTGCGGTATCTGGCAATGAAGGGAACTGTCGCCCCCTCGTCCAACAACTGCACCGCCGCTGCTACCTGGTTTTCGTGAACGCCAATCTCTTCGGCCAGGCGACGATTGACCTTTTCTGCGGCCAAGGCATCCGACGAGGGTGAGGTTTCGCGTGTTGTCATAGTTGGTTGTTTCTCCCGAATGATGGCCAGAAATCAATCTTTTAACCTTGTGTATCCGTGTTTATGCCAGGAATGCAAGCCATTTTAACATTCGCTCACCCTGATTTTTTTGCTCGTCTGCGGCCGGATGCCGTTTCCTTTTATTCGGTAAAAAGGTAACATCACCGACCGTGCCAGAACGAAAAGACATAGCAAATCCTTATTGGTCGTTTTCCTCCTTAACCCGGGAATATCCTCGTGAAGATTCTTCGGTTTGGTATGCCGCTGTTATTGGGCAAGGTGCGCCGTTACCTGATGGTTCGATTTCGCCCGGACACCATTGCCCGACGGACAGCAATGCGTCGGGGGGAATGTCATCGTTGCGCCATTTGTTGCCAGCTCCTTTACCGTTGTCCCATGCTGTCCAAGGACAATCTGTGTTCGATTTATCATTCTGCGTTACGTCCAGCGGTGTGCCAGCATTTTCCCCTGGATGACCGGGATGTGCGTGATGTGGCGCGTCTGGGGGTTGGTTGTGGCTACGTATTTCCGTGCCACGCCGAAGAACACGTTCCCAACAAGGAATTGACCAACCTGACGCAGTGTCCGCAAACCAACCCGGCATTGGTTGAACTTGAGCCCCGGTGCCCTTGATGACCGGTGCCCCGGCATCGTCAATTGACGATCACTTCCCGTGCTGATGATGATGGTGGTGATGTAAAATGGCCCGATGAATCTCGTGGCGACCGATGTCGATGGTCGCACACAAAATCAGCAGGCGTTCCCGGTACAGGAAAGACAACAGGGCATGGAGAACTCTGCACCATGTCGTTCCCGATCGGGGGAGCGTTTGCCCGGGGTTCAGGACCAAAATAACGGCGGGCAGAAGCAAACCTATCCAGCCACGGGTTATTTCGATCCCGACAATGTCCTGCCATGGGACGGCATGCTCACTCAGACGAAAGTCGGTGACCCCGCCATGGTTGATCCTGAGGATCATTTTGCATCCGGGGCGCAGGAGTCGTCGCACGGCGACAACAGCGCAGGCGATGCCGGGCAGGGTCAACAGCAGGGTCCATAATCCGCTGAAGCCAAAATAGGGCCCGGGAAAAAGCGTCCAAACGCCATAAACGATCGCAATACCCACAAGCAACAAAAAACCTATCCGGTTGTCATCCGATTGGGCCGTTACATTGGGTGGGGGGGTGGGGGTTGTCATGGTTTCACCGTGGGCAAGGGCCAAATGACCCCGATATCAGGATTCTCTTTTAAGATCACGTTCCATCAAGGCTGCTACCACCGACCGGGGTACTCGATGTTCATAGAGGATTTGGTAAACAGCGGTGGAAATGGGCATGTCGATCGCATGTTTGCCAGCCAGTTGGTAGACGGCTTCGGCAGTTCGCACCCCTTCAGCCACTTCACCGGATCCGATCCGTATGGCTTCCAAGGATTGGCCCTGGCCCAGATAAAAGCCAACCTTGCGATTGCGGGAATTTTCGGAAGTGGCGGTCAACAACAAATCTCCCAACCCTGACAGCCCCGCAAAAGTCCCCGGTTCGGCTCCCAGACATTCTCCCAGGCGAATCATTTCTGCCAATCCCCGGGTGATCAAGGCGGCACGGGCACTGTGACCAAAGCCAAGGCCATCGCTGATGCCCGCCGCCAGGGCAATGACATTTTTCAGGGCACCACCCAGTTCCAGGCCAACCACATCATGGGTACGATAGATGCGGAAAAAAGAGTTGGAACAAAAATGTTGCAAGGATTGTACAAGATCAGGACGATAACCCGCCAAGGCCACTGCTGTGGGCAATCCAGCCAAAACATCCCGCGCAAAGGAGGGGCCGGATAAAAAACAGATCCGGTCCAGGAAATCCTGGCCGAACACCTGCTGGTAGATGGTGGAAATCAGCGTCAAGGTGGCACCCTCAATCCCCTTGGAGGCGGAAATAGCAACACAATCGTCGCCAACGTGGGGTTTCAAGGATTGCAACACGGTGCGGGTGAATTGGGTGGGGACTACGACGACGATCAGCTGACTGTCCGCAACATCCCACATATGCGTTGTTGCCCGTATGTTGGCGGGCAAGGCATATTCGGAGACAAACAGGGGATTGCGGCGCTGTTGGTTAATCCCATGGGCGACCTGGGCTTCGTAACACCATAACGTTATGTTTTTGGCTTTTTCGGCCAGCAAAGCCGCCAGTGCTGTTCCCCAAGAACCGGCACCGATCACCGAAACATGCTGAAAATCCATGATCACTACGTTCCTTAATAAAAATCAACCCCAATTGTTCATGATTTTGTTATTCCATACGACCTTCCTCAGGAACAAAGGTCGATGATCGGCCAACGTGCGCGGGCATCCAAGGTTTCCCAAGGGGGGAGTGTGGATGGTTCTTTCAAATGTACCCATCCCGCCAAGGCTATCATGGCGGCATTGTCGGTACACAGGGAGAGGGGCGGAAAATGCAGCATGATGTCCTCTTTCCCCAATTCGGCCAATCGTTCCCGCAACCTTTGGTTGGCTCCCACACCTCCGGCCACCAACAAACGTTGGCAGCCGACATGGCGGCAGGCGGCAATGGCCTTCAAAGCCAGGGTGTCCACGATGGCCTCCTGATAGGAAGCGGCCACATCGGCCAGTGTTTGCCCAGGGGTTTGACCACCCCGATGGGGCTGGATGTGAATTTTAAGGGCAGTTTTCAGGCCGGAAAAGGAAAAGTCAAATTTTTTTTTGTCGAGTAATATTCTGGGGAAGGCGATCCGATGGCGATCCCCCCCCCGGGCGGCTTGTTCAATGGCTGGTCCCCCTGGATATCCAAGGCCCAACAGCCTGGCTCCTTTATCGAAGGCTTCGCCAACGGCATCATCACGGGTTTGCCCCAAAAAAACATAATTCTGTAACCCACGGACGTGGAGCAAAATTGTATGTCCCCCCGACACCAGGAGGGCGACAAACGGAAAATCCAGGGGGGTGGCGGCAGTTCCGGCCAGAAAGGGGCTCAGCAAGTGACCTTCCATGTGGTGTACCCCCACCAGGGGGACATGTGCCGCCAGGGCGATCCCTTTGGCGACTGCCAGTCCCACCAAAAGGCCACCAACCAGTCCAGGTCCTTGGGTGACTGCGACACCATCCAGATTTTTTGGTTCCAATGCGGCTTTCTGGAATGCTTCTGTCAGGACGGAGCCAATATGGCGAATGTGTGATCGGCTGGCCAACTCCGGGACCACGCCACCATATTGGGCATGTTCCGCCAATTGGCTGACAACCACATTGGCCAATACCTTGGCCGCACCAGGATCGTCACCATCAACCATCTCGATAACGGCTGCTGCCGTTTCGTCGCAACTGGATTCCACTCCTAAAATAATCATCCCACGATCCTAAATAGATTTTCACAGCTTGTAAATTGTCGCCTGATCGTCTCATCGAAATTGGATTGACAGGATTGGTTACGGTGTACCTTTGCCTGTAGGGTATCGGGAAGGTATTCTTCTGAAAACATCCTTGTCCGCAGCACTGTGGAAAAACATGGTTGGAGAGAGTCGAACATGGCCCGGAATAAAATAACCATTGGCACCCGATCCAGTCCCCTGGCCATGTGGCAAGCCCATCTGGTGCAGTCCAAAATGCAATCCCTTCATCCCGGCCTGCATGTCGAACTGGTTCCCATGAAAACCCGAGGTGATCACATCCTTGATGTCCCGCTGGCCAAAGTGGGTGGTAAAGGATTGTTCGTCAAGGAATTGGAAGATGCCTTGCTGGATGGTCGTTGTGACTTGGCTGTTCATTCCATGAAGGATGTTCCGGCGGAATTTCCCCAAGGATTGATGTTGGGTCCCGTGTTATCCCGGGAAGATCCGCGGGATGCGTTATTGTCCCTGTCATGGCCCGGTTTCAGTGCATTGCCCATCGGGGCCAGGGTGGGTTCGTCATCTCTCAGGCGTCAGAGCCAATTGTTGGCCTTGCGCCCCGATTTGCATGTCATTCCCCTGCGTGGCAACGTGAACACCCGTATCAATAAATTGATCGATGGCTATTTTGATGCCATCGTCCTGGCTGCCGCAGGTGTCAAACGGCTCGGGGTGACCCAGCACGTCGTCGAATATTTCGACTTTGTACGGATGCTTCCGGCCAACGGACAAGGGGCCATCGGTATTGAACTGCGCTCGGACGACCCGGAAACATCCGCTTTGTTGCAACCTCTCGACGATCCCGCGACCCGGCAGTGCGTCCGTGCCGAACGGGCTTTTTTGGGTACCCTGCAAGGGGGGTGTCAGACACCTATCGCCGGCTACGCGGTGCTGGACGGCGACCATCTGAAACTGGAGGGTCGGGTATTATCCCTGGATGGTCAAACCTGTTTTGCCGGCAGCATCGCAGGTCTGCTGCACGAAGCGGAAAGTTTGGGGGAACAATTGGCCAAACGTCTCCTGGATGCCGGGGCTGCGCAACTGTTACATGATTTACTGTTGCAGGCGCATGGGTGACGATGGGCGGATCGGCATGGGAGATGTGAGCGATTTGTCGGGACTTGTTGGCAGGCGGGTGCTGATCACCCGTCCCCTTCCAGAGGGTGAATCCACGGCCCGCCTGATACAACGACATGGCGGCGTGGTCCAACTGACTCCGGTGATGCGGGTTGCGCCTCCCGATGATCCCCAGCCGTTTTTCACGGGGCTTGCCAACCTCGGGCTCTACCAGGGGATTGTCTTCACCAGTGCCCATGGCGCACGTGCCTTTCTCGAACATGTGCCAACACCTTGCCAGATTGCGAAAATATACGCTGTGGGGGAAAAAACGGCTGTCCCACTGCTTCATGCCGGGTTGACCCCTACCGTACCCGATCATCCTGTGGGGAGTTTGGAGTTGGCCCAGGATATTCTCCAGGGGAGTGTTCCGGGTGATCGGTTTTTGTTTGTCCGTGCCCAGGAGGGACGGGACGACCTCATAACAACTCTTGTCAGGGAGGGGCGCCTGGTTGACAGGGTCGCGGCTTATAAAATGGCTCCGATCCCATTCTTCGATCAGCAAACACTCGATCTTTTGCTCGAAGGGCGCATCGATGCCATCCCTTTTTTCAGTGGTCGCTCGGCCCAGGTGTTTTTTAACCTGCTGCCGGCAGCCCAAAGACAATCCTCGTTGGAAAAAACCGTGTTGGCGGCTCTTTCCCCTGCGACTGCCCGGGCCATGCAATCCGTGGGAATGCGCGTCGACGTGATCAGCCCACGGCCTTACGTCGAAGCCATGCTGGTTTCCCTGGCGCAAACCTTGGCAGCTTTGGCCGGTTAAAATGCTTTTTTGTTGAATTTCTATTGACTCTTCCCCATGAAACCACAAAAATCCCTATTGAGGCGGGGTCCGGTTGCAACTCCATCGGCGCTGCGGGCTGTTCCATCGAATTGTGTCGATTTGTCCTGTTATTTTTCGGAGCCTACTGTGGACGCAAAGGCCAAGCTTGTCATCAAAGTAGACAGGGATCTTGAGGATATTGCTCCAGGATATCTTGAGAACAGGCGGAAAGATGCGGAAATGATTTCCGTAGCCCTGGAGCGCAGCGATTTTGAGGCGCTCAAAATGATTGGTCACCGCATGAAGGGATCGGGGGCCGGGTATGGTTTTCAGCGCATTACGGACATTGGTACCCAACTTGAACAGGCCGCTACCCTCCAGAACCGGCAGACTGCCCGTGATAGCCTGGATCAACTGGTCGATTATCTCGACGCAATCGAAGTAGTTTACGTATGATGCGCGTTACTTGCTCGATGTTTCCATCGTCCATGAGGTGCCATGACAATCAGTGATCACATTCTTGTCATCGACGACGACCCGGAAATCTGTCAGCTTGTTAACGATTTCTTCCAGAAAAATGGTTTTCAGGTTACGTCGATTCCCAGCAGCAAGGGCTTGCAGGACGCCCTTGATCGTCAGAAGGTTGATCTCATCGTTCTTGATCTGATGCTTCCTGATGAGGACGGACTCGTCGTTTGCCGTAACCTGCGTTCCCGTTCCAATATTCCCGTTATTATCCTGAGTGCCCGCGGTGAGGAGATGGACCGTATTATCGGTCTGGAGATGGGGGCGGATGATTATCTCCCGAAACCATTCCATCCCCGGGAACTATTGGCGCGGGTGAAAAGTGTCCTCAGGCGTACCAGAGCCGCACCCGAAGAGGTTGATGAGGATGATTCCCACGCCTTCTACCGTTTTGCCGGATGGACCCTCGATGTGGCTACGCGGCAGCTCTATAGCTCACGCAACGAAAAAATTTTTCTCAGTGGTGGTGAGTTCTCGTTGTTGCGTGTGTTCCTCAATCATCCAAACAGGGTCTTGACGCGAGATCAGCTATTGGCTTTTTCCCACGGTCGTGAGATTGAGCCTTACGACCGGACTATCGACATGCAAATCAGTCGGTTACGCCGTCGGCTCAACGATGATCCCAAAAGCCCTGAATTGATTAAGACCGTGCGTAGTCTCGGATACGTTTTCTCCGCCCGTGTCGAAAGAACCGATTCCAAATCCTGATCCAGGCCAAGGAGCCAATTGCCATGGTTATGTCCCGATTTGATCACAGCGAAGGGGAGACGGCGGCCTTTGTTACGGGCACTTTCCTGGACCTGAAAGAATTTGATAGCATGGCTGAGAACGAAAAGGAGTCGGCCCGCGTTTTCATCAAGGAAACCGTTCACTCGCAGCTTTCATGTGTTCGTCGCGGCATGTGGGAGCAACTGCAAGAATGGATTCCCGCACCTCTGCGTCGCATGGCGCAACGTCACATTCACCCCGTTGTCCCCGGGGTCTCCCACCAGGAATCTCCCTTGCCCGAAACGATTCGACATGAATTCGAGGTGCTTAACGAACTGGCGTGGCTTTTAACCTGGAAACACAAACGTGTCTCGTCGGACGTTTCGGAGGAAGAACGCCACATGACGGAAAAATTGGATATCGAAAGGGTCCGCCGGATCAAAGAAACGATTTTCCCCTATCTGGAGGAGAAAATGGCACGTCTGGAAAAGGCGTCAACCCCCGGTGCGTCAACGTGATTTCATAGGTCCAACCACAGGGTGACGGGTCCGTCATTAACCAAATGTACCTGCATGTCGGCACCGAAACGTCCTTCGGCAACCGTGAGGTTCTTTTGTCGCAATCCTTCACAAAAGGCGTTTACGGACGCTTCGGCTATTGACGGGGCGGCGGCTGCAAAAAACGATGGTCGATTGCCTTTATGTAACTGCGCGGCTAATGTGAATTGCGGTACGACCAGCACTGCTTTGCCTGTTTCCTGGACCGAACGGTTCATCTTCCCGTCTGCGTCCGGGAAAATCCGTAAATCTGCAACCTTGTTGACCATTCTTCTGAGTTGTTCCTGAGTATCGTCTTGCATGATGGCCAATAAGACCAGGAGACCCTGGCCAATGCGTCCGGTCTCCTCGCCATCAATGTTGACCCATGCCTGTGTAACGCGTTGCACCAAAGCTCGCATCCAAACCCCTCCTTTATACAGTCGATGGCGGTGTGATTGACGACTGACATGTTATTATTGGTTCAATAATTGCAAAGACGCCTCCGTTTGGTGTAATCGTCATTGACCCAGTCCAGTCCTGAGAATTTTCCCATGAAAAGAATGCTTCTAACTTTCGGAATTCTGACTCTCTGTTTTTCGATTGTCATGGGCTCAGATGCCTTGACTTTAAGTAACTTATCCGGCCAATCACTTGCCAATATTAATGATCCAAAAACATTGAAAATGTTACAAGGGGCCAAGCCCGGTCTCGTCAATCCCCAGGACTATCGCCGGGACAATCGGCGCAGGGATAAACCGGATACCGTCAAAAATCCAGAGGAAATACCAGCAGAACTTCTGGAAACTCCAGAAAAAAAACCAGCGCCATTTTATGTTGAGACCTATCCGGAAGATTTGCCCATTTTCGGTCAGGATCTTTTTGTTGACAAGTACAGAAATGCCCCTGTGAAAGACGTGACTGCCACGGTTCCAGGTGATTACGTCATTGGTCCAGGTGATACGTTTCGCCTGTTGTTTTCCGGCAAGGACTTTAAGGAAGTTGAGGTTGCCGTGGATGGTGAGGGGATGGTTTTTGTTCCCGATATGGGGATGTTCCCCGTGACTGGTTTGCGGTTTAACGAATTTAAAACCTTGTTGGTCAGTCAAACCAAACAAAAATTGATTGGTTATGAATTGACGCACGTTGCACTTTCTTCGCTACGTACCATGAAAATTTTCCTGCTTGGCAACGTAAAAAATCCGGGAACGCATCAAGTTCCCTCCCTGACCTCCCTGATGCAATTGTTGATTGAAACAGGGGGTATTCTTCCCGTTGGTTCTTTGCGTAATGTGCAGATCAAACGCAACGGCGTGCCCGATAAAACAGTCGATCTTTATAATGTTTTATTGAGTGGTAAAGGAGATGGCGAGATTCGCCTTCAGGATGGTGATACGGTGTTTGTGCCAATGATCGGCAATACCATCGCCTTGACCGGAACTGTCAAAAAACCAGCTATTTATGAAATCGCCAAGGAAGAAACGATTGCTGATATTGCCCAGCTTGCTGGAGGATTTCTACCTAACGCCCAGTTTATCAAAATAGAGCGTATTGATGATAATAAGAATCGTACCATCGTCGATCTTAATTTAGCGAAAAAAGAGAGTTTGCGTACCGCTATCAGATCGGGTGATATCGTCCACGTTTTACCATCGTCCGACTCCAGAAAAGAGACGGTCACTTTGACGGGCTATATTGATCGCGGCGGGGTGTTTCAGTGGTATAAAGGGATGAGGTTGTCCGATATCATTCCCAGTCCCGATATTTTGTTGCCCCAGACCGACCTGTCGCACTACTTGGTCGTTCGCACCAACATGAAGAATCGTCAACTGGAACCGCTCTCAGCCAATCTGGAGCGTGCCCTGAGTGATCGGGCTTCGGCAGACAATATTCTTCTCCAACCCAATGATCAGATTCAATTGTTCAGCATCAGCGCCGATCATTCTAAAAATTTGCAGTCTGTTGTGGAAAAATTACGTAATCAAGGGAGATTCAACAATACCGACAAGCTCGTGTCCATTGAGGGCAATGTTCGTTTTCCAGGGGAATACCCTTACGTTCCCAATATGAGTTTGAAACAGTTGATTATGGCTTCTGGGGATATGCGTTCCAACACCGATCTGGACTATTGTCTGATCGTCCGCTCCGATTATATGGGGCGCATCCAACCCTTTTCAGTTCGTTTGCGCGAAGTATTTGGTATGGAAGGTGTTGCAAAGAATATAGCTCTTAAACCAAAGGACAAAATTTTGGTTTTTACGCTTGATGAAAAACAAAAAGTAAAAAATTCTGACAATAATAGTGAAAAAGGTATGCCAGCGGATGAATCGGAAGAAAAGAACACAGTTTTTTCCGGAACATCAAAAGAGAACTCTCGCAAAATTCCAGGACAAAATGTGCAAGGGTTGGACATCGATCAATGGTCGATCGATGCCTTGAAAAAGGCCAAGGACAAAAAAGGGAATATCCAGGAACAAAACGAGGAACATGAGGAAGCGGATGGACAAAAACTTCCCAAGCAACCTGGTAGTGCAAAAGGCGTTGATATTGCCCTGGAAAATGAAGAGATGGAAAATGTACTGGTAGGGTTCCTCCTGAAGAATTCCACCTCCGATCCCGTCGAAAACCGCAGCAATGAGGCCTATCGCAACCAATTGGTCGATCCAGCATTGCATGAGAATCAAAGTCGACTTTTGCAATTGCTGCTGAAAAAACGGGACCTGCGGCAAATGGTGCGAGAGGAGTTGCAACCCGTTAAAGAAAAAGCGGTCAAATCGCGCCAAGCCTTGTTAAAACCCGTTTTAGAAAAATTGCAAGATCAGGCCACCAAAGAATTTCCAGCGCAGATCATTCAAATTGGTGGTGCGATCCGCTATCCCGGCAAATATCCCCTGGAGCCTGGAATGCGTATCAGCAACCTTTTATTGGCGGGTGGTGGATTGGCAGAACCGGCTTATCATCTTGAAGCCGAAATCAACCATTTTGAGGTGGATGACAATCAGTTCACCAGAATGCATCATGCCAGCGTCAACCTGTTTAAAATTACACAGGGTGACCCCACCATGGACCAGGCGTTGCAGCCCTATGATATTATTATTGTCAAACAAAATCCTAAATGGGGCGACATTAATTCGGTGATGCTGGAGGGCAATGTGCGCTTTCCCGGAATTTATCCGATTCAAGCTGGGGAAAGATTAACCCAGGTGCTAAAAAGGGCCGGTGGCCTTACAGAATTGGCTTATCCCGAAGCCGCCGTGTTTACCAGAACAAAGCTTATCGAAAAAGAAAAGCGGGAGAACGAAAGTCTGATCGCTCGCATGGAGACCCAATTGGTTCAGTCCCAGTATATGAAGCAGACTGAGAAAGAATCGGATACCCTCAATCCCAACTCGGCCATGATCCACGAGCTTATTGCCAAACTTAAAACGGCAAAACCGATTGGTCGATTGGCGATTGATATGAACCAAGTCATGAGCAATCCCGGTGGGCAATACGATGTCATGCTTCAAGATGGTGACCATCTTATTATTCCGCAGCGGACTGATGAGGTCACTGTCATGGGCGAGGTCTATTTTCCCACTTCCCACCAATTCATTGGAGACAAGGATCTGGAAGCCTATATTCAGGCCAGTGGTGGTTATACCAGCAATGCGGATGATAGCCGGGTTTATGTCGTTCGGGCGGATGGCCGGGTGACTTCGAAAAAACAGCCCGGGAAATTTCCTGTTGTCGGCTGGTTTTCGTCCAGCAACGCCATTACAATCGGACCGGGGGATACCGTTGTTGTCCCTATGAATGTCGAAAAAGTGGCCCCCATGGTTCTTTGGAAAGATATCACCCAAATTTTGTATAATTTGGCCGTTACTTCCTCCGCCCTGAAGTCGGCTGGTGCCCTGTAATTCTGGATGCATCGTTTCTCTGGACTCTTCTGCCGCCAAATCCTGGTGACCCCTTTAAGCCTCACTGTTCCATGTTCGGGGCTTAAAGGGGAGGATCTGTTGACCCGCCAAAATATCGTCCTCCGAACGCACAAAATCCCTCCAGTTGCGTATCGTATTTGTGTTACCATCCATCTGAGATTCGTTAATGAGGCAGCTATGACGTCCATCGTGAAATAGGATATTGCAATGAAAAATTTGTGGTCGGAGGAAGCGGCGCAACAATGGGTTGTTCAATACGCACCTCGTTGGGGTGAACCTCTGGCCCTGAGAACTTACTCAAGCAGACTGTTGGGCAGTCATCCCGAATTGGTACTTCATGGCGGTGGTAATACCTCGGTCAAAGGGGAAGTCACGGATATTTTTGGTCAAACCATAGCCGGTGTTTTTATCAAGGCTTCTGGGGTCAATCTGGCGCAATGCTTACCAACCGATCACCCGGCACTCAACCTGAATGCCCTGCAGAAACTCACATTGTTGGACACTCTGTCGCCCTCTGCCATGGTGAATCAATTACGTTTAAACCTGTTTGATTCAGGCGCTCCGACTCCTTCGATTGAAGCGTTGCTGCATGCTTTTCTGCCCCCGGTTTTCATTGATCACACCCACCCTGACGCTCTCCTGACACTGGGCAATCAACCGGATGGTCGTCAGCGTCTTACAGATGCCTTGGGGTCCGATTGTATCATTCTGGACTATATCCACCCTGGATTTGAATTGGCCAAAGCGGTTCTTGCCGCCTGGAAGGCCCAACCTAACGCCACCGGGATGGTTTTGCTGCATCATGGTCTGCTGACCTGGGGCGATTCGGCGCGGGAATCCTATGAAGCGACGTTGGCGCTGGTGAATCGTGCCGAACAGGCCATTAACGCCGTTGCCCAAAAAGTATTGCCGGTTCCAACACCGGCAGCCCTCTGGTGGGAATTGGCTCCTGTCCTTCGCGGTGCTTTGGCCGTACATGCCGAAGATTCTAACCGTTCGTATAAAAGTTATATCGTACGTTCTTTGGATGATTCGGAAACCTTGAGTCTGTTGCACCAACCGGATGCCGCCAAGCTTTTTGTCAGTGCTCCATTGACCTCGGATCATCTGATTCGTTGTAAGCCATGGCCATTGTGGATTGATAATCTTGGGGAAATCAGGGAGGCGGTACAACGTTACCGGGAAGACTACCACAATTATTTCCTGCGCCATGCCGCATCGTTGGAAGGTTCGGTGCAGCCATTGGATTCATCGCCCCGGGTGGTATTGATTCCTGGTGTTGGTGGGTTTGTTGCGGGAGAAAGTGCCCATTTGGCCGATGTCGCCCGGGACATTACCCGACAAACTCTCAGGGTCAAAACCGATATCGCCCGCATGGGGAGTTATTGCGGTCTTGAGGAACAACACCTGTTTGCCATGGAATATTTTTCATTGCAGCATGCCAAGCTTGTCCGCCATGAAACATCAGGACTTCAGGGGTGCGTGGCCATCGTGACCGGGGCTGCCGGGGCGATTGGTTCCGGTATTTGTCGCAGGTTGCTCCGGGAAGGGGCGCATGTTGCCGCAACCGATTTACCGGGGGATGCCCTGGACACTCTGGTGCAGGGGCTCGCCAAGGGAACACCCGGTCGCATCATGGGCGTGGCCATGGATGTGACGGATGAAGTCTCAGTGGCCCAAGGGATCCAAAAAATTGTACAAACGTGGGGGGGAATCGATTGCGTGATTATCAATGCGGGACTCGCCCATGTGGCTCCTCTCGCATCCTTGGGATTGGAAACATTTCGTAAGCTGTACCGCGTCAATGTCGAAGGAACCTTGCTGTTGTTATCGCATATGGCCAGGCTGTTTGAACGGCAGCGAACCGGGGGGGATGTCGTGGTGATTTCGACAAAAAATGTTTTTGCCCCGGGAGCCAGCTTTGGTGCTTACAGCGCCACCAAGGCGGCATCGCACCAACTGGCTCGCATTGCGTCTCTGGAACTGGCCCCCTTGGATGTTCGGGTCAACATGGTGGCCCCGGATGCCGTTTTTTCGGATGGTGCCCGTAAATCGGGGCTGTGGGCTGAAGTCGGTCCCGACCGGATGCGCGCCCGCGGCCTGGATGAAGCGGGGTTGGAAAATTATTATCGCAATCGTAATCTTCTGAAAGCCCAGGTGACTGCTGACCATGTTGCCAATGCGGTGCTGTTTTTTGTGACCCGGCAAACCCCCACGACAGGTGCGACCATCCCGGTGGATGGGGGGTTGCCCGATGCCACACCACGATAACGGCATATTACTCCCATGTATTCGCCCCGTCGCGACAAAATCAGATTATTGGATGAAGAATTGTTTCACAATCTGACCTCGTTTTCCGAACTTGAGGCCAGAATTTTCAGTTTGGATGATCCAGAACGGCGGAAAAGTGCTTTTGCCATTTTTGCCGAAGGTTTTTTGGCCTTGCGTTCCATGCCAAGAAGCGCGGAAATATTGCCAACCCATCGGTTGCATGATAATCATTATCATAATCTTTGTATTCCCAAGACCTTGACCGGGGTTGATGGGCTTTTGTTCATGGCCGAGAGTGGTTGTCATCCCTACCATCTCCTGTTGCATGATCCACGATCGGAAGTTTCTGCGGAAACAATGGCCCCGTTTGCGCGTCTTTTGGAGCAAAGCCATTGGCCCCTGCTGTTTACCAATCTGCGTCAACTTCCCATGCATTGGTTGGAGCGTGATGGATTCCAACACATCACCGGAAATCAACTGGATGGATTGACCATTCCATGGTTTTCCTATTTTTTGCGTTGGTTGCAAAGTGGTACGCCATCCCGGCGCCCCACCTTGCCGTCAGAACCCATGAGCGAAATGATGCAACGCGTTCGCGCAATTGTTCCGGGTGTGGCCACGGTAACCTTACCGGATGGACCCATTCAGGATGAGTGGCTGTTTCACCTGGCGGTGAGCCCTGGACCCAAACGAATGACCTTGATTTTGACCCCGGGGGCGGGCCGCATCCTCGATCTGTTGCACCACTGGCGCAGACTGACGCCTCCAGTGCCATTATCATGCCTTTGGGTTGTTTCGGGAAAGGAATGGGATAAAAGTGAAAATCTTCTTCCCGGGGAGATGGATTTTCTTCGGGTCCAGGATGTTGCAGGCATCCGTCACTTTTTGACCAGTCGTGATGGCAATCCCAGGATTCTCTGGGCGACTTTCGCCGCCATTCCCATGTTGAAAAAGGCGCAATTGGGACTATCTCCCTTTGAGCTGACAGTGGTACTCGACAGTCATGTGCTGGCCCAACAGAGCAAATTGTATGAAACACTTTTGGCGCAAGAATTTCCCGTATCGCGGTTGCGCCTGCATGTGACTTCATTGCCACGCTGCACGACCCCATTTAAAAAAAATCGCCAGGAGCAGCCCGTTACCCTGTTCGCCATGGAAGACGATCAGCGGTTTGGTATTCCCGTTCGCTTCAGCATTGCGCCGAAACACCGCGAATCCTTTGCGGGGCGGGATTGGAAATTGGTTGTGGTACCTATCCAAAGTGACATGTTGCATCATCCAGAAACCTGTGTGGTCCATGCCCTGTCGCGCTCGCGTACAATTCAGCCCAACATCCATCATGTTCACATTCCACTGGATTGGAATGTTTCCGATACGGTTTCGGTGTCTGACCTCGGGGAGTTCGTTACGAGAACCAGTAACACAGCATGGGATGTCCTGACTTGGTCTAAAGAGGTGCGCCATTTTTCCCGGTTGGATCGGGCACTCCTGCGTATTGCTTCGATTCCTGGCCCTGTTCGCCATCTGGCAACGTGCGATTTGGCCTTGTTATCGTTTGATCCCGGTCAGGTCACTGCCTCGATTTACGAACGTCTGAGCGCCATCATGCGTCCCCATGCGGAGGCACGCACGGGGATTGCCGCTTCCTTGGTGGTGATTGATCACATGTTTGAAGATGCCGAATCTTCCATGCGTCCCGACCTCGCTGCCCTTTGTCTGGTGGTGCAAGCGTTGCGCGATATGGATCCCGAATTTGATCAGGCATTCTTTGAGGCGCGCCGGCATCGAGGTCGTACCGGTTCATTCAACCTGGAACCCCTGCGGCGTTGGTTGCACGTTGCCGATTCCGGCACCAATGACGGTGCGAACAAATTATTGGAATGGTTGCTGACCACCCTGACTTCTCCATGGGATCAATCTTTGGGAGAATTCATGCGCTTCCATGAACAATGGGGTTCTGCCGAGGTTGCGGAAGCGGGGGATGATCATTCCCAACTTGCGGCTTGGGTAGAAGTGCAACGCCGGGCGCGGGTCAAAGGCTGGCTGACTCGGGAACACATCACGCAACTGGATGCGTTGGGATTTGTCTGGGATCCGAAAAAATTGGCCTGGGAACGCATGCTGGCTGCGTTGAAAATCTTTCAGGCCCGTCATCGGCATTGCAATGTCCCTGATCCCTATCCCGAAGTGGATGCTTTGCCCCTGTGGGTCAAGCAACAGCGCCGGGATCTCCTTCAGGGACGTTTGCTTCCGGTTCAGAAGGAACAATTGGATGCCCTGGGATTCATTTGGGATCTGGAAGCCTGGGAATGGGAACAGTGTTATAGCCGATTGCTCCGATTGAAGCCTGTGACCAACCCTGCCAGGATCACCGTGCCATGTCACCAGGATCCTGAGTTGGGGGAATGGGCTGATCGTCAGCGTCTGTTATGGCAAAAAGAACGTTTGGATGAAAATCGACGCCAGCGCCTGGAGGCCGTTGGTTTTGTCTGGGATCTGGAGGCGACCGAATGGCAAGAGCAATTTCAAAGATTCCGGATGATCGTGGTAACATTGGGTCGTTGGCCGGGCATCGATCATCCGATTTTGGATGAATTGCGTCCATGGTTGGAAGAGCAACGACAATTAAGGGCCAAAAATCGCCTGCATCCCGCCCGTTGTAATCAACTCAATGCATTGGGTTTCATCTGGTCAACACGACAAGAACAGTGGCAACGGTTGTTTGATCGCTTTGTCTCTTTCAAACGACTCCACGGCCATGGCCTCGTTCCTGAGCGGTATTCCGAGGATCCAGAGCTCTCTTCCTGGGTCCAGGATCAACGGCGGGACTATCGGCGTCGGGTCATGGTTGAAGAGATCCATAGCCGATTGGCCATGGTAGGCTTCGTTTTTGATCCACAAGCCTACCATTGGGACAGGATGCTGGCTCTCTTTGAACGTTACCAACGTCACCACGGTGATGATGATCCCGTGGCGGTGAACCCGCTGTACGCCCCTCTGAAAGATTGGATGGCCAGTCAACGGCGCATGCAGATGTCGGGTCGGTTGCCGGAAACAGAGCGGGACAAACTGACCCGGTTGGGTTTTGTTTGGGACCCGGCGGCCAAACATGAACAAACAATGCTCAATGCCTTACGTCGTTTCATGGAACAATACGGTCATTGTAACATTCCTGCCGATTACAACCACCCGCCCACCTTGTCGAGCTGGGTCCGAAAACTTCGGACCCGCGGGATAACGGGCGGATTATCCCAGGAATTGATTGATCATCTTGATCTGATGGGGTTTATCTGGGACGCACGCGAGGCCGAATGGCAGGAAATGTTTCATGCCCTGAAGCAATTCAATCAGGAACGCCACCATTGTATTGTTCCCGATCCTTACCCGGTTCATCCCAGGCTGCCGGCTTGGGTCAAAAATATTCGTAAAATTTATAAAAACAATGCATTGGATAAGGAAAAAACGGAAAGCCTCAACCAATTGGAGTTTGTTTGGGACGAAAAGGCCGTTTTTTGGGAAGAAATGTTTGTCGCCCTGGCAGCGTATCATGATCGATTTGGACACAGTTTGGTGCCGGAAAATGATAGCCAACATGCGCGACTGGCTTGGTGGGTTGCGGCGCAGCGCAAGGCCAGGGCTGGGGGGCAGTTGGATGAAAAACAAATCCAACGCTTGGATCGGCTCCATTTCGTCTGGGATATCCATAGTGCCCAATGGTTGGAAATGTACCGGGAGTTGTTCTTCTTCCACCAACGTCACGGCCATTGCCTGATCAAAAATGATTCTCCACATCACACCCGCTTGAATGACTGGTGTGCCATTCAGCGCAAGGCCAGAATGATGGGAAATCTATCCGAGGAAAAACAGGCGCGTCTCAACACCTTGGGGTTCATTTGGGATGCCAAGGAAATGGTCGCTGCCGAAATGCTGATGTACCTGGAACAGTATAAGGAACGTTTTGGTCATTGTAATGTTCCGGCACAATGGCCAGAAAATCCACAATTGGGATTATGGTTGCAGTTCCAGCGCCAATCCTATCAGAAAGGTCAACTGGATCCTGAACGGCGCTCCAAATTGGAAGAGATGGGAATCCTTTGGGATGAGGGAGATAAACGGTGAAAAAGGGGGATCCCATCGGTGGCCAGGTTACTGATCAGTCAACGATACTTTCAATGATTCACCAGGCGTGTGCTGAAAGCCAACAGATACGTCTACTTATGGACCATCAGTTCCTGGAATATGTCACCCATTTTAAAACTGGTACCGAACCGGATGAATTTTTATATCTCCATGTCGGGGGTTTGGTGCCCCGCGTTGGCAATATTAAAATTCGCAAAAGTCATGTGATTACCATCACCTTCCTGATTGCCGACCGTGTTGCGGAAACCAAGGTACGCTTTCTGCGGGCGGTGACCAAAGAGATGTTTCGTCTGTCTTTTCCCAAATATGTGAAAATGATGGCGCAAAAGCGTTCAGCCGTCCGGGTCGCTCCCGGGTCCGCCATGAAGATTTCACTCACCATCATCCGGTCCGATGGGATGGAATTGGCGGCCCAATTGGTGGACATCAGTGCCGAAGGCTTGTCATTCCTCTTTGAAAAATCAGAGTACTACCTCCCCAAGGAGGCATCCGTTCAAGTCGTGCTTTCATGTGAGGATGGATGCTTCCACACTACTGTGGATGCCATGGTTGTAGGTCATGTATCGCGGGATATGGTTGAAGGGTATCGGGCCAAATTTATTTTTACCACTGTGGACCAAAGCATGCGGATCGGGGAATTGGTCGCTGGCATCCAAAGCCAAATTTTACAACATCGTATCCAGGTATCTGGTGAGGAAAAGATCAAAACCTGGGAGGTGAAAACATTGGGTAAGGAGGATATTTCGACCTCATCCTTTGAGGATTGGCATGATCGATATTACAGTCAATGGATGGATAAAGCTTATTTTGCCGCATGGATCGGAAACATCCTGAGTATGTGCGCGGGATTCTTGATTGCCTTGAATCTTTATGTTCATTGGGCGTATCCCCTTTTAATCGTGGCCTCATTGGTGATGGGGATGGGATTATCGGCACGGCATCGCTCGTTTCCTCTTTTGTTTGTTGGTTTCATTCTGTTATTAGGCGTCATTGGAACCATGCGTGTGTGGTGGTAATCCGTGCTGATCACAGGATGTGGATTGCAACATGTTTGTATCTTTGGTTGGCTCGTCATCAGTGGTATGATTCGGCCCATGGAATCGTTTGATTGATCCTGCCTTGTTGACCCTTACTGCTGACGGAGAGTCGGATGACCCAGAAACATGTCCTAGTTACCGGTGGTATTGGTGGTATTGGTACTGCTATCGTCAAATATTTTGCACGGGATGGCTACAAAACCGCCGCAACCTATGCCCCCTTTGAAAGGGAAAAAGTTAAGCCATGGCTGGAGATGATTGAAAAGGAGGTATTGGAAGTCCATCTGTTTGAAGTGGATGTTGCCGATTTTGAATCCTGCCATGCGCTGTCTCACAAGGTGGCGGCAGAATTTGGCGCTGTGGATGTACTGGTCAATTGCGCCGGTATCATCCGCGATTCGGTGTTCAAAAAAATGCCCTTCGAAAACTGGGATCAGGTGATGAAAGTTAACCTGTATAGCATTTTTAACGTGACCCGGCATTTCTTTGAAGCCATGCTGATTCGCAAATGGGGACGGGTGATCAACATCACCTCAGTCAACGGGCAAAAGGGACAGTTTGGCCAAGCCAACTATTCTGCAACCAAAGCGGGTGCCCACGGTTTGACCATGGCTTTGGCGCAGGAGGGGGCCAAATACGGAGTTACCGTCAACTCAGTCGCTCCGGGGTATACGGCTACGGAAATGATGCTTCAGGTTCCCGAGGCTGTTTTGGACGATATCAAAAAACATATTCCAATGGGTCGATTGGCCAGGCCTGAGGAAATTGCCGCCGCAGTGTTGTTCCTGGCTTCTGAAGATGCCGCATTCATAACCGGTGTGAATCTGGATGTGAACGGCGGCCAGTGGATGCACCACTGATCGTACTGCCGATAAAAGGTGTTTTCCCTTTTGCGTTTGATCGGAAGCATCTCAGTGCCTCAAAAACAAACAAGCCCTGGATTGACGAATCCAGGGCTTGCTGGGTGCAAAATACTGCCAATGAGACGTTCTTGCCATCCATGTCATGTCGGTCGGAGCCGTCGAAAAACTACAGCCTCTTCAACAGTTTTGAAATCGATGCAATTTGCTCGGCCATGGCGGCGAATTCGCCTTGAGCCCGTGCAAAGTTGATATCGCTCTTAATATTGACCACGGCTTCCTGGGCTTCTCGCCTTGCATCCGCAGCCATGGCGGCATCCAGGTCAGCGGCACGTACTATGGAATCGGCCAACACGGTGACAGCATTGGGATGGATCTCAAGGATGCCCCCCGCAACGTAAAAGATCTCTTCTGGGCCAACATTTTCCACTTTGATGCGAACCGTGCCGGGTTTAATGCGCGTGATCAACGGTGCATGTTTGGGATAAATGCCGAGTTGCCCCACATCCCCAGACAAGATTAAATATTCAGCCTTGCCGGAAAAGATGGATTCCTCAGCACTGACGACATAGACTTGCATGGTGCTCATAGTGGCTGACCTTGTCGCAGATAGGGGGCTCGGCAACTGGCGGCGTCATCCACCACCAGGACCACCGACCACAAGCGTATTATTGAAACGTCTTGGCCTTTTCAAAAACTTCGTCAATGCCACCAACCATATAAAAGGCTTGTTCCGGTAGGGCATCGCACTCACCATCGACGATCATTTTAAAACTGCGAATGGTCTCTTTCAGTGGCACATACTTACCCTGCAAGCCTGTAAACACCTCGGCAACGTTGAATGGTTGCGACAGGAAGCGTTGAATCTTACGTGCCCGTCCCACAGCCAGTTTATCCTCTGGAGACAATTCGTCCATGCCAAGGATCGCAATGATATCACGCAACTCTTTGTAACGTTGCAGAACCGACTGCACCTTGAGCGTGACCGAATAGTGTTCTTCCCCGATGATATTGGGATCGACCTGACGGGAGGTTGAATCCAACGGATCAACCGCTGGGTAGATACCCAGGGAGGCGATATCACGTGATAAAACGACGGTTGCGTCCAAGTGGGCAAATGTTGTGGCCGGGGAGGGGTCTGTCAGGTCATCCGCAGGCACGTAAACAGCTTGCACCGAGGTGATCGATCCCGTTTTGGTGGAGGTGATGCGTTCCTGGAAACGTCCCATTTCTTCTGCCAGTGTGGGTTGGTAACCCACCGCCGAAGGCATGCGTCCCAAAAGGGCCGACACTTCGGTACCTGCCATGGTGAAGCGGTAGATATTATCAACGAAGAGCAACACATCGCGCCCTTCATCCCGAAAATGTTCCGCAATGGTTAGACCGGTAAGGGCCACACGCAGACGGTTGCCTGGAGGCTCGTTCATCTGGCCATAGACCAGTGACACCTTATCCAACACGTTGGACTCTTTCATTTCATGGTAAAAGTCGTTGCCCTCACGTGTGCGCTCGCCCACCCCGGCGAACACCGAATACCCGGAATGCTCGACAGCGATGTTGCGAATCAACTCCATCATGTTGACGGTCTTACCAACGCCTGCACCGCCAAACAGTCCCACCTTGCCACCTTTGGCAAACGGGCACATCAGATCAATAACTTTAATTCCCGTTTCCAATAGATCCTGTGAGGCCACCAAATCTTCAAACAACGGTGCCTTTTGGTGGATCGAGCGTGTGATTTCACCCGAAATCGGACCCGCTTCATCAATGGGTCTGCCCAGCACATCCATGATGCGGCCCAGGGTGGCTTTTCCAGCCGGCACCGTGATCGGTCCCCCTGTGTTTTTCACTTTGGTACCGCGGCGCAGCCCATCGGATGAGCCCAGGCAGATGGATCGTACAACACCATCACCCAACTGCTGCTGCACTTCAAGCGTCAGCGTAGAATTTTCCACGATCAGCGCATCGTACACACGCGGCAACTGATCACGGGGAAACTCCACATCGACCACAGCGCCGATGCACAGAACAATCTTTCCTTCAGCATTGGATTGAGCACTCACGGCATATCCTTCGTGTTAATTTATATCATCTATGGTTTGTGACAATACGAACACCGATGCGAAAAACAGATCTTATGCGATGGCGGCTGCGCCTCCGACAATCTCCGAGAGTTCCTTGGTAATCGCCGCTTGCCGCGCTTTGTTGTAACTCAACTGCAAAAGCTCAATAACCGATTTGGCATTATCAGAAGCAGCCTGCATGGCCACCATACGTGCGGATTGTTCGGAAGCCATGCTTTCGGTTACGGCCTGGTAGACCAAGGCCTCAATATAACGCACCAAAAGCTCATCCAAAACAAGTTTGGAATCCGGCTCATAGATATAATCCCAACTGTACCCGGAATCTTTTTTCACCGTATCAGGCGGAAGAGGCAGCAGCTGGAGCATTCGTGTTTTTTGCACCATGGTATTGATGAACTGTGAATAAGCCAAGTAGACAACATCGACCTGACCTTCCACATAGGCGTCCAATTGAACTTTGATAGCCCCGATAAACTTATGCATATGTGGGACATCGCCCATATGGACAACATGTGATATTATCTTAACGCCAAGCCGATTAAGAAAGTTAAAGCCTTTTTGGCCAATGGCCGTGGCCTGGAGGGTAATTCCAGCCTGTTCCAACTCTTGCATTTTTGCTGTTACGGAACGCAGAACGTTGGTATTCAAGCCACCACATAAGCCTTTATCGGTGGTCACCACAATAAATCCCGCCCCTTTGACCTCCTTGCGTCGCACTAAAAAGGGGTGGCGATATTCTGGGTTTGCACTGGCCAAATGCGCAGCAATGCGCCGCACCCGTTCTTCGTAAGGACGCGCGGCACGCATGCGATCCTGAGCACGGCGCATTTTAGAAGCCGCAACCATTTCCATGGCTTTGGTAATCCGGCGCGTACTCTGCACACTCTTAATTTTGGAGCGGATCTCTTTTGAACCGGCCATCACCTTCTTCCCTTGGACTCTCGACTATCCGAGCTACCTGTTCGCTTCTGGCTAACAGGGGTACATGCAAGCCCTAGTAGACCCCTGTTTCCTTGAATTCCTTGACCGCAGCATGCAAAGCAGCCGTTGAACTTTCTGTCAGTTCTTTGTCGCGCTCTATGACTGTGATCAGCTCCATGTGTTTATTTTCCATGAAGGCACGCATGGATTTCTCACAGGCTTGGGCCTTTTTGACATCAACATCGTCATAGTAGCCATTGTTGACGGCAAATAACACCAGCGCCATCTCCCAGACTTGCAATGGTTGGTACCGTGGTTGTTTCATCAATTCGGTTACCATCCGTCCCCGCTCAAGCTGCTTGCGGGTTGCTTCATCAAGGTCGGAGGCGAACTGTGCAAAGGCGGCCAGTTCCCGATATTGCGCCATGGCGAGACGGACGCCACCACCCAAACTCTTGATGATTTTCGTCTGTGCGGCACCACCCACGCGGGAGACCGAAATACCCGCATTAATTGCCGGGCGAATACCCGCATTGAACAGATCGGTTTCCAAGAAAATCTGTCCATCGGTAATGGAAATGACGTTTGTCGGCACGAACGCTGTAACGTCACCCGCTTGCGTTTCAATGATCGGCAAAGCAGTCAGTGAACCGGTCTTACCCTTGACCTCACCCTTGGTGAATCTTTCAACATACTCGGCATTCACCCGGGCTGCACGCTCCAGCAAGCGACTATGGAGATAAAACACGTCGCCAGGATAAGCCTCACGACCTGGAGGGCGGCGCAGAAGCAGGGAAATTTGCCGATAAGCCACCGCCTGTTTGGATAAATCGTCATAAACGATCAGGGCGTCTTGACCGCGATCCCGAAAATATTCCCCCATGGTGCAACCGGAATATGGGGCCAAGTATTGCAGGGCGGGAGCTTCGGAAGCAGTGGCCACGACAATGATGGTATAGGCCATGGCACCGCTTTCTTCCAGTTTGCGGACCACACTCCGGATTGATGAAGCCTTTTGACCAATCGCCACGTAAATACAAATGAGATCTTTCCCAGCCTGGTTGATGATCGCGTCAACAGCCACAGCCGTCTTACCCGTTTGCCGGTCGCCGATGATCAACTCGCGCTGGCCACGTCCGATGGGCACCATGGCATCAATGGCTTTCAAACCGGTCTGCACTGGTTGCGAAACCGATTTACGCTCAATCACACCCGGTGCCACCTTTTCGATGACATCCGTCATTTCAGCATTGATCGGCCCCTTGCCATCCGTTGGCCGGCCCAGGGCATCGACAACGCGTCCGATCAACTCAGGTCCAACGGGCACTTCCAGGATGCGTCCGGTGCAACGGACCACGTCCCCTTCGGTGATATGCTCATATTCGCCCAAAATAACCGCACCAACCGAGTCACGCTCCAGATTGAGCGCCAAGCCGAACACATTACCCGGGAACTCCAGCATCTCGCCCTGCATGACATCTTCCAAGCCGTAGATGCGGCAAATGCCATCGGACACCGAAACAACGGTCCCCTGCGTTCTCGCCTCGGTCGTCACCCCCAATTTTTGTATTTTCTCTTGCAGCAGATCGCTGACTTCGGAAGGATTCAGTTGCATAGGTACACCTGGTTGACAGTCCAGTTAATAAGCAATTTATCGCCAATGGATTATTTCGGACACACTCCGAGAAAAATCAACCCAACGCGATGTTCATAAAACGTCGATCTCCTGCAATCAATCCGCGTACTTGTTCCCATCCGACCGGCCAAAAAATGTGAATCATGCGGTCAGACTGGCGTAGAGCGCCTCCAGCTTGGCCTGAACCGAACCATTCATCACTTGGTCACCAACGACAACTTTGACGCCGCCAATCAACGCGGCATCTACGACCACCTGGACCTGAACCGACCGACCAAACTTTTTTGTCAAACGCTGGGTCAAAGTTTTCAACTGTTTGTCGGCAACCGGCAATGCCGAGTAAACAATTGCGTCAACTGTCCGTTCTCGCTCATTTTTCAAGGCTTCAAACTGGGCGGCGATGGCCGGCAGCAGGGCTATTTTCTTGGCATCTACAAGCATGTGTAGGAAAAAACCAGCCTCTGTGGAAAGATCGACAGAGATCAATGAGGTCAGTAAGGTCACCCGCTGCGTTGCACTCAAGTGTGGGTTGCCCAAGGCGCGACGGACACCTTCTTGGCTCGCCAATTCCGCCAACGCCGTTAACGCCTGGGACCACTCGACTAATTTGCCACTTGCCTCAGCCGCTGCGAAAGCAGCTTTCGAGTAGGGCCGTGCGACTGTCGCCAACTCAGCCATTACAGTTCATCCCGGAGCTGATTCAGAAGTTCAGTATGGGCTTTCGGGTCGATTTCCCGACGTAAAATCCGTTCGGCACCCAGGACGGCCAGTCGACCAACTTCTCGACGCAGGGCATCTTTGGCTTTGGCGGTCTCGATTTCCGCCGTTTCCCGTGCGTGGGTAATAATGCGTTCGGCTTCGACTTTGGCACGTTCCTTGGCATTGTCAATGATCTGAGCGGCACGTTTTTCGTGCGCCGTAATGATATCGACAGCTTTGCTACGTGCCTCTGCCTCTATGACGCCAACGCGATCCTGAGCTTGATCAAGGCTTTTCCTGCCCTCATCAGCAGCAGCAAGCCCTTCTGCGATGTATTTCTGGCGGTCTTCTATAGCCTTGAGCAAGGGCGGCCAGACAAACTTCACCGTGAACCAGATGAAGATCCCGAAGGCGAAGGCCTGCGAAAACAGAGTGAGATTGATATTCATGTCAGCACCCTAGCGAGGGATAATCCATTAGGCCAGTGGCTACTTGATTACGGCCAGGAGAGGATTACCAAACGCGAACAGCATTGCCAAACCCACAGCAATAATGAACGAGGCATCAATCAGACCGAGGAGTAGGAATACTTTCGCTTGTAACTGTGGGATCATCTCCGGCTGTCTGGCCGCACCCTCAAGAAAGCGGCTACTCATCACGCCCACGCCAATACAGGCTCCCAATGCCCCCAATCCGATCATGAGGCCAATACCGATACCCGTGGACGCCTGAATCATGGCTAAAAGTTGAAGCTTGTCCATTTTATTCCTTTCAAAGTTAAAAAATTGAACAAGTATTGATGATCAATGGCTCTCATGGGCCATCGCGATATAGACGACGGTCAACATCATAAAGATGAATGCTTGCAGGGCAACGATCAAGATGTGAAAAATGGCCCATCCGGCACCCAAAACAATGCCAAAAAATGTCCCAACCATACCCGTTGCCGCCCACATTCCGAGTAAGAGGAATATGATTTCACCAGCATACATGTTTCCATACAACCGCAGCGAATGCGACAAGGGCTTGGAAATCAGCTCCACGACATTGAACAGGAAATTGAGAACCCACAATGCCGGATGTTTACCAAATGGGGTGCAGAAGAGTTCATGCATCCAACCGCCAAGGCCCTTCACTGCGATGTTGAAGTATATCATGATCATCCAGATCGTCAATGCCAGTGCAAAGGTGGTATTGACATCGGCTGTGGGCACGCCACGGAAATGATCCACATGCATCAAGCGCTCGTAAAATCGCGACATGATGTCGACTGGCAAAAAATCCATGGAGTTCATGAGAAACACCCAGACAAAAACGGTCAGGGCTGTTGGTGCAACAAACTTATGCTGATCCCCATGAAAAATACTGCGTACTTGACCATCGACAAATTCAAATGCCAGTTCGACAAAAGCCTGGCGTTTGCTCGGCACGCCGCTGGTCGCACCATTCACAACCGTATACAGGAAACCGAAGCCGACAATTCCCAATAGCACAGCAATCAAAAGGGAATCAACGTGGACGACCCAGAATGGGCTGTCACCCAGTGGCTTGGCCAACTGAGTCAGGTGGTGGTCTATATAAGACGTGGGTGTAAGCATTTGTTCTGTATTCACGTTGCTTAAGTACCCTATTCGTGGGGTTGTTTAATGAAAAACAACGCCAAGCTGAAAACGACGACCGACAGGATGAAGGTCGAAATGAGACCGACCATTTCCACATCTCTGTAGGCGACAACGACCAAACCCAGAAGCGCAAACATGACAACGAGCTTGATGACCTCGGCGATAAGGGCCGCCGCAAGGGCCTCAAAGGCAGTGGTGGTATGCTTCTTTTTGTGTGCAACCAACAAGAAAGCAATATCTCCGATGATGCCTGCCCCACCTCCCAGTGTTGCAGAGATCGCGCTGCTTGCACCAGAAAGCCATGCTGCTACAATTACTGCCAGGAGAACTGACAACAATTGCAGCCCTATCACTGGGCTGTACCCGTATAACGTGGCCTTCATGGCCTTCTGCGCACCTTTTCGCGCCTGTCATTTAAAACAGGCGCAATCCTAGGAGAGTGCGTAATCATTGTCAACGAATTTTTTTACTGCACAATAAGAAAAACGGCAAACATTTGCATAGCGCTTTTATTTCTACATCTCGGATAGTCATAATTGAATTTTTGTCTAGTAAAGTTTATTTTAACTTCCGGAGTGATCATTGGCTTTCACATCACTGAGAAGATCGGTTACTGCTTCTAATATTTCTTTGCGTGAGAATGGCTTGGCCAGGACGCGAATGGCACCGCACATTTTGGCGACATCCAAGGCGAATTGCGCTTTTTGCCCCGGTGCCCCCCCCGATATGGCGATGATCGGCAGCTGGGGGTTCTGAGAAATCAATTCTTCGATGGTTTCCAGACCGTCTTTGTTGGGCATGATGATATCGGTGATGACGATGTCAGCGGGATGCTTGCGGAAAAGCTCCAGTCCGCGGCGTCCATCCTCTGCGAGCTCCACTTCATAGTCTGACTTTTCAAGAATTTGTTTTAGAACTTCACGAATCTGGCGCTCATCCTCTATGACGAGAATTCGAGTCATGGCTCGTCCTCCCTTTCTGCACTGGCCCTTGCCGCAGTCTTGCCCTGTATGATTGGTAGATAGACCTGAAAGGTGGCTCCCAGGCCTGAGATGCTCTCCACCTTGATGGCCCCTTCATGATTATGCACGATTCCATGGACTACCGACAGACCCAAACCGGAGCCTTTGCCAATGTCCTTGGTGGTAAAAAAAGGTTCGTAGAGGTGATCCAGAACGGATGGTTCGATGCCCGGTCCCTGGTCTTTAACGGATAGTACCATGTGGGGGCCGGGTTGGAGCCGCGACAGGGAGGCATGGTTGAGAATCATTTCTTCATCAACCCGGACCTTTTCCAGGCGGACGCTTATGGTCCCCCCCTGGTTCTCCATGGCCTCAACGGCATTGGTACACAGGTTCATGACGACCTGATGAATTTGCAAGGGATCGATCAATACCTGGTCTTCAATGGAAGGGAGAGTTGTCTCCAATACAATCTTGTCAGGAAGGGCTGTTTTAAGCAAGGATAGCGCTTCTTTGATTTCAGGTGATATCGGCAGGGGGATGCGCTGCTGTTTGTTGCGGCGGCTGAATGTCAGGAGTTGTTTAACCAGCTCTTTGGCACGGACAGCGGCTACCATGACTTCGTTCAGGTTATGGTATTCCAGGCTGGAGGCCTCCAGCTCATCCATTGTCAATTCCGTGTAAGAGAGAATGGCTGTGAGTATGTTGTTGAAGTCATGGGCAATCCCCCCAGCCAATGTCCCGATGGATTCCAATTGTCGTGATTTTAATAATTGTCGTCCGAGTTCCAGTTCGCGGGTTACGTCTCGACCTATGATGACATGGCTGGTGATCTGTTTTTTGTGGTCCTTGACCGGCGACCAGGTTAAATCCGCATGAAAATGGGAACCATTCTTTTTCTGTGCTAAAAATCGCTGTTTGAAAGGAATGCCTTGGGATAAGGCCAGGGAAAGTTTGTCGTTCCAGGATTGTTTCCATTGTGTGATGGGAAAATGCGTCATGGCAGCGCCCAGGACTTCGTTGAGGCCATATCCTGTTATGGTTTCAAAGGCTGGGTTGGCATAGTGGATATGTCCATCGGGATCGGTGATCAGGATCATTTCGGCTGTTTGATTGACGGCTGCGGCCAAACGGTTACGTTCCGCTTCCGTTTCCAGGCGTTGGCTGATATCTCGAAACGTGACGACCACACCGGTCTGATGGTGGTTGGGATCCAAGGGCGTTGAGCTGTATTCCACCGGGAAAGGGCTGCCATCCCGACGATAAAAAAATTCCTGGGCGAACAAGTGAATCTGACCATCGGCCAAGGTTTTCTCCAAGGCACTGGTTGCGGTATGGAGCGTCTCTCCCGGTGGTGCTTGCAAAATGGTGCTGACCGGTTTTCCCCACAGATTGTCGGGAGCAGTTCCCAACATACGTGCTGCGGAATGGTTGATGAAGGTGATCTGCCCGGAGCCATTCACCCCGAATATCCCATCCCCAGCCGCTTGCAGGATCCCTTCATTGCGTTGGTGCAGGCGGCGAATCGTCTCTTCATCGACCTGGAGGGCGTGGTTGAGTTGAAACAGACGTAAGCTCAGATAAGTTAGAAACGGCAATACTAGGAGTAAAAGCAGAGAGGTCAGTTTATTCGGAAACCAGACATTGTCATCCAATAGCCATGTCGAATAAATGGAAAATATTCCATAAATTTCATTAATAAATTGCGACCCGATGGCAATAAAAATCAGGACGGCTCCATAGAATATTTTATTGCGTTGTGGAATGATCCTGGAGTGTCGTGACTGTGATCGGCTTGCGACCATGGTCGGAACCTTAAGATGGGATGAGATAACAGGCCATAGGGTGGATCGGATCACGCAAGTCTCGCACCTTTAAGGGGTTTGGTCCAGATGTTGTTTGCGTTATGGGAACATGGAAGTTCCTCGACAGCATCCGGTGGTTTTCAGTATCTTTGACATCGGTCGCAGGTGGCGTCAGTGCCGGGAGGCTTCGTCATCGATGCAATTGGAGTTGGCTTGCGTGGGATTGGAAAAAAAATGGGCTTGAAAGTCATGTTGATTGGTGGTGGCGGTCGCGAGCATGCTTTGGCATGGAAAATCGCCAGCTCACCCTTGGTTGAAAAATTGGTTTGTGTCCCCGGTAATCCAGGTATGGCACAGGTTGCGGAGTGCGTCTCCATGGGGGCTTCGGATCTGGAGGCACTGAAATCATGGGCTGTTTCCAATCGAATCGATCTGACGGTGATCGGTCCTGAAGCCCCACTGGTTGCAGGTTTGGCGGATCATTTTCGTGCATCTGGATTGGCGGTTTTCGGTCCTTCGCAGGCGGCGGCGGCTCTTGAGGGCTCTAAGGCCTTTATGAAGGATCTCCTGAAACGGTATCACATTCCCACTGCCGGATATCAGGTGTTCACCGATGCGGCGGCGGCGTTGGATCATGTCCGCGGACAGGGGGCCCCCATCGTCGTCAAGGCTTCCGGATTGGCCGCAGGCAAGGGGGCCATGGTGTGCCATACCCTTGAAGAGGCGGAACAGGCCGTGCATCGTGCCATGGTCCAGCGAGAATTCGGTGCGGCGGGCAATGAGGTGGTGGTGGAGGAATTTTTAACGGGTGAAGAGGTATCCTTCATGGCTTTCGCCGATGGGGAACGCCTCCTTCCCATGGCCAGTGCCCAGGACCATAAGGCGGTGGGAGAGGGGGATACCGGACCCAATACGGGGGGTATGGGAGCCTATTCCCCGGCACCCATCCTGACGCCCCGCTTGCATGATCGCATCATGGTTGAAATCATGCAGCCGGTCATCGATGCCATGGCGGCGGAAGGTCGGCCTTATCGCGGCGTGTTGTACGCCGGTTTGATGATTGATGGTGATGTGCTGAAAGTATTGGAGTTCAACGCCCGTTTTGGCGATCCTGAGACCCAGCCTCTGTTGATGCGCATGCGGAGTGATATCGTTCCATTTCTCATGGCCTCAGCCGTTGGATCCCTCGCGGGTATGACCATCGATTGGGATCCCCGGCCCGCCGTGTGTGTGGTGATGGCGGCGGGCGGTTACCCGGGAAGTTATGCGATGGACCATCCCATCACAGGTTTGGAATCAGCGATGTCATTGCCGGATGTGCAAATTTTTCACGCCGGAACCCGTCGTGTGGGACAGAATCTTGTGACTGCAGGTGGTCGTGTGTTAGGCGTGACGGGTTTGGGGGATACCGTGACCCAGGCGCGCAAGGTGACCTATGCCGCAGTGGAGCGGATTCATTGGCAGGACGCCTATTTTCGCGGAGATATCGCCTACCGTGCCTTATCCAGGGAGGCCCCATGAACGCATCTCCAGTCGTAGGAATTTTAATGGGTTCCGATTCTGATTTTGAAATCATGCGCGAAGCGGGGCGGATCCTCAAAGACTTTGCCATCCCTTTCGAGATGCTGGTTACTTCGGCGCATCGTACCCCGGAAAGAACCCACGATTATGCGACACGGGCGGCGCAGCGTGGCCTGAAGGTGCTTATCGTCGGCGCGGGCGCGGCGGCGCATCTGGCAGGGGTGGTCGCGGCGGTTACCCCTTTGCCGGTCATTGGTGTCCCTTTGTCGGCAACCGACCTCAAGGGCATGGACGCTTTGTTGGCAACGGTGCAGATGCCCGGAGGGATCCCGGTGGCCACCATGGCCATTGGCAAGGCCGGGGCTGTCAATGCGGCCTTGTTCGCAGCAAAAATTTTGGCGTTGACCCAGATTGGGCTTATGGAAAAGTTGCAAGCCTACCGCGATGCAATGGCTCAAGGGGTGGAAAAAAAGAATCAAGCCCTCCAGGAACAATTGGCGCGTTTATGAATATTGCGCTGTCTGGAATCACTCCCGAAAGCGTTGGTCAGGAGGGGAGTATGGACTCTACGACACTCGTGATGTTTTTGCCATCCACAGGCTTGGCCAGAAAACCGTTGGCACCGGCTTTGGCTCCGAGGCGTGCGTTTTGACTGGAGTGGTTCGCCGTTACAATAATGATTTTACCCGTGTATCCTTGTTTGCGAATGTTGGTGATCGCGGTGATCCCGTCCATTCCCGGCATGTTCAGATCCATGAAGATGAGATCTGGGTTCCACGAGGCTGCCAACTGGATGGCTTCGGCCCCGGATTCACAGGATTTTGCGTCATGCCCCTTGCCGGCTTCCGTGAGAAATTTTTCCAATATTAGACAATTGATTGGTTCATCATCGACAATGAGTATCTTGGCCATGGATGTGACTCCCCTTCTGACAACCACACTTTGCGAACCCAATTGACGCGATGTTATAGTAACTTATTAAACATTACGACTACCTTAGTCCAGCAAAAAAACTTCCCACCGCTTCGGCTCCCCGGGAGAGGTGGATTTCGATGGCGGCTGTTCCCACCACGGCGATTTCCACTTTGCCGCGAAGGCTTTGAACATCCTCGCGGGAACGGACACCAAATCCCAAAGCCAAGGGTGTACGCGTGGCGGAACGACACCGGTTGATAAAAGCCATGACCTGGGGATCAAACTCGGTATGCCGCCCGGTGACACCCCGGCGCGCTACGCAATAGACCAGACCGGAAGCTCCCTGACCCAGCAGTTCAAGTCGGGAGTCGGGGGTGGTGGGGGTGAACAGACGGATCCAATCGAGTTGGTTGTTTCCGTGGGTTTGACAGCTTTGAATGGCGTCACCCGCTTCCTCCAGGGGGAGGTCGGGGACGATCAATCCGCGGACGCCCATGGCGGCAGCCCGTTGGATAAATGGATCAAACCCCTGTGCCATGAGAATGTTGGTGTAGGTCATGATGATAATGGGGATGGGATAGCGCTGGACGCTTTCGGCGATAAAATTCAAGCCGGTTTCAACCCGAAAGCCATTGGCTAGGGACTCCTGATTGGCGCGAGCGATGACGGGGCCATCGGCGATCGGCTCGGAAAAAGGGATTTGCAACTCGATGATAGGGACGCCAGCGGCTACCATGGCATCCATCACCTTGCGATTTTCTTCCAGCGAAGGATATCCCAGAACCAGATGGGACATGAGCAGTATGGGATCCGGGGAGTTGCGAATACAAGTTTCAAGGAGACTGGGGGTCGCGGCATGCATCGTAAGGATGTCCTGGTTTAAAATCTTGCCGAACAAACGAAGGATCGGAGCTGTCTTTATCTTTAAGATTTTTGATACTGGTGTGCCTTGTCCAGGATGAATGTACGCCATCCCGGATCGCCGAGGGCATCGGCGATGGTGAAAATGTCTTTGTCGCCGCGACCGGAAAGGTTAATGATAATAACGGAGTCCTTGGGCATGTGGGGCATTTCCGCAAATGCGCGGGCAACGGCATGGGTTGATTCCAGGGCACCGATCAAACCCTCCTTTTGCATCAAAATTTTTAATGCCGCAACCACTTCCTGGTCGCTGGCGGATGCAAATCGGACCCGTCCGATGTTGTGGAGATGGGCCAGAATGGGGGATACTCCGACATAATCGAGCCCGGCGGCCACCGAATGGGTCTCGCGCATCTGTCCGTCATCGTCCTGGAGAAACAGGGTGCGATATCCGTGGGCGATCCCCAGACGACCGGCGTTGGAAGCCAGACGAGAGGCGTGGCGTCCCGATGCGATGCCCTCACCACCCGCCTCCACACCGATGAAATCGACCTGGGGATCATCCAGGAATCCCTGGAAAATACCCATGGCATTGGAACCGCCACCGACACAGGCATAAACCCGATGTGGCAGGCGTCCAGCCTGTTTTAAAATTTGTTGCCGGGCTTCGATGCCGATGATGGATTGAAACCAGGAGACCATTTCGGGAAAAGGATGCGCGCCACAGGCGGTTCCCAGGACATAATGGGTATCATCCATGCTGCCGACCCAATCCCGCAAGGCTTCGTTGATGGCATCCTTGAGGATGCAGGAACCCGAAGTAACCGGGACGACGGTGGCACCCAATTGCTGCATCCAGAACACGTTGGGACGTTGGCGCTCCACATCTTTGGCGCCCATGTAGATCACGCATTCCAATCCCATTCTGGCGGCCATGGTGGCGGTGGCGACCCCGTGTTGCCCGGCGCCGGTTTCGGCGATGACCCTTTTTTTGCCCATCCGTCGCACCAGGAGTCCTTGGCCCATGACATTGTTGGCCTTGTGGGCACCGGTTTGATTCAGGTCTTCGCGTTTGATATAAACCTTGTGACCAAAGTGTGCGGAAAGATTTTCGGCGAAGGTCAAGGGGGTTGGCCGACCCGAATAATTTTCCATAAGATCCAGATATTCCTGCCAAAAATTGGGATCTTGACGCGCCTGTTCATAGGCTAGGGTCAGGCGACGAAAGGTCTCATGCAGGATTTCCGGTATATAGGCCCCGCCAAAAATGCCAAAATAGCCTTTTTTCATGGTTGATCCCTGGTAGATTATTCTGGAATGCGGGCCACTATAGCCCGTTACGGGCCATCAGGGAAAGAGAACGTTTGCGCCACTTGGGAATTGGATGGTTATGGACACGATAGCAGCCTGGATTTGGAACCCTTTTTTCAGTTTGATCTATATTGAGATCGGCATTTTGTTCCTGCTGATCACCCGCGGGCTTTCCTTGCGGGAACCTTTCGTGATGTTTTGGCGTATCCGGTCACAGAAAACCCAGGAAGGCGGCAACGAACACCACATTTCCCATATGACGGCTTTGGGTGCGGCCCTGGCTTCCAGTGTTGGGGTCGGCAATCTGGCGGGTGTGGGTACCGCCATTCATCTCGGTGGACCGGGGGCCATGTTTTGGTTGTGGGTTTCGGCCATTGTTGGCGGTTCTTTCCAAATGTGTTCCGCCTATCTGGCTGTGCGCCATGGACCTAAAGACGTCCATTCCATCCATTATGCCACCCCCATGTCCTATCTGGTCAAATTTGTCGGTCATTCCTGGCCGATGCTGGCGCCGATCCTTGCGGGATTGATTTTGTTTTATGGCATGGTCAGCGCCAATTTGATTCAGGCCAATTCCGTGTCCCGTGCCTTGGCCAATGAACTGGGTTCCTCCGATATTTGGGTGGCGATCACCCTGTTTGTTACGGTGTCCGCCGTCATCGTTGGCGGCGTCAAATCCATTGTTCGCTTCAGTGCCATTATTGGTCCCTGGGTCACCGCACTTTTCGTGGCCTGTGGTTTGTTGATCCTCATCCTGAACCCGTTGGCCACCCTCAAGTCGTTGCAAACGATTTTCCAGGCGGCCTTTCACCCGTACGCCATGGGTGGGGGGGTGGCTGGGTATACGGTCATGCAGGCGATGCAGTTTGGTGTGGCTCGCGGGGTTTTTACCCATTTCTCTGGTTTGGGAATCGCTCCGTTCTACCAGAGCGCCAACGACGATCATCCCGCTGTCGGTGCCCATTTGGCGGCATTGGTGCCCTTGATCGACTCCTTGCTGGTTTGCAGTATCACCGGTTTGGTTGTCTTGGACTTGGGTGACTGGCAGCAATTCACCGGGGCCTATCTGACCGCCACCGCCTTCCAGACGGGACTGGGTGACGGCGGACGGTGGGTGTTGTTTTTGTGTCTGGGAGTCTTTGCCTATACCACCATCATCAGTTGGGCCCATTTTTCCGAGCGGTGTTACCACTATTTGGGGGGACGCCGTGTGATCGCTTTTCGCTGGACATTTGCCGGCGTCACCTTTTGCGGTCCATTCATGCCGGTAAGCTTTATTTGGTCCATGGCCGATGTTGTTATTAGTTTAATGATCATGGTGCATCTTGTTCCAATGATCTATATTGTCATAAAAACATTGCCGGAGATGCTCGCCGATCTTCGATCACCTGTTTTCCGCCAATAACCTGTTACGAAAGACAGCACGGGCCAACCAACCATCGCAGGTGTTGCAACGCTCCATGGAAGACCTCCTTTTTCTCAGCCATCGCATCCCCTATCCCCCCAACAAGGGGGATAAAGTGCGGTCTTATCACCTGCTGCGCTTTCTGGCACGCCATTATCGGGTGCATGTCGGGGCTTTTATCGACACACCCGAAGATTGGGCCCATGCCCCTGTATTGCAGGAATTGTGTCATGGCGAAACCCATTGGGCCGCATTAAATCCCCGTTGGGCCAGGGTGAAAGCCTTGCGTGGTCTTTGGCGGGATCAGTCCCTTACTTATCATTATTATGCCAACCGGGGCATGCAACGTTGGGTCAATGACCTCATGGGGCGTCTGAAGGTGCCGCGTATCCTGGTTTATTCGGCGGCTCCCTGTCGTTTTGTCATGCATCCCTGGTCGCATCAGCCCAGGTGTGTGATTGATTTTGTCGATGTCGATTCGGTCAAATGGCTGGAGTATGCCCGGAGCAGCCGAGGTCTCATGAGTCGTATCCATGCCCGGGAGTCCAGGACCCTTCAGGAAATGGAGCGTGCCATTGCCAGTCGTTTTGCGGCCTCATTGTTCGTCAGTCATGCGGAGGCGGAATTGTTTCGGCAGGTGGCTCCCGAATCCGCGGATCGGGTTCATTATTGGGAAAATGGGGTGGACAGTGAGTTTTTCAACCCCCTGGAGGCCTATCCCAATCCCTATGGTTCAGGTGAAACGTTGGTTTTTACCGGGGCCATGGACTATCGCCCGAATATTCAGGGGGTGGTTTGGTTTGCGGAACGTATTTTTTCCCGCATACGGCAAAAGTCACCCACCGCTCGATTTGCCATTGTCGGTGCCAGACCTGATCGAGCGGTGAAGCGTTTGGCGACCCAGGAGGGGATTGAAGTTGTTGGAGCGGTGGCGGATGTGCGGCCCTATCTGGCGCATGCCCGTGCGGCAGTGGCACCCTTGATGATTGCCCGTGGGGTGCAAAACAAGGTGTTGGAAGCGATGGCCATGGCCAAGCCGGTGATCGCCACGCCCCAGGCGATGGAGGGGATCCGTTACCATCCGGGTTTGCACAATTGGGTGACCGAGAAACCGGAATTATTTGCCCACTATGCCCTGAAACTTTTGGATCCGTTGGAAGGCGTTCAAAAAGCCGCTGAGTATGGCCAGATGGGGCGGCAATTTATCCTGGAACATTACCAGTGGGAGACCAATTTGCAAAAAGTCCTGGGGATCTTGGAGCCTTGAAAAGAATTTGTATCGCCCACGTGCTTTATCGTCTGGATGTAGGTGGTCTGGAGACCGTGGTCGTCAATCTGATGAACCGCCTTCCCCATGACCAATTTGAACACCATGTGATCGCCTTGACCCGCTGTGGCGATTTCAAAAACCGGGTCGAGCGTGCCGATGTTTGTTATTACGAATTGGATAAGAAGGCCGGCAAGGATTGGCTGGTGTGGTTGCGCTTGTGGAAACTGTTGAACCATATAAAACCGGATGTGGTCCATTCCTGTAATATTGCCACGTTGGAGGGGTCCATACCCGCTTTTTTTGCGGGTCGTCCGCTTGTGGTGCATGCCGAACATGGTCGGGACAGTTACGACCCCCATGGCGAAAATCGCACCTACATCTGGCTGCGGCGGCTGCTTCATCCTTTTGTCGATACATTTGTTTGCGTGTCGCGTGATTTGTATGTTTGGTTGCGGGATCGGGTGGGCATTCCAGAACGGAAAATCAGGTTGATTGTCAATGGTATCGACAGTCATCGTTATACACCTGGATCCAAAATGGCCTTGCCTTGCCCCGGTTTTGCCGATGAAACATCGTTCATTATTGGCAGCGTGGGTCGGCTTTGGTCCATCAAGGATCCGGCCAATTTGGTGCGGGCTTTGGCGCATTTGGGCCGAGTGGATCCTCCTGGATTGCAGCGGTGCCGTCTGGTATTGGTTGGTGATGGACCTGAGCGCAGGGCCGTGGAGCAATTGGCCAAAGAATTGGGGGTGTTCGATAAAATATGGATTACCGGTTGGCGCGATGATGTGGCGCAATTATTGCGATCTTTTGATCTGTTTGTGCTGCCTTCCCGGGCCGAAGGGACACCACTGACCATCTTGGAAGCCATGGCCTGTGGCCTGCCAGTGGTCGCAACACGGGTCGGAGGTGTAGCCGATCTGGTCAAGGAGGGTGAAACCGGGAACTTGGTGCCTCCCCAGGACGCGGAAGCCTTGTCACAGGCAATTCTGCGCCACTTGCAGAATCCCCGGTGGTCGCATAGCCTGGGTGCCGCAGCTCGAAGACGGGTGGAACGCGATTATTCGCTGGATGCCATGGTCGAGGGGTATCGTGTCTTGTTTCTGAACCGTTTGTTACAAAAAATAGAATAGATTACAATTCTTCTTTTGATTTTGTTTCATAAAAAGCGTACTCTCACACTGAGGTTTGGGTAAAAGGTGAGGCGCTTGCAAACTGCGCAATACTTCAAGGACAATCAGCCATGGTTGACGGTCAGGACGGTCCGAAACATATCCAAAACATCTTGGATCCTGTGGCCTCAGGGGAGGTTGTCCCGGCTCAGACCAAGCTTGTCAGGCGACGTCTCATATTGAAAGGACTGGCTGCTGGTGTCCCTGCCGTCATTACCCTTCAAGGTGCCTCCTCTGCGGCTGCTGCGGCTACTTCCAGCGGTAACTGCATTACAGGTAGCAATATAACCTCTTTGGCCAGCTATGGGACCAATCGGTGTGTTTCGACTGCGGTCGCTGCAACCAGTATTATTCAGCGTTACAATCGTACCGATACCACCGTCTGGGGGTCTACTGCGGCGGCGCCATGTACAGCCGGGGCTCCCATGGGTGCCATCTATACCAATGCTTCTGGTGTGGCCGCCACATCCAGTGCGGGAGGGGGCGCGAATTATTGGGGTGGCAATGCCGGTCAGAACGTTAATCCAGCCTCTGGATATTATGCAGTGACCAAATCATGCTGGGGTTCCTTCCACTAAAATAAATCAGCCCTACTGTATTTTTTGCAACATGTCCATACTCGCCCCTGCCCCTGATGACGGATTTCCGTTGCCAACGCCGCACAGGTGGACACGGGGGAAATGCCCACCACTGGTGCATGTCCCATTGGGTGATCATCACATGATTTTCAATCCCATGTCGGGCCATACCCATTGGATCAACGAATTGGTCGTCGACATCCTTGAAATATTGGCCCAGCACCCCATGGATGGTCGGGAGTTGATGACAGAGATGCAATTGGACCCTGCAGAGGATAGCAACTTGGCGGAAATGGAACGCATCCTTAATGAACTGGATCGCTTGGGTTTGATCTTTCCGGTTGCATCGTGAACATCGGCCAACTGTCATCCCGAGAGCTGTGCAACCAACTGCGATCGACCGGGTTGCGCTGGATCCTCGGTCCCTTTATCGTCCATTTGCGCTCCCGGGTACCGGATTTTTTTCAGCATTTGCAGATGTTTTATCATGAAAATGAGATATTGGAACCGCCGTGGGACGATATCGCTGATTTTCACGCATCGTTGCACCCTTCCTTTGGACTGCGGCGCTATTGGCGACCCAAAGTCAGTTTCCGTTTGGATGGCAACTCCTTTTTCACCCCTTTTCCTTTGAGCCACGCCCCTCCCATGTTTGAGTGGGGGATGAATATGGCCGTCGCTTCCCGAAGCAATCACTATCTATTATTACATGCGGCTGTTTTGGAAAAAGGGGGGTGCGCCCTGGTTTTACCGGGAACGCCGGGGTCCGGGAAAAGTACCTTGAGCGCAGCATTATCCCTGCGTGGGTTTCGTCTACTTTCGGATGAATTTGGATTGTATTGTCCGCAAAAAAAAGTGTTCATGGCCAATGCCCGACCTGTTGGGTTGAAAAATGAATCCATTGACGTGATTCGTGCTTTCGATCCCCGGGCGGTACTGAGTGAGGAATATCCCCACACCCGAAAAGGAACGGTCAGTTTTTTGCGGGTTCCGGTCGGGAGCGTGCAGCAGATCGATTTTGGCGTGGTGCCGCGCTGGATAGTCTTTCCCACGTTTGAACAGCAAAGCGCCACCTATTTGGAGAAAATTCCGGCAGGGGAAGGTTTTTTGCGTTTGGCTGCCAACGCTTTCAATTATGAAACCCTGGGACAAAGCGGATTTGGCGGCATTGCTGAGATGGTACGTGACTCACAGATGATGCAACTGCGTTTTGGTCGCCTGGATGAAGCGGTGGCCGAGTTGCAAAATTTGACTTCGGTAACACCATGAATCCTGTGAATGGGATTGTTGCCCGGGTCAGGGCTCGACTTCCTTGGAGTCCAAGTCGATTCTCCCCAGTGGTCACCGGCGTGATGATTGGGATTCTGGGTTGGTTCGTGCGATCTTTTCCCAATTATTGCCCCGTGAGGCATACCCTGAACCGGTTGCTCATGGGTACCAATCGGTATGCCGATGCCTTGACCAGTCTACAGCAAACCGTGGCAAACGGTTGTGTCACGGCTCAGGTTCATGCCCATTTGGCGGTGGTATACAGGCATTCCCAGCGACTGATGGCGGCTGAAAAATCGATGCGCTCCGCCTTGGAACGGGAACCTGGCAATGCGAACTGGTGGACGGAACTGGGTGTTATCCTATCGCTGCGGCAACATCGCAATCTGGCTTTGCAGGCGTTTGTCAGGGCTATTGCGTTACAGCCTGATTGTGTTGAGGCGTTGTTTCATTTGGCCAGACTCCATCTGGAGGTCAGTTTTTTTAATGCAGCGTTGGCCGAAGAGTATAGCCGTCGTGCCCTGCAGGTTGATCCCAATCACCTCGGCTCTCTTTCTTGCTGTGCTAACGCCCTTGGAATGTTGGGAAAGTTGCAGGAAGCAGCCGTTCTTCATGAAAAAATTCTGGCGTTATCCCCTAACAATGCTTACGCCCTGGAAAACTTGCTGGCCATGAATTGCCTTCCCCTGGGACACAAGGGTGAGGAACTACAGTCCACAATGACAAGCATGTTTCCTGTAGATCAGGCCAAAAGTCTCTTTGCCATGGCTAAGATCCACATGAAGAAAAAAGATATTGATCAAGCTTTCGCCAGTTACCAGCAGGGCAATCGCATCATGCGCCAAAGCTTTTTTTACGCCATTGATCAGGACGCCATGAATGCACAACGTGTCCAGGCGGTATTTGATCAGCGTTTCTTTTCAGACCGTGCCGGTTGGGGTGATCCTGCGGACAAGCCGATTTTTATTGTGGGGATGCCACGTTCAGGAACCACCCTGGTGGAACAGATTCTCGCAACGCACCCGTTATGCCATGGTGGTGGGGAACGATTTGAAGTCTACGAACTTGCCAATACCATGGGAACCTTGTCTCGAACCCATCTGGCTTATCCCGAGGCGACACGGGAATTGACGCGGGAAGAGGTACGAATACTTGGGCACAGTTGCGTGCAATCCTTGACCCTGTTGAATCCTTCAGCCATCCGGATTACTGATAAGTTACCCCATAATTTTCACTATGTTGGCCTGATTCATCTCCTCATGCCCAATGCACGTATCATTCATTGCCGGCGTCATCCCCTGGATACCTGCCTGAGTTGCTACCAACAATTATTTGCTGGCCATATACCTTACGCCTATGATCTGGAGGAATTGGGGCGATACTACCGCATCTATCATCACCTGATGCGGCATTGGCAACAAGCCTTGCCGGGACGCATGTTGGACATCCACTATGAACAGGTTGTCGATGATCTGGAGATGATGGTCGGTCGCATTCTTGATTATTGTGGTTTGCCCTGGCATGATGATTGTCTGAATTTTCATCAAGTCGAGCGGCAGGTGGATACGGCTAGTTTTATTGAAGTGCGGCAACCTTTGTACCGAACTTCAAGAGGTCGATGGAAGGTTTTTGCAGAACATTTGCAACCATTGCGGCACGCCCTGGGGGATGTGCTTGAAGATGCGGAAGGGTATTGATTCGGCAATGTTTGAAAGAAATCGGCCAGAGGGATAAAAAACATGGACTGTATCACCATTCGCGACTTGCACTTGCGGTGTATCATCGGTATTCAGGATTGGGAGCGCACCACCTTGCAGGATGTGTTTCTCTCCCTGACTCTGGAGACTGACCTTGAATTGGCGGGAAAATCAGATCGGATTGAGGACACCGTCAATTATAAAACATTGACTAAAAGGATTATCCACCATGTGGAAAACTCCAACCATTTTTTGGTTGAGGCACTGGCTGCTGACGTTGCCCGATTGGTGTTGGCGGATGAACGGGTTGTGCGCGTTCGGGTGGGCCTGGAAAAACCGGGGGCTTTGCGATTTGCCCGAAGCGTGGGTGTGGAGATTGAGCGGGACCGGCAATGGTTGACGAACGTATCCTGATCGCCTTTGGATCCAATATTGATCCATTGGTGAACGTGAGTCGGGGACTCGAATTGCTGAACCATGAGATGGGTATCGATAAAATGTCCACGGTTTGGCGTACGGTAGCGTTATGCGACCCGGATCAACCAGGGGAGAAGGATGTGGGGGGGGATTATCTGAACGGCGTGGTTCTATTGCGGGTTGGCGCTTTGGCCGTACACCCCTTGGAACTGCGGCAGGTGCTGCGGTCCCTTGAGTATCGCTGTGGAAGGAGACGTGGCCCGAAAAGATACGCCCCTCGTACTTTGGATCTCGATATCGTCTTGATGGGCTCCACGGTGTTTGACAGCGATGGGCTGGTTCTTCCCGATCCAGATCTGATGCGGCGTCCTTTTCTCGTGATGCCCTGCGCCGAACTGGCTCCCGATCTGATACATCCTCGGGAACATCTTTCATTGGCCAGGCTGGTTCAAGATTTGCCAGCGCCCGAACTGACCATGCGTCGGGATGGGGCCGCTGAAAGCGCGTTGCTCGCCCTGCTGCAGTGTCATTCTGGCGTCCCTTGAGACCAGGATCGTTTTTGGGCTAACCTGATATCTTGAACGAAAGTTGCAGTTTTTTTAATCTTGTATTCCATTGCCCCGGGGAGTGTGCAGCGGCGACCCGGTGGCTTCTTAGACCATCAACTTGGGACTTAATGACCATGTTTAAAGGGGTTTATACCGCCCTGATCACCCCATTCAAAGACGGCGGCATCGATTGGGATGCGTTGGGTCGGTTGCTGGATGATCAGGTTGAAGCTGGGGTGAGTGGGGTTGTCCCTTGTGGTACCACCGGCGAATCGGCAACCCTGGACCATGACGAGCATCGTCAGGTTATTCAATTTTGTGTGGAGCGGGTGCAAAAACGTTTGCACGTGGTGGCGGGGACAGGGTCCAATTCTACCCGGGAATCCATTGCCCTGACGCGCCATGCCCGGGATGTCGGTGCCGATGGGGCGCTGATCATCACCCCGTACTACAACAAACCGGGTCAGGAAGGTCTGGTGCGGCATTATACCCGGATTGCCGAGGCGGTGGATATTCCCATCGTCCTCTACAATGTCCCCGGACGTACCGCTGTCGATATGACCGCCGATACGGTGATCCGCCTGTCCCAGGTCAAGGGCATTGTGGCCATCAAGGAAGCCACGGCCAATATGGAACGGGCTGCCGTCATTCACCAACGCTGTGGTACGGCCATGACCTTGCTGTCCGGGGATGACGCAACGTTCTTGCCGTTTTTGGCGGTCGGTGGTCAGGGGATTATTTCCGTCACGGCCAATATCGCACCACGTCTCATGGTTGCTGTCTGGCAGGCCTGGCAGCAGGGTGATGTGGGTCTGGCGCGCAGTCGCCATGAGCAACTCCTGGATCTTAATCGGATCCTGTTTTGTGAAACCAACCCCATTCCGGTTAAGGCCGCCGCTGCCATGCTGGGGCTTTGTTCCGAGGAAATCCGTCTTCCCCTGACACCATTGGCCAAAGATAACCAACAACGGGTGCGCGATGTCATGGGAGAATTGGGTCTGTTTAATGCGGTCGGGAAATAATCCAGGGAACCTTTACGGGCGCTTATGTTACCAATGTGTGGAAGTTATTCGGGAAAATGTCGTTAAAAAAAGTTGCAAACAGCGATGTGTTCGTGTCTAATGTTCAACAAATCAATCCCCCATTTCTTTTTAAGGTGAATGTTATGAACAAATCAGTGCTTTTCCTGTCCGCTGCCGCCTTTGCCCTGTCCATGGCCTGCTCCAGTGCCTGGGCTGCTGGTGATGCCGAAAAAGGCAAAAAACTGGTTGAGGCCAAATGCACCACCTGCCATGCTTTTGGTAAGGCTATTGCCAAGGCCGGCAAGGTTGGCCCCTCTCTGGAGGCCGGTATTGTGGGCAAGCCCGCTGGTAAGGTCGCCGGTTTCGCCTATTCCCCGGGTCTGACGAAAATGTCCGGCGAGGGACTGGTGTGGGCTGAGGATAAGCTTGACAAATTCTTGAAAAATCCCAAAGAATTCATCCAAGGCACCAAGATGATGGCTTTCCCCGGATTGGCAAGTGACGAAGAGCGGGCTGATGCCATTGCTTTCTTGAAGACACTTCCGACCCCCTGATAGGTTTATGATAACCTTCGGTTGGAGTTGAACGATGGGCGGCCTCGTGCCGCCCTTTTTTTCTGCTGGATACTCTGATCGCGTGGTGTGGGTTCTCTCTTAATTGAGGGGTTTCAACGTGTTGTCTTGAACCTTAACCTGTTGGTGGGAGGTTCTGGAAGTGCGTGGCAACAAAGATTTTTTTGTGGTTTTTATAACCGTGGCGGGTGTGCTGGGCTTTGTTGTTCTCCTGCATTTTTTTGCTGAGGAGAGCCCGCTCGCCTCTCGGACTGCGCCGGTTGCTGCCATGACGGGCCTGGTGGATCAAGGAAGGCGCATCGCCAGGAATTGTTCACCCTGTCACGATATGACCAGTACTCGAAAATTAACCCAGGTGGGGCCTCCCCTGTGGGGCATTGTCGGCAAGGGGGCTGGTGCTGTGCCCGGATATAAATATTCCCAGGCCCACGCCAGCGCCGGACAGAGTGGCGTTGTATGGAACGAATCTTCCCTCAATCGATATCTTGATAATCCCAAGGAATTCATTCCTGGTAATAAAATGGCTTTTGCTGGCCTGCATGATGACGTGGAACGTAAAGCCTTAATTGAATATCTTAAAACATTGCAAGAACCGAAAGATGCCGGATGACCCCATGGATTGATGGTGCGAACCGCAATCGGGATTTGATTGCACATTTGCGTTTCTTGAAATAACATCCGCATTGATTGCGTCAACGCGAGACGTGGATGGATGGGTCATTCTTAAACCTGTGAGCGCCATGGGCATCAAAATAATCAGCGACAACCGGAAGGCGCGCTTCAACTATGAAATCCTCGAAAAATTGGAGGTCGGGATCGTTTTGACCGGCACCGAGGTGAAATCATTGCGCGCTGGCAAACTGAATATGGGCGAATCTTATGCTACGGTCATGCGCGAGGAATTGTTTTGGCTGCGTGCCAATATTCCCACCTATAGCCACGGTAACCAGTTCAATCACGATCCCCTGCGCATTCGCAAACTTTTGGTACATAAGAAAGAATTAAACCGTTTTATCGGCATCACCCAGGAGAAGGGCCTGACCCTCGTCCCCTTGAAGGTCTATTGGAAGGATGGCAAGGTCAAGTTGGAACTCGGGGTGGGGCGGGGTAAAAAATTGTTCGATAAGCGTAAAACCATTCGTGATCGCGACTGGAACCGCGATAAGGCACGCGTCCTTAAAGGGGGATAGACTCTGGGATACGGTTGGAAAGGTCGCGTTTATGCATCGACCGTGAAATGGACCCGTTCTCCCGTTTGGGCGTTGAACCGGTGTTGCGCGCTCCCTTGATTGACGATGATTTCGATGGTTCCAAAACCTCCTGCAACCAATGCCGCTTCTCCCAGGGGTACCGAGGCAAAGGTGTTGACCAATGTGCCACACGCTTGTCCGTGAATCGTTCCCCGCAGTGTCTTTCCTGCCACCACGGATTTTGGCAGGGCGGTAATCAGGTTGCCGTATCGGTCACTCAACATGATGGTTGCGTCAAATCCACCCGCGACGACCGACCACCCCGGGTCGTTGCACCGGACCGGGTCATGCACCGGCGTTCCAAGATTTTCCAAGGTTTCTCCGTTGTGGAGCCTGGCGGCTACTGGGGCGAACAGGTCACGTCCATGAAAGGTAGGTGCTGCATGGGCATTCCTTGGCAGGGATACCGCTTGCCAATCGGCATTCTGGAAAATGGGTGTTAAAAGTCCATTATCTGGGCCTACATAAAAGCTTATGCCCGAGCTGATGGCCAAACCCCGTCGCGAGCTTCCCACCCCGGGATCAACAACACAGAGCCATATGGATGGCGCTGGCATGATTGGCAGGCACCGCTCAAGCAACCAGGCACCGCTGGCAATGGAAAACGGTGGCAGGTCATGGTACAGGTCGATGATTCTGGCTTCAGGGGCATAACGATGTAACACCCCTTTGACTTGCCCAACATAGGGGTCCGAGGTTCCGAAATCGGTCAACAGGACAAAGGGGATATTCAAAGCGGGGGGGTGGTCGGGTTATTTTGGACCAGGGGATCGGTCTTAAGGCTGTCTTGCAGGGCAATAAACCCGGCTTTGCGTATAATTTCCTGACCTTGCGATCCCTGTACCCAATCGATAAAAGGTTGTGCCAGGGAGACACGCGAATCCAGAACCAGGAAAAACAAAGGTCGCGCCAAAGGATAAAGACCCTTGTGGGTAAAGTCGGCAGTTGGGGGGACGCAGGCGGTTTCCTGGGCATCATCGCCGGCAACACAGACGGTTTTGACGTCGTTGGTGACGGTTGCCATACTGGTGAAAGCGATGGCGCATGGGGAAAGCGCAACCTTTTCCATCAACTTTTCTGGCTGGCGGATGGTGATCAGGTTGGCGTGAAAATGATTATGCTCCTTTAAAACCGTTTCACGGAAATAGAAATAGTCACCCGAATTGTTTTTCCGCGATATCCTTTGGATGGTGTTGTTATCGCAACCGGGTACCTCCACGCCAAGATCGGACCAGCGGGAATAACCGCCAGAGTTACCGAAGATGCGTGTCAACTGGCTCATGGTCAAGCCATTGAGGGGGTTGCTTTTGTGTACGACGATGGACAAGGCATCCATACCGATGATGTGTGTTTTAGGAAGTTTCCCGGAACGTTGAGATATCAGGCGAATTTCTCTTTCTTTCAGGTTGCGGGTGGTAACGGCGATATCAACATGGCCGTTGATGAGGGCGGCAATACCATTGCCCGATCCCCCACCGTCCACTTCAAAAAAGACCCCGGGATTATTGGCATGATAGATCTTGGTCCAGGCCAGGACCACATCGACCATGGCATTGGAACCTTTGATGTGAATGAGATTCACGGCTTCCGAGGAACCTTGCGCCGGGTAGGGGCCGAGGAGAAGGGCTGCCGTCAGGTTCAGGAATACGAAGAGAATTGTGCGGAGTGTCGGGTGCCTTGTGATGTGTTGTGTTCCCATTGTCAGGCGACCGCCAATTCCAGGCTATTGGTGTCCAGGGTACAGTGGATATGCAGTGCGGCATCCTGGAGCAATGGTTTGTCGAAGGATTGGCTGGCGATGAAAAATTGCTGGATCGTATCGCTGATGCCAGCCAAGGCCCGGTACGACTCAAGGAAACGGTCGCGGTCGTAATGGGCAAACGGTTCATCGAGCATCATGAACTGTGCATGCGCTTGGGTGCGGGCGGTTATGGCCTGGGTCAAGGCGAAACGCAACGCCAGCATTAATTGACGCCGCAGACCGCGTGAGGTCTCCAGCATATCGACATAATCATTCTTGCTGGGGGAGAAGGCGGACAGATTCAATTTGTCATCGACGCGCAAATGTTGATAGCGGCCATGGGTGAATAAAGGTGCCGATTTGGCAATCTGTCTTTTAAGTTCATGGCTGAAGGCGAGGGCGATCTCATGAATGGTTCCGTGAATCAGCCGCCGTCCCAGGGTGCGGACATCGACGCCATGGGAGGTTTGGCTGTAACTCGCCGTGAGTTCTTGGTGACGCGCCTGCAGGCTTTGATGACGCTGATGGCGTTGTTGTTCGTGACGGATTTCCTGATCCAGAATGGCCAGATTGTCGGTGACGGCACTCAGTTGATCGCGGGCCTGTTGCAGGGCGTCATCCTGTCTTTTGAACATGCCCTCCAGCACCGAATGCAAACGATCAGCATCTTCTTTGAACTGGGCAATCAAATGGAGCAGCGCCTGTTCGTCGCCCATATTGCGACCGTGGGATTGCATCCAGAGCTGCAAAGTTTCCTGCCATTCGACCTTGTCGCCCAGAGAATTCAGTCGGGCGATCTGTTGGCACAGGGTGAGCTTGGCGCTCTCTTCCAAAGCGGCGACAATTTTTTGTTCCGATCCGGCACGTAATTGCAGGTTGTAACGCGCCTGCTTGTTATGGGAACGGACGGCCAGGCTGTTGATGAATTGACCGAGGCCAAAAAAGGAAATCATAAGAAAAAACAAACCCGTTCCCATGGCGGCGTGCAGGTGGATTGTCTCCATGTGCGGCAGTAGCTTGGCCAGCGATTGGGCTATGGTACTGATATGGGAATTGTGGGAAAAAAAGGAGAGGGCGAATCCGCCAAGACCCATGGGGAGACCCAGGGGAAGAAAAACCAAAAATTTTACAATTCCCCGGCGGCTGGTCAGGGATGCTCGGGTGTCCTCTTCCGTCAAGGCTTTCTGCTGACCGGCCAAAGTTTCACCATCGGTGCCCGAAAGCCAGTGGGAACGAGACAGTCTGTCCTGGTCGGCCCTGTTGACGATGGCGTTGAAGGCCTGGAGATTTTCGATGGTTTGTTGCGCTTTGCTGCGAATCCTGGCGACCATTGCGGCGGCTTCGCCCAGGTCCAGTGTGGTAAGCGACGAAAGGGAGGATTGCAGGCTTTTTAAATTGTGATGCCAAATGGGCAAAGTGGCTTGCCGGCCTTGTTCGATTGCGTTGCTCAGATGACCGGTTGCCACCTGAAAACCGGATCGCAAGACCTCTATCTGTCGGGTTTGGTTGCTGATGGTCGTTTCGAGACTCTTCTGCCGTTCCGTGTTCACAGCAAACTTTTGTTGCAGTTCCGGCAATAGTTGGGGTTGCAGATTGAGATCGGTCAACTCCTGGGTGACACCGGTGAGTTCGGCATTGAGGCGACTTTGTTGATCCCGTCCCGATCTGATTTCCGCCTCCAAATGTGCCGAAAGGTTTTCAAGGTCATCAACACCGGCAACCATGCGGACGATGGCCTCCGGGTTTTCCCCCTCCGGTGACCCCTGGGACAGATACGCTGTTTCGAGAAAATGAGAGAATTCCATACCGGCGGCTTGGATCATCGCTTCGTCGACTTCCGTTGCCCCGGCGAGGGGAACCTCCTGGTCTTGAACGATCAAACGAGCCAGGTTGTGCGGTTCTTGGCGGTTGAATTGGCGATGGATCGTGACGTTTTGTCCGCTGGAACTGATGAAATCAAGGGAAATGGAACCTTGCGCAGTGCCCCAATGGAGGATTTTTTCGATCTGGTTGTGGTCCAGGTTGGCCGTGCGACCAAAAAGGGCCAGGCAAATGGTTTCGAAAATGGCCGACTTGCCTGATTCGTTATCGCCACTGATGACGATGTTCCCCCGGGTGGGGAAAGAAAGATCCAGGTGCGCGAAGCGCAGAATGTTTTCGGCCTTCAGGTGGCGGATAATCATGACTTTTGACCTCCTGATCCCATGCGCGACAGGACAAAGGCGCGGGCATCTTCAAACAAGACTGGATCGAAGGATGCATCGGTGGTTTCCAGGCGACGCCGTTCGCGATTACAATAGGCTTCAAAGGCGGTAGCTGGCGTCAGGAGTCGGAAGTTCCGATCTGAGACTTGAGAAGGTTTGTTTGCAGACATGAGGGGACCCCAACAGGTTGTTGCTTACGCGACCGATCCGGGACTTTAATCAACAGTGTACTCAAGGTTGCTCCGGGTCAACAGGTATAACGTGGCATCGATGGAAAAAAGTGTCCTTAAGACCCTGTCGTGGCATCAGTCGGGTGGCGTGTCAGGGTGAAGAGGCGGCATGTCCGACCAGGTGTACCGGGGCATAGCCGCTTCCCGGCTCGCGCAACGTCGTGATCTGGCCCTGATAAATACGGGCCGCGACTCCCAAGATGTGATGGCGGTAGACGAAAAATCGAAAATCACTTTTCACCGGTTGCTCCCGGTTCGGGCAGGTGAGCGTGCTGGGTGGTGCCAGACGTTGCACCAATGTTTGTTCCGGGTTGAGGGCGTTAAAGCGGGTTTTGGAAATATTGCGCCCCAGGAGAACACCCTTGCCGCCATGAGAACTGACAGGTTTGAACACCCAGTGTCGCCGTTCTCGCCAGACCTCCGCGGCATCCAGGTTGTCCAAGGTTCGGGTTTGCGGGGTGATGGTGAGCAACATCCGACGTTGTTCCGGGGTGAGGTCCAAGGTTGCCAGGATATTGGCATCACTCCACAGGATCATGCGTCGTTTGTCGGCCAGGAGGCCGTAGGTTCGGGGGTTGGGGGTGAGGCAGACCTTGCGCTGTAGAAAGGCGGAGCGCACACCGGCCATGGCGGGGGATTCCAGATAAAAATCGCAATGGCGATTGTAGATCAAATCAACCACTCTGCCCTGGTAGAGCAAAGAATCATTCCGCCACTCCAAGGCTTCGGGGGTGACAATGGCGGTTTGGATGCCATTCCGGGTGAACTGATCGGCAAACGCTTGCATTTCTGGATAGAGGAATTGCTCCTCTGGTTTGTCGTCCACGATCACCACATGTTGGGGCTTGTTTTTCTTCCCGTGGGAAAAACGTGATATTTCCTGTTGGAAGCAATCCATGACGGCATTGCGACGACCATGGCAGGGGAAGGTTGTGCCCTGGGCGCGCCAGGCGAGCAATGCGCCACCAGCGTTGGTGTTGACTTCGATAAGGCGTGGCCCCTCGGGTGTGAGGTGGAAATCATAGCCCATCATGACCGATTCATGTCCCGGGTCATGGCGTGCCGTCTCGGGAACCAGGGGTGCGACCCGTTGCTGATAGTCGGGGGAGAGGTGCAGCGTGTGCAAGAGGCGGATGAAGCGGATCATGGTTTTGGCGTGCGCCATGGGAAGGGTAACCGGGCAATCGGCGGAATTGAGTTCAGTCATGATGGCATCTTTGAGGTATCAAGGTTGAAAAGGCGGGCGGAGTAGAGGGCGGCCAGGGAGCCCAACAAGGCCATGACAGCCATGAGGGCGAAAAGGGATTGGGCGCCGATGCGGTTGTAGAGTCCGCCGGCCAACAACAATCCCCCCCCCAAACCGGCTCCGTAGGAAATGGCGGAGAACCAGCTTTGGGCGGTGGCGCGATGGTTGGGGTGGGAGGTGTCATACACCCGGCGGATGGCGGCGATATGGAAGGCACCAAAGGTGAATGCGTGCAACACTTGACCGAGGATCAGCCAGGGCCAAGTCAGGGTCAGAGAATAGATGGTCCAACGTGTGGCGGCCAGGAGCAGGGTGGTGATGAGGATGGCGGAAACGCTGAAGCGTTTCAGGATGGCGTTGGATTGGGCGAGGATAGCAATTTCGGCCAAAACCCCGAGTGCCCACAGGGCACCGATGGCGGTCTTGGAAAATCCATTGGCTTCCAAATGGATGGACATGAATCCATAGTAGGCGCCATGGGAGAGCAGCATGAAGAGTCCCATCAGGTTGAACCAGAGGATTTTGCGTGGACCGAACAGGCGGTAGGGTTGGCAAGGGGGCCCTCCGGGTTTGGGTTCTGCCTCGGGGAGCTGGCTGGCGATGAGCGTTTGCAGCAATTGGAACAGGGAAATGGCCAAGGGTACCAGCATCAGGCCCCAATGATCGGCCAGGGGGCCGAGCCCCAGGGCGAGGAGGATGAAGCCAGCCGAACCCCAGAGGCGAATGCGACCGTAATCCCAATGATGACGGGTAACGGTTTCCATGGCGGTGGTTTCAACGAGGGCGATGCAACCGACGAGGAAAAAGTGCAAGGAGGCAACCGCGATGGTGATGACGGCCAGATCGTTGCTCAGGTAGAAAAGCCCGGTGGAAGCTAAAGCGCCTGCGGAGGTTGTGAGTATGATGGTTTTGCGGGAATCACTGCGATCGGCCAAACGTCCCCAGATGGGGGGGCCCAATAGTTTGATGGCCATGGAGAGGGAGGTCACCATGCCGATTGCGGCGGCTCCATGGCCGATGTGGGCCATGTACAGCGGCCAATAGGGCATCCATATCCCAAGGGTGGCGAAGTAGAAGGTGTAAAACCCCGCCAGGGACAGATAGGCGTTCAAATGGCGTCCTCCCACTGGCCAAATAACGAGTTCCGGGAAATCTTTCGTGGGGGTCCGGAAGGTTCATCCCATCCGCCTACCCATTAAAAGCGAAAGAGAACCCATTGCGGGACGACCAAGCGGGGTTGATGGCCATTGAATTTGGAGTCGAACAGGCCATCACCGTTGGTGTCGATGAGGAGATAGGGGGGGCCATGGACCGGGATGACCTGGAGTTCAAACAGGGAACCGTTGATAAAAAATTCAAAGACCTGGTTTCCTTGTTCGTCTTCATACTTGCGCACCACGGTTTCCGGGGCATTGGGCTCGTCCGAGGCTTTTTCCTTGAACTGCGACACCATGTGACCTTTTTCCGGTACCGGGAATCCTTTGGGATTGACCAGCGGTTGTTCGGCGGATGCGGACAGGAAAGGGCTAAGCAACAGTAGCAGTACGAGAGGCAATAGACGCCAGGGGCGAAAGGTTCCTCGGGTGGTCATGGGATGGGACATGGTGTTCTCGGGCTCCTCGCGAATCGTTTGCTTTCAAATTACCTTGCCATTGTGATGTTTTTCAACGCCCCATGGCAAGGCATGGCCAAGCGTTCACGTCATTTTTCACATCGGCTTTTGCGGAGCGTCCGGGGTTTGATGCCCAGTGGCCGATGCCCGTCTGCTCTTTATCCATCGGATCAAGCCAATGGCCAGGGCCAGACCTGCCAGACCGCCCAGCACAGCCATTTCATATTCCTGGGCTTGACCCAAAAATTTTTCGACCGCCTTGCCAAAGAAATAGCCCGCCACGCTGAACGAAGCAGCCCAGATAAAGGCGGCAATAAAATTTAAAACCATGAACCGCATGAAAGAAAGCTTGCTCAAACCAAAAGCGAAGGAGCTGACATTGCGCACGCCATAGAAGAAGCGGTAGGACAGGATGAACCAAGCATCCCACCTGTGGATCAGTTCAAGAACACGGGTCACGCTTTTGGTCCATTTACGTTCTTTTTGCCAAAACCAATCCCTTCCCAGGCGTCGTCCCAGCCAAAAATAGAGCTGGTCACCCAAGAAAGTACCAATGGCTGCAACCGCCATCGTCATCCAGATGTCCAGATATCCCCTGGAAGCCAGATAGGCCGCTACCAACAGGACGGTCTCCCCTTCGATGAACGTCCAGCCGAAAAGGAGCAGATAGCCATACTGACGGAGTAATTCTTCCATGCTACCATCCTCTCATTGAGAGTCAATTAGGAGTGCATTCGGGCAACGGAAACGGAATTGGGTCCTCTTTGCCGATTCTGGAACCCGGGGTACCCTTGAACGAGCCATCGATACGCACCAACCGGGCTGCAAAAAAACCATCCATGCCGGAAAGACCGGGCCAGGTTTGCAGGAAACCATCGCTTTGGATCCAAGACGGGTGCAAACCATCAGCCGTTGTTGAAACGGGATCCAAACGCCACTGGGGGTGGGACGCCAGAAAAGCTTTGACAACGTCTTGATTTTCTTCAGGCTCCATGGAACACGTGGCGTAGAGTACGACTCCCCCCCCATCCATCCTTGCAGCAACACCCGTCAGGATGGCCAATTGTTCCCGGTGCATGCGCAGTGGATCGTCCGGCTTGCGCAACCATTTGATTTCCGGGTGGTGACGAATGATCCCGGTTCCGCTACAGGGGGCATCCACCAGGGCGCGATCAAATTTTTCATCAGCCAAAAGCTGCCCGTCCGCCACATCTCCCGCAATAACCCTGACCCCGGATACCCGCAACCGTCGCAAATTTTCCCGCAAACGTTGCAAGCGGGCTTGGCTTTTATCCACTGCCGTCAATTGTACCTGACCCATGCCCAGTTGCGCCAGATGGGCTGTTTTCCCTCCCGGGGCGGCACAGGCGTCAAGGATGCGATCACCCGGTTCCAGGTGTAGTAATGTCGGGATCCATTGCGCCCCCTGGTCGGCAACCGCGAAGCGTCCCTCGGTGAATCCCGGCAGGTTTTCCACCGGCCCTCCCGCATCCCAGGTGAGCGCCCCCGGGGTTTCTGGACAAAGAGTTGCCCCGGCCTTGAGTAAGCTTTGCATGGTATCTTGTTGTGTCGAAGGGTCGCCGTGCAGGCGCAAGGTCAGTGGCGCGGGTTGGTTCCCAGCCTCTAAAATGTGTCGGCAGGTTTCCTCCCCCCAGTGCTGCCACCAACGTCTGACAAGCCATTCGGGGTAGGAGTGTGTCATGGCCAATCGGGCGACAGGATCCTCCAGGTCGGTGAGCGCCGCCTCCTTGTTCAAAAGTACCGCTTTGCGAAGTATGGCGTTGCAAAACGGCACCATGGCCTTTTCTTTTGATCCCTTGACCAAGGCGACCGCTTCAAAGACGGCCGCCCTGGCCGGTACTCGGAGAAACAGGGCCTGGTACAGGGCTGTCAACAAGACAGCCCTGACAAAGTGGCGTTTGGGGGGCAGGGGGCGGGGCATGCATTGATTGAGAAGAGTCGTGAGCAATGCGTAATGGCGCAACGATCCCATGGCAATTTCCTGGGCCAGGGCCCGGTCGCGAAGCGGCAGCCCTTCCAGCCAGTCATGGCCACGTAGTTGCAGGCCATCTTTCAGGACATGCATAACCGCCAGTACTGCCCGAGCGCGTGGACCCGAAGCCATAAGATCATTGGTATTCACGATAATCAAATCGGGGGATGTTCTCCCCAGATCCCTTATTGTTGCAAGTATTGGAATCGTTCTATGGTTCAGCGTCCAGGATTGACCGCAATCGGCTCCATAACGCATCCATGCCTTCGTTGGTGTGGGCGGAAACGGGAACCACGGGTGGCAATCCATATCCGGGTATCCCGGAAATGGCCTCGTGCAAATCTTTGAGGGCTTGTCTGCGGGGGTTGGATTTGAGTTTATCTATTTTGGTCGCGACTGGGAGCCAGGCGGTTCCGGTTACGGCCAGTAATTCCATCAAGGCCAGGTCCAAATGGGTGACGCCACGGCGTAAATCCAACAGGATCACCACCGCCCGCAATTTTGTCCGTCCACTCAGATAATGTTCCATGACCCGGTCCCAGACCCGCCGTTGATCCTGGGGGACTTTGGCGTAACCATAGCCCGGCAGATCGACAAACAAAAAGCGTCCGCCGACGGCAAAAAAATTGATTTCCCGGGTTCTTCCGGGGGTTCGGCTGACGCGGGCCAGGTTTTTTCGATTTAACAATCGGTTCAATAATGAGGATTTACCCACATTGGATCGCCCGGCGAAAGCGATTTCCGGGAGTGAGGCTTCGGGGAATCCGCGGGGGTCCACGGCCCCGGTGATGAATTCGGCCTGCCAATTGGAATCATAAAGATGGTTCATGACGCTTGAAAATGACTCATAAAAGAAGGTACAATCTGCCCGTAAATTAATCTGAGCCACTGATAGCCCGGTCCGATCATGGATGCCATTGACGAACTCTTCTCCAAAAAAACGACCACAGGGCGATGCGTTCCACTGCTTCTGGCTCCCATGGCCGGAGTTACCGATGCGCCGTTTCGCCGCATCGCCTTGAAATTTGGTGCCCATCTGGCCTTTTCTGAGATGGTCGCTTCGCAGGCCATGGTTCGTAATACCCCGAAAAGTCTTAAAATTGCCAGTCCAACCGATTGCGAACCCCTGTTTGCCGTGCAGATTGCCGGATCCGATCCGAAGGTTATGGCGGAAGCCGCACGGATGAATGAGGGGCGTGGGGCGCGTATTATCGACATTAACATGGGCTGCCCTGTGAAAAAGATTACCAACAATGGTGCCGGGGCGGCCCTTCTCAAAGATGAATCGCTGGCAGCAGCCATCATCCATGCCGTGTGTCAGGCCGTCAAGGTTCCGGTGACGGTTAAAATTCGTCTGGGTTGGGACCAGGACCATAAAAACGGCTTGGCCATTGCGCGCATCGCCGAGCGCAATGGTGCCCGCATGGTCACGGTTCATGGCCGTACGCGTCAGGACATGTACCGTGGCAAGGCGGATTGGGCCGCTATCGCCGCCATTAAACGAGAACTCGCCATTCCGGTCATCGGCAATGGCGATGTGGTCGATCCTGAAAGCGCATTGGCCATGCTGACGCAGACCGGTGTGGATGGCTTGATGATTGGACGGGCCACCCTTGGCAGACCCTGGATCTTCAACCAGGTGGCCCACTATCTGGCCGATGCGCCCATTCCGCCCAAACCCGATCTGGGCTCGCTCTTGGAATTGGTGCTGGACCATTTTCATGCCATGATCCACACCATGGGTCCGATTTTGGGTAATCGTGCCGCCCGCAAACATCTGGCCTGGTACACCCGGGGGCTCGTGGACGGTGCCCGATTCCGCGATGCCGTCAATCGTTCCCCGGATCACCATACTACAGCCCAAATGATTCAATCATTCTTTCACACGCAACCCGAATTTTAGGACCCACGGATGCCAACCGTCACACAGGAAGAAAAATCGCGGGAGTGCCATCCATTTTCCTTGAATCTTTTGTGGGATCACATCGATTTGGCCTTGCTGGCCCTGGATAACCGCCTCATTGTGCAAAATGTCAACGCCGCCAGTGAGCGTATGTTTGGCAAGACACATCGCTGGCTTGTCGGACAGCCCATTGAATCGTTGCTGCCAGGTTATCCCGTGGCGTTGGACTTGATTCAACGTGCCCAAATTTTAAACATGCCCTTTCGCAGCCGCAATTCCCGGATATCTCCCGCCCCGGATCGCCTGCTTTCGGTTTCCCTGACTGTTGTTCCATTGCGTCAAGCCGATGGGCAACCCGTGGGAACGTTGTTGCAATTGGAGGAGATGAGCGACTCGGAACGTTTGGAGGAAGGGGAACGCTTGAACGAAACATTGGATTCCTTGGGATTTCTGGCCATGTCGGTGGCCCATGAGGTTAAAAATCCCCTGGCGGGCATTCGCGGTGCCGCCCAACTCATTGAAATGCAATCCCCGAATCCTGCCGCTACCACCTGTACCCAGCTCATTCGATCTGAAGTGGATCGCATCAGCCGGTTGTTGGATTCGTTATTGGGCTTGGCCGACAACCAGCCGGTCATGGACAAGGAGACCAACATCCACGAAATATTGAACCATGTGCAAAAGGTGATCGGTCCCACAATACCGGAACCGGTGATCGATTTTGACCCCTCATTGCCCTTTATTCGGGGGGATCGGGATCAATTGGTGCAATTATTCTTGAATATATTACAAAATGCCTTGGAAGCGGTACGCCATACCCCCAATCCCATGGTGTCGATGCAAACACGAATTTCCGATCGCATCCGTTTTGAACAGGGACGACGACGCAAACAGATCATCATTGAGATCCAGGATAATGGACCCGGCATTCCCGATGAAATGAAGAAAAAAATTTTCTTGCCGCTTGTGACCACCAAAAGTAAAGGAACCGGCCTGGGATTGACCATTTGTCGAAAAATTGTCCACGAACATAATGGTCAGATTGAAGTTGAGAGTCATTCGGGTCGTACCATTTTTCGCATATTCCTTCCCATACCCTGATATGAACCGCCACCAAAAAACCATCCTGATCGCCGACGATGACGCTTCCATTCGCTTTGTCCTGGAAACCGCATTGACTCAGGCGGGTTTTGTCGTCGAAACATTTGATAACTGCAAAGATTTGTTAGGTCGCGCATCGCATGGGCATGGTGATCTCGTGATCACCGATATTGTCATGCCGGGGGGATCGGGGCTCGACCTGCTTAAAACACTCAAGACATTGCGACCTGAAATGCCGGTTATTGTGATCACGGCTCAGAGTACTCTGAGAAATGCGGTGAGCGCTTTTGAACGGGGGGCGTTTGAATATTTATCCAAACCATTCGATATCATTAAAATAGTGGAACTGATTGGTCGCGCCCTGGACAGCCATGTCACCCATACCCCGAAAAGGGGGGTGGATATGGATCGATTTGGCGGCATCATCGGCTCTTCCCGGGCCATGCAGGAATTGTTTCGCACGATTGGTCGCCTGGCCAACTCGGAAATGACGGTGTTGATTCATGGCGAATCGGGGACTGGCAAGGAGTTGGTCGCTCGGGCTATCCATGCTCATAGTCCCAGGCGGCATGGTCCATTCACAGCCATCAACATGGCCGCCATCCCGAAAAACCTGGTGGAAAGCGATTTGTTTGGCCACGAAAAGGGGGCTTTCACCGGGGCCATTTCGCGGCGAACCGGGCATTTTGAACGCACGCGGGAAGGGACGTTGTTCCTTGATGAAATCGGCGATATGCCCATGGAGGCCCAGACGCGACTGCTCAGGGTCTTGCAAAATGGTACCTTTACCCGTATCGGTGGCACGGAAATCATCAGTGCCAACGTGCGCATCATTGCGGCTACGCATCAGGACCTGCCCTTGGCCATCACCAGTGGGCGGTTCCGCGAAGATTTGTTTTACCGTTTGAATGTCATTCCCCTGAGTGTGCCATCGTTGCGCTCCCGACCCGAAGACATCCCGCTCTTGTGCGATTATTTCTTTGCGCAGGTTGCCAAAAAAACCAATATTCCGCCCAAATGGTTCACCCCGGAGGCGCTGGCCCTGTTGCAGTCGTACAACTGGCCGGGCAATGTGCGGGAGCTGGAAAATTTGATTCAACGGCTCATGATTTTGTCGCCCCACGAAACAATCGGTTTGGATCGGTTGGATTTTATTGGCGGCAACGAATCCGTGAACACGTCCCCGGATTCCACTACAACCCGGTTGGACCCCCCGCACCTGTCGTCACGTCCCATGCCGGGACCATCCCTGGAAGACAGCGTGATCGCCTTTGTGGATCGCTGTTTCGCCAAAGGCGACCGCGAAGAGATCACCGATCTTTACGACATGGTATTGCGGAATGTGGAAAAGACACTGTTTGAAAGGGTATTGCAGGAAACCAAAGGGAATCGTATCAAGGCGGCGCGCATTCTCGGACTCAACAGGAATACCTTGCGGAAAAAATGTGGTGATCTTGGATTGGATTGAATAGACGACCGGGACATCCGTACACTTTGCGGCAAAAATTAATGCGGCGCGACTCCTTATTTTTGGGCCGGGGCGTTGACAGTTGGCTCCGGTTTTTTTAGGATGTCTGCCCAGGGTGTTCTGGGGGCGCTCTGGGCTTGTTCGGGGGGCATGTAGTTGCTATGGGAACCGCTATGGGAACCAATGACGGCGAGGCGCACCTGCGGAAACCCCGGAAGCGTGAGGTTCCCGGTGTGGGCTTGGCCATGCGTTTGGGAACTGAACTCGTTGTGTCTACGATGGTTGGCACCGGGTTGGGCTACATGGCGGACCATTGGTTGAATTCGGGCCCCTGGTTTACAGTCGTGTTTTTGTTTTTCGGTGCCGCTGCGGGTATTCGCAACGTGTATCGCTTGGTCAATACCAATACCGATTCGGCTTCAACCTGAAGAGATTGATGAGACCATGACCGCAACCGCCCCCGTCGTTGCCGCTGCAGCGCCAAAAATGGATCCCCTGCACCATTTCCATGTGACCAAATACCTGGATTTTGATTACCTGGGGATCGATGTGGCCATATCCAACTCGGTCCTGTGGATGTGGATCGCCGCTGGCTTGGTCCTGCTCTTTTTTCATTTAGCTTTCAAAAATCCCCGGATCGTACCGGGAAGGCTGCAAAGTCTTGGCGAGGCCGGTTATTTGTTCATTCGCGGTATCGTCGATGACATCGTCGGCGAAAAGGGGCGTCCCTTCTTCCCCTACATATTCACCCTGTTTTTCTTCATCCTCTTTTGCAACCTCGCTGGCTTGATCCCGGGTTCCTTCACAGTGACCTCACAACTGATCGTGACCGCGACCTTTTCCTTGATGATCGTCGGGTTTTCTTTTGTGTATGGCTTTTATATGCATGGCACGCACTACTTCAAGTTTTTCGTTCCCTCCGGTGTCCCCGTATTGCTGATGCCGCTGATGATCCCCATCGAGATCATCTCGTTTCTGGCCAGACCGGTTTCCTTGGCCGTGCGTCTGTTCGCCAATATGACCGCGGGCCATACCATGCTGGCGGTCATGTTTTTGTATGTTGTCACGCTGCCGTGGTGGGGAGCTTGGTTGCCCTTCGGTTTTACAGTCATCTTTACCGGCGTGGAAATTTTCATCGGTTTCATTCAGGCCTATATCTTTACCATCCTGACCTGTGTCTACATCAATGATTCGATACACATGCATTGACATCAGCGTAGGAACGTGGCACACATAGACCCCTGTTCATTTTCAAGCTTGCCCTCGGAAGGAGAGATTTCAATGGATGCCACAGCAGCCGCTTTGATCGGGATGGGACTTGCCGCACTGGGATTCGCTGGATCCGGCGTGGGACTCGGGGTTCTGTTCGGTAAAGCCATCGAAGCCATCGCCCGCCAACCCGCGGCGGAAGCCCAACTGGCCAAATATATCTGGATTGGCATGGCCTTCGTCGAAGCTGTGGCCCTTTACGGCTTGGTCGTCGCGTTCATTATCATGGGCAAGGCCTGATTGACCATGATTGCCTCCGCCTACGCCGCCACTGCGGAGCATGCCGCTGCCGGTTCAGGTATGCCCCAGTTCGAACCTTCCGTGTTCCAGCACCAGATCGTCTGGTCCATTGCCTCGTTTTTTGTTCTGCTGTACTTGCTCAAGAAGTATGTCCTGCCCCCTATCGAAAAAATTCTTGATGAACGCGGCGGCAAGATTCGCTCTGACTTGGAGGCCGCCGAGAAAAGCAGACAGGAGGCGGATAAGATTCGTCAGGATGTTCAAAGGCAACTTGCGGCAGCGCGTCGGTTGGCTGATCAGACCGTTGAGGAAGCACGTCTTGAGGCAGCCAAATATCGCGATCTCGCCAGGGAATCCTTGACTCAGGAGCTTGCCAAGAAAAAGAGCGTTGCTTTGGCGGAAATTGACGCCGCCAAGCGGGCTGCCGTTGCCGAATTGCATGACGCCGTGGTGGATATCGCCATGCTGGCTACGGAAAAGTTGATCGCCAAGAGTATGAACAAAAATGATGTCAACAAGGTTGTCCAAGAGGCTGTTGCCGCGATCCAGGCCAATCCGGGAAAATTACAGTAATCGGGGCTGGGATCCTGTGACCCTTTTCTTTCGTTCCCTTGTTTGGTGACGCTTGCGTCTACTCGGTGGGTTTGATTGCTTGGGGTGCATTTTTGTCAATGAACAGGATGTCGTCGGGGTAGACAAGGCCCAGGTCGCGACGCGCCACCTCCTCGAAGACCACCGTTTCTTTGTCCAGCAGTGAAATTTCCTCTTTCAGTCGTTCCAGGCGTTCCTCGACCTCCCGGTTTTCCTGCCGGACTGCCAGGAGCTGTTGTTTGGTCTGGCGCCAGCGGACCAAGCCCTGGTCACCGAACCACAGGAGGTACTGTGCCCAACCATTGGCAGTCAAAAGAAAGAGCCCTGCCATGACCCATGCAGAGTTGCTTTTTTCCGGTGTGGTCAAATCGATGTCTCCCTCAATTTTGGATCTTTCAAGTGCCATGAATAGTCATTCCCGGGAACTTTCGCATGCATTTTTAAACTTTGCCCTCGAGAGCCAAGTCTTGCGTTTTGGGCGGTTTACCACCAAAGCGGGGCGGGAATCCCCCTATTTTTTTGATGCCGGTCTGTTTAACACCGGGGCCAAGCTGGAAGCCCTCGGGCGTTTTTACGCAGAAACCATCCAGAACCATACGTTGAATTATTCCATGCTGTTCGGTCCAGCCTACAAGGGGATTGCTTTGGCGACAACAACCGCTTCGGCGTTGTCTCGTTATTATGGTTTGGATATTCCCATCGCGTTCAATCGCAAGGAAGCCAAAGACCATGGTGAAGGTGGTCAGATGATCGGTTCCCCTTTGACCGGTCGGGTATTGGTCGTGGATGACGTGATCAGTGCCGGCACTTCCGTTGGCGAATCGGCGAACTGGATCAAGGCCGCCAAGGCTGAATTATCGGGTGTCATTGTCGCCCTGGACAGGCAAGAGCGCAGCGGCAGCGACAGCCGTAGTGCCGTTCAGCAGGTGGAAGATACGTACGGGGTGCCAGTCATTGCCATCGCCCGGCTGGATGACCTAGTCCATTTGCTTGCTGGAGATGCTGAACATCGTGGCCACCTGCCGGCAATCCTTGAATATCGCAAACAGTATGGGGTGGATTGACCGAACCCTTCTATTTGCACATTTTTACCGATTTGACAGCCTTGCCTGATCCTTTCAGGACCACCGTGTAACTGAAATTTTGCTTGCCATTGGAAAATTCCACGTGCATCTTGGTTTTCCTGGCCAAATTGTCGAGTATGCCCTCGGTGTTTTCAAGGTATTGCCAACGCCAGTTGTTGTCCTTGGCAGCGGCATCTTTGACGAAAGGAATATCGCGGGCTTTGTCATTATCGAATTTAATGGAGATTTTTTCGTGGGCTAAACCAATGCGCGGTTTTTCGGTAAACAGTTCGCCGTAGTAGTCGTCGGCTGGAAACAAGGCAATAATGGCAGCGGGTTGCCGATCATTTTCGTGCAGTTGGATTTCAAGCTTGCAGGTGTTGTCCACCTTGCGAACTGTAAACGGTCCACTTTTGAACATTTCACCGGCCTGTACGGCTCCCCATGGGGTCGACAGAACCAGCAGAGACGCTAGAATAAGGGGCAGTCGCATTCCGCGGTTCTCCTTTTCTTGATGCACATCGATTGACACCCGCCAGGAACCTTGCGGATGCGTGAGGGGTTCCTGAGTATCTTTAATATCCAAAGGGGGGCATTATAGCCTGTTCAAAATCATCCCGCCAGAGCTTCTTTGCAAAAAAGTTTGGTATGATGAAGAATGATCCCCGACCGGTGTCCAAATTGGACTGTCTTGACGAGGATGCACGGTTGCATGAGGGCTTAATGAGGAACAACTTGACAGGAGAGTTCTGTAATGACGGTCACAGGTGAACGTATCCGTTGGCTGAAAGGGGCGCTGGAACGGCGTATCCTTGTTCTGGACGGTGCCATGGGGACGATGATTCAACGGCGTTGTTTGAGTGAACAGGATTTTCGCGCTTCACGCTTTGCCAATCATCCGGTCGATCTGAAGGGTAACAATGATTTGTTATCCTTGACCCAGCCGGAAGTGATCCGGGAAATTCATCGCAGTTACCTGGAGGCGGGTGCCGACCTCATCTCCACCAATACCTTCAATGCCAATGCGGTTTCCATGGCCGACTATGGCATGGCGGATCTGGCCTATGAAATCAATCGGGAGGGGGCGCGGCTGGCGAGGGAGGTGTGCCACCATTTTGAAGCGACGCACGGGGGGGATCCTCACTTGGTGGTTGGTATTCTGGGACCCACCAATCGAACCGCCTCCATTTCCCCGGATGTAAACAATCCCGGTTTCCGCAATATATCCTTTGTAGAGTTGCGGGATGCCTATGCCGAATCCATTCGTGGCTTGGTCGATGGGGGCGTGGATGTGATCATGGTTGAAACCATTTTCGATGCGTTGAACGCCAAGGCGGCCCTTTTGGCGCTCATGGAGTTCAATGATAACCGTGATGCGGCGCTTCCCATCCTGATTTCCGGCACCCTCACCGATGGTTCCGGGCGGACCCTGACAGGTCAGACGGTTGAGGCCTTTTGGAATTCGGTGGCCCATGCCGAACCGTTGTCCATGGGCTTTAATTGTGCCCTGGGGGCGGAACAATTACGTCCGCACGTCCAGGAATTGTCTGGTTTGTGTGAACGGTTCGTTTCGGTTCACCCCAATGCGGGATTACCCAATGAGTTGGGCGCGTACGACGAAACGCCCCTTAAAATGGCCGCCAAGGTCAAGGAATTCGCCGAGTCGGGATGGGTCAATATTGTCGGGGGGTGTTGTGGTACGACTCCCGATCATATTCGAGCCATCGCCGATGCGGTTCAGGGGATTCCCCCGAGGATTCCCCCGGCCAGAAAGCACCAGTGTCGTTTGAGCGGCCTGGAAGCGTTTACCATCAGCCCCGGCTCGTTGTTCGTCAATGTCGGTGAGCGGACCAATGTATCGGGATCGCGTCGTTTTGCCCGTTTGATTCGGGAAGAGGCGTTTGAAGAGGCGCTCGCCATAGCCCGGCAACAGGTCGAGGACGGGGCCAATGTCATTGATATCAACATGGATGACCCCATGTTGAATGCCCGGGAATCCATGGTCCGGTTTATCAATCTGGTGGCCGCCGAGCCCGATATCAGTCGGGTACCCATCATGTTGGATTCCTCTGATTGGGAGGTGTTGCTGGCGGGACTGCGTTGCCTTCAAGGCAAGGGAATCGTCAATTCCATCAGCCTGAAAGAGGGCGAAGAGGCGTTTCTTGCCAAAGCAAGCCAGGCCAGGTGCCATGGTGCGGCCGTATTGGTGATGGCGTTCGATGAACAGGGACAGGCCGATTCCCGGGAGCGTCGCCGCGCCATCTGCAAACGGGCTTATGACCTTTTGGTGACCCGGGTCGGATTTTATCCCAGTGATATTATTTTTGATGCCAATGTGTTTGCCGTGGCGACCGGTATTGAGGAACACAATGCCTACGCTTTGGACTTTATCGACACGGTCGCCTGGATCAAAACCCATTTACCCGGCGCCCTGACCAGTGGTGGCATCAGCAATGTTTCGTTTTCCTTCCGGGGCTTTGAACGTATTCGAGAGGGGATGCATGCCGTATTCCTATATCATGCGATCAAGGCCGGTCTCGACATGGGTATTGTCAATCCCGGCCAACTGGCGGTCTATGAAGCCATTCCCGGGGAGTTGCGGGTGTTGTTGGAAGATGTGATTCAAAATACCGATCCCCTGGCGACGGAAAGATTGTTGGCGGTGGCCGAGCGGTATCGGGAATCGGGGGAGGCCAAGGGCGATACCCGGGATGCGCAATGGCGGCAGGAGCCGGTGGCGCAACGTTTGATCCATGCCATGGTCAAGGGGGTGACTGAGTATATCGATGCCGATGTGGAAGAGGCGCGGCTGGCCGCATCACATCCCCTGGACGTGGTGGAAGGCCCTTTGATGGAGGGGATGAATCGGGTTGGGGAATTGTTTGGTTCGGGACGCATGTTCCTTCCCCAGGTGGTCAAGAGTGCCCGGGTGATGAAAAAAGCGGTGGCTTGGTTGGTGCCTTACATCGAGGCTGCCAAAAAACCCCAGGACGCGACGCGGCAAAATCGTATTCTTTTGGCAACCGTCCAGGGCGATGTTCACGACATTGGCAAAAATATTGTCAAGGTGGTTTTGCAATGTAACAATTTTGAGGTCATCGATCTGGGTGTCATGGTCCCCATGGAAAAAATCCTGGAAGAGGCTGTAACTCATGAGGTGGGGATTATCGGCCTGTCCGGATTAATTACGCCATCGTTGGAGTATATGGCGAGAATTGCTCAGGAAATGGCGCGACGACAGTTGACGGTTCCCTTGCTGATCGGGGGGGCCACGACTTCGGCGCTCCATACCGCGGTGAAAATCGCCCCGGGGTATTCCGGACCTGTGGTACACGTCAAGGATGCCTCGCGGGCGGTTGGGGTGGTGTCTCAGTTGCTCAATCCCGAAGGGCGGAAGCCTTTTGTTGCCACCTTGCACGCGGATCAGGAACGGCTGCGCGCCCGGCATCTGCAACGCAAAACCCCTTGGGTTCCCTTGGATGAGGCCCGCAAGGCGCGATTGCCCATCGATTGGGCGCACGATTCGCCCGTTGTTCCCAAGCGAACGGGTATTCAGGTTGTCGCTGATATGGACTTGGCGGTGTTGAAGGATTGGATCGACTGGAGCCCTTTTTTCCATACCTGGGAGATGAAGGGACGCTACCCGGAAATTTTGGATGATCCCGAGTCGGGTGGTACGGCGCGACGGCTTTTCCACGATGCGCAAACCTGGCTTAACCGCATGATTCGTGAAAAATCCGTCACCGCCAAGGGTGTTTTCGGTCTCTTTCCAGCCCATGCGACCGATGCGGATGATATCGTGATTTATGATCGCCCGGAGGGGGGAGGGGTGTTGGGGGTGTTTCACAGCCTGCGGCAACAGGGGGAGAAACCGGACGGCAAGCCACAGTACGCCCTGTCCGATTTTGTGCGACCGCAACGATTGGGGGGGTGTGATTGGTTGGGTTTGTTCGCGGTGACCGCCGGCCTGGGATTGGATGATCTGGTCATGGAATTGGAGCGGCAGAAGGATGATTATGCCGTGATCATGGTCAAGGCTTTGGCGGACCGTCTCACCGAGGCCTTTGCCGAATGGTTGCATTGGGATATCAGGCGCAACCATTGGGGCTATGCGGCCCATGAAGATTTGTCGCAGAAAGAGATCCTTGCCGAAAAATATCAGGGGATTCGCCCGGCACCCGGCTATCCATCGTGCCCGGATCACAGTGAAAAAGTGACTTTGTTTGATGTTCTTAAAGTGACTGAGTCCATCGGTATCCGCTTGACCGAGAGTCAAGCGATGCATCCCCCGGCTTCTGTATGTGGTTATCTGTTCGCCCATTCCCAGGCGCGTTATTTTCATGTGGGATGGGTTATGGCGGATCAGGTCGCCGATTATGCCCGCCGCAAGGGGATTTCTACGACGGCAGCGGAACGTATTTTGGCGGCCAATCTTGGCTACGAGCCGGGTGCATGAGTGATGATAATGCGCTGGGTTGGCTGCGGCATCCGGCTCCATCCGACCGACACCGATGGGTCATGGAACGACCCATTGCCCATCGGGGATTGTTCGATCCCGGGGCGGGTATCCCGGAAAACAGTATGGCTGCTTTTCAGCGTGCCGTTGATCACGGATTTGCCATGGAATTGGATGTGCGTCTTCTGGCTGACGGCCAGTTGGCGGTTTTTCACGATCCCACGCTGAAGCGCATGACCGGGGAGGAGGGATTGATCGCTTCCTTGTCTACCGGGCACTATCGTCGTTTAAGACTGAGTATGAACAACGAACCTCCACCCTTGCTGGCGGAAGTTTTGGAGTTGATTCACGACAAGGTGGGGGTATTGATAGAGATCAAGGATGCGTCTTTCGAGGCTGCCGAAGCCGTTCTAAACGTTGCCAAGAGGCATCCTGGTCCTTGGGCTGCCTTGTCGTTTCACGCGGGCGTTATCGCCTGGTTTGCCCGACACCATCCGCACGTGACCCGTGGTTTGAACGGTGGTGTTTTGGAATGGGATGCGGGTTTGTGGGCTTCCGTGGGGATGCGCACTTTTTGGCACGCCCCCGGGGCCAGGCCCCATTTCATAGGGTGTTTTATTCAACGTTTGGGTGGGTTTGCACCACGATGGCTTCGATCCCGTGGTCTGCCGGTCGTGGCGTGGACCGCCCGATCCCTTGAAGGGTATCATGCAGCGCAAAAACTCAGTGATGCGGTTATTTTCGAGGGGTTCTTGCCCTCCGATAAGGCATTGTCAGCGTAAGTCAAGATTGATGGGTCCATGAGAGCATTCTCTCCCAACAGTGATCTCTTACCCTCCGACAGGGAGCTTCAGGAAGGGCTTCGGGCTTTGCGGAATGGTCAGGTGATCGCCCACCCGACGGAGACGGTATACGGTTTGGCGGCGGATCCGTTTTCTTTTCCGGCATTGGAGAAAATCCTGGCCCTGAAAGGGCGGCAGGAGTCCAAAGGCTTTATTCTCCTTATCAAGGATCGGGCGGATCTGTCGGAGATCGTCGCATCCCCCTCGCCATTGGCGCAAACCTTCATGGAGCATTTTTGGCCGGGACCGTTAACCTTGATCATGCCTGCGCGACCAAGTGTGCCCGATTGGGTGACCGGAGGGCGCGGTAGTGTCGCAGTACGGCACTCTTCATCGCCCCATGTGGCGGCATTGCTGGGTGTTTGGGGAAAACCGCTGGTTTCCACCAGTGCCAACCTTTCCGGCTCACCCCCCCTGACAACCGGTACCCGGGTTCGGGAGTGCTTTGGTTCCCGGATCGGCTGCATCATGGATGGGCGTTGCCCAACGGGTTCACTCCCCTCCACGATTGTTGCATTGGATGAAGAAGTGCCCAGAATCGTGCGTGCCGGGGCGGTAACAATCGAAATGCTCAGGCGCGTCTGGCCCAGCATGCTGCCGTAGGACGTGTACATGTTCCGTACCCAGGGAATTCGCCATGCAAAAAAACACAAAATGGAGAAGGAACATTGATCCTGGCGGAAGAAATATGCTAAGGGATAAGCGTTGTCGGAGGAAAAGGTTGAGTTGGCGGGGCGCATGGTCCAATCCATTTTTGGTGCCGGTATCGCCCGTATCGTTGGCTCCTCTGGCGTTGTTCTCCTCCCGGGGTTCGTCAACTTTGGATTTCCAGGGGTTTTCCTAACGTGCATGCAAGCACTCTGGCCAAACGATACGCTTCGGCACTGGCTGACCTGGCTCAGGACAGTGGTCTGCTGAAGAAAATCGGGACTGATCTCGTCGAGTTCCAGTCCGTTGTCAAGGAAACGCCGGAATTTGGTGACCTGCTGGCCAATCCGATGTTTTCCCGTGATCGACAAATGAAACTGGTCGAAATTTGTGTTGCCAAGAGAGAAACCGATCCTTTGACACGTCATTTTCTCGGGCTGCTGATTCACAAGAGACGAATGCTCTTGTTGAACGATATTGTCGCTGCCTACGGTCGGATCGTCGAAAAACAGAGTGGTGCGGTTACGGTTCAGGTTTTGGCTCCCAAATCCTTGGCCAAGGCTCAAGAGGAACGATTGGTTAAAGTCCTTTCCGCAAAAACCGGCAAGGATGTCCGCCTTGATTTCAAGCTGGGGCCGGAGTTGCTGGGTGGCATGATCGTGCGGATTGGCAGCGTTATGATGGATTATTCCGTGCGCGGCCAATTGAATCGATTGAAAGCGCAATTGAGAGGGTGATTCGATGCAGATCAGCATTGCCGAAATAAGCGAGATTATCAAGAAAGAGATTGCCAACTTCGGCAAGGAGGTGGAGGTCTCGGAGGTTGGGCAGGTCATTGCCGTTGGGGACGGCATAGCCCGCATCTACGGCCTGGATCGCGTGATGGCTGGTGAGTTGATCGCCTTCGCGGACGGTACTCAAGGAATGGCCCTGAATCTGGAAGAAGATAATGTCGGGGCGGTGATCTTCGGTAGTGACACTGGCATCAAGGAAGGTTCCACCGTCAAACGGACCGGACGCATCGTCGAGGTTCCGGTTGGCAAGGAACTTCTCGGTCGTGTGGTGGATGGTCTCGGTCTTCCCATCGACGGCAAGGGTGCCATCGGCGCCAAAGAGTCGCGCCTAGTGGAATTGATCGCGCCGGGTATCGTGTCGCGCAAATCGGTCCATGAACCTCTCTACACCGGCTTGAAGGCACTGGATGCCCTGGTTCCCATCGGTCGGGGTCAACGGGAATTGATCATCGGTGACCGTCAGACCGGTAAAACGGCGGTGGCCGTGGATACCATCATCAACCAAAAACGTACCCACCAGACCGATAAACCGGTGTACTGCGTTTATGTCGCTATCGGCCAAAAGCGTTCCACGGTGGCCAAGGTGGTCAAAATTTTGGAAGATCACGGCGCCATGGCCTATACCACCGTGGTGGCGGCAACCGCTTCCGACCCGGCGCCGATGCAATTCCTGGCTCCCTACAGCGGTTGTTCCATGGGGGAATATTTTCGCGATAACGGCATGCATGCGTTGATCGTGTACGATGATTTGTCCAAGCAGGCGGTCGCCTATCGGCAAATGTCCCTGGTCCTGCGTCGTCCCCCTGGCCGTGAAGCCTATCCGGGCGATGTGTTCTATCTCCATTCGCGTCTTCTGGAGCGGGCTGCCAAGTTGAGCGATGCCCTCGGTGGCGGCTCCTTGACGGCGCTCCCCATTATCGAAACACAAGGCGGCGATGTCTCCGCCTATATCCCGACCAACGTGATTTCCATTACCGATGGTCAAATCTTTTTGGAATCGGAGCTGTTCTACTCTGGTATGCGACCCGCCATTTCGGTTGGTCTTTCCGTCTCCCGGGTGGGTGGTGCGGCGCAAGTCAAGGCAACCAAGCAGGTGGCCGGTACCTTGCGGCTGGATCTGGCGCAGTTCCGGGAAATGGCCGCTTTCGCCCAGTTCGGCTCAGACCTGGATGCCTCCACGCAAAAGCTGTTGCACCGTGGTGAGCGGTTGATGCTGTTGCTGAAGCAGGCGCAGTACAATCCCCTCTCGATGGAGCAACAAGCGGTGGTCTTGTTCGCGGGGACGCGTGGTCTGCTGGACAATATCCCCGTGGCGGATATCTCGGTGTTGGAGGACAAAATACTCGAACACATGCAGGTTGGGCACGCGGATGTCCTGGAGACCATCCGCAAGGAGGAGAAGATAACCGAGGCCACCGAGGCGAAACTCAAAAGTCTCTTGACGGCGTTTATTGCCAAGTTTGAAAATGCGGAGGGGGCGGAAAAACCGCTGACCCAGCAAGAGCGTGAGATGTCCGAGGCTCTCATGCACACCACCAGCTGACCGGGAAGCCTGAACGATGGCCAATCTGAAGAGCCTGCGCAACCGGATTCGCTCGGTCAAGAACACCAGACAGATCACCAAGGCGATGAAAATGGTCTCCGCGGCCAAACTGCGTCGCTCTCAGGAACGGGCACAGTCGGCGCGTCCCTACAGCCAGCATATTCGCCGGATGATAGGCGCCCTGGCCGCACAGATTGATCCCCAGTTCGGCCCGGCGTTGATGGTGCCGGCCACGGGTAGGCGGGTGGAGTTGGTCATGTTCACCGCCGACCGGGGTCTCTGCGGCAGCTTCAACAGTGCGGTCATCCGCGCCGTGCGTTCCAAGGTTGCATCCCTTGAAGAGAGTGGTCATACCGTCACGGTGACCTGTGTGGGTCGCAAGGGGCACGATGTCCTCAAGCGGCAACTCAAGTCCCGTGTGCGCCGGGTCCACACCGGGTTGACCAAAAACCTGACTTTTGAACGGGCGGATGCGGTTGTCACATCGCACCTGTTGGCCGATTTCGCCAATGGCGAGTTTGATGTTTGCATCCTCGTTTACAATACCTTCAAATCGGCCCTTTCCATCGAGTTGACCTGGAAACAGGTCATTCCCATGACTGTTGACACCCTGGAAGAGGTTCGCGGTGGTGCCCCGGAGTATGAACCGGAGGAAAGCGATGTCCTGGCCGAACTCTTGCCCCATGGCGTTTCGGTGCAGGTATTTCACGCCCTGGTGGAGTCGGATGCCTCGGAGCAGGGGGCCCGTATGACAGCCATGGACAATGCGGTGCGCAATGCGGGGGATATGATTCGTAAGTTGGGCATCAAATACAACCGAACCCGTCAGGCTGCCATTACCACGGAGCTGATGGAAATCATCGGTGGTGCCGAGTCTCTCAAGGGCTAGCCCGTTGAGGGGTCGGGTCGGTGTTAAGGCCGGGCTTGCCGTGTTGGCCGGATCTTGCGAGGGGCGGTTGGTCCGATAAGGTGGGTTGGTGCCGAGGCGCGATGCCGGGGCCAGGTTTCTAGAATAATCCAGCCAGTGGATGGAGTCTTTACCGATGAGTAAGAGCGTGGGACGGGTGATTCAGGTGATTGGGCCGGTGGTGGATGTGCGGTTTGATGGCGAACTTCCGGCCATTCTCAACGCCTTGCACATGCATCGTGAAGGAAAGCCGCGCTTGGTCCTGGAGGTGGCGCAGCACATTGGTGAAGGTACCGTTCGGACCATCTCCATGCAAAGTACCGATGGCATGGTTCGCGGCGATGAGGTGGTCGATACCGGCCAGCCCATCATGATTCCGGTGGGCAATCCCACTCTGGGGAGAATCATGGACGTTGTGGGGGATCCCATCGACGAATTGGGCGAGATCAAGACCGAGGACTTTCTGCCGTTGCACCGACCGGCACCCGATTTCGCCTCCCAGTCCACCGAGTCAGAAATTTTGCAAACGGGTATTAAAGTTGTGGACTTGCTGGCCCCTTATGCCAAGGGTGGCAAGATTGGACTGTTTGGTGGGGCGGGGGTGGGTAAGACCGTTTTGATCATGGAATTGATCAACAACGTTGCGCAGGCCCATGGTGGGTTTTCGGTGTTTGCCGGAGTGGGTGAGCGGACCCGTGAGGGTAACGATCTGTACCACGAAATGATTGACTCCAAGGTGATCGATCCGAAAGATTTCAGGAATTCCAAAACTTCCCTGGTCTATGGGCAAATGAACGAACCTCCGGGAGCGCGTGCCCGGGTGGCCTTGACGGGATTGACGGTGGCGGAATATTTTCGCGACGTGCAAAACCAGGATGTGTTGCTTTTTATCGATAATATTTTCCGTTTCACGCAGGCGGGCTCCGAGGTGTCGGCACTTTTGGGGCGGATTCCCTCCGCAGTGGGGTATCAGCCGACTCTGGCGACCGACATGGGGGCGTTGCAGGAGCGTATCACATCCACCAAGTCCGGTTCCATCACCTCGGTGCAGGCGATCTATGTCCCGGCCGATGACTTGACGGACCCGGCCCCGGCGACCGCATTTTCGCATCTGGATGCCACGACCGTGTTGTCGCGGCAAATTGCTGAGATGGGGATCTATCCGGCTGTGGACCCCCTCGACTCGACATCACGTATTCTTGATCCCCAGGTTGTGGGTCAGGAGCATTACAGCGTGGCGCGTCAGGTGCAGGAAGTGTTGCAAACCTACAAGTCGTTGCAGGATATCATTGCCATTCTGGGGATGGACGAACTTTCCGAGCAGGATAAGCTGACGGTGTCGCGTGCGCGCAAAATTCAACGCTTCCTGTCGCAGGCGTTTCACGTTGCCGAGGCTTTCACCGGACAAAAAGGGGTGTTGGTGCCCCTGGCGGAGACCATTCGCGGTTTCAAGGAAATCCTCGAAGGTCGTCATGACAGTGTACCGGAGGCGGCTTTTTACATGGTGGGAACCATCGACGATGCCTTGGCCAAGGCCAAGGTGCTGTCCCAGTAGGGGAGCGGTAACGCCATGGCTGCTACCTTTCAACTGGATGTGGTGACGCCTGAGAGACTCGTGATCTCAGGGAAAGCGTCATATGTTTCGGCTCCTGGCAAGGATGGTCGGTTTGGTGTGTTGCCCGGGCATACCCCCTTTGTATCATTGCTGACCGCAGGGGAGTTGACGATCACCATGCCGGGGGAAGGGGCGGAGCAACATGTTGCTTTGAGTAGTGGCTATGTCGAAGTTACCAACGACCGGGTAACCGTGTTGGTACAACGGGCCTTGGAAAAAAACCAGATCAATCCCGAAGACGCCGTGCGTGAGGAGAAGGAGGCAACGGCGCGCTTGGCGGGGTTGCCCCAGGATGGTCTTGAGGCCGTGACATGGTCCAAACGTCGCGACTTCGCCAAAATATGTCAGCAGATTGCCCAGTTGCCGAATTGATGTCGGGTACGGTGCGGATTTGTCTCCTCATTTTGTGAACACTGAGAAAGAGTTCGGTGACCCATGGTTGGATTGACCGTTCTGATTCTTGCCGCTGGACAGGGGACCAGGATGTGTTCGGATCGCCCCAAGGTGCTGCATGAGTTGGCATGGTCGCCCATTGTGCAGCATGTGGTCAATGCCGCACAAAGACTGAATCCTGAAAAAATATTGGTGGTGACGGGATATGGTGCCCAGCAGGTGCAGGAATATTTTGCGGGGCAGGCCATAACCTGGGTGCATCAAGAAAGGCAGCTCGGCACCGGGGATGCCGTCCGTTGCGCCCTGCCGCTGTTGCAGGATTGTACGGGTGACCTGTTGATCCTGGCAGGGGATGTCCCTTTGATTCGTTCGGAAATATTGCAACTCCTGGTCAATGCGCATCGTCAGGGGGGGGAGCGATTGACGTTGTTGAGTACAACGTTGCCCGATCCGACCGGTTATGGGCGCATCGTCAGGGGGGCTGATGGGCGGGTGCGTGCGGTTGTCGAGGAACGCGACGCCAGTGCGGTGGTCCGCACCATTCGTGAAATCAATTCCGGTGTTTATCTGGTGGCGCTATCCTGTTTGGCGGGGTGGGTTAACCGGATCGGTAACAACAACGCTCAGCGTGAATACTACCTCCCCGACATCGTCGCCATGGCCATTGGAGAAGGTGGTGTCGCGGTGATCCACCATGAAGATTATGAATCCTTGGGGGGGATCAACGATCGGAGCCAATTGGCTCGCGCCGAGTCGGTGTTTCGTGCCCGCAAGGTGGCGGAACTGATGGCCAAAGGCGTGACGTTTACCGACCCCGGTTCCTGCTGGGTGGCGGCTGACGCCGAAATCGGGCGCGACACCATCATTGCGCCCCATTGTGTGCTGGGGCCAAGCGTTGCCATTGGTGCCAATTGTCAGATTGGGCCTTTCTGCTGTTTGGAAAAGTGTCAGATCGGGTCGGATGTGCATATTGAAGCGTTCAGCCATGTGAATGGGGCTGAGATTGCGGGTCAGAGTAGTGTTGGTCCATTCGCACGTTTGCGGCCCGGGACGGTATTGGAACAAGGATCCAAAGTTGGTAATTTTTGTGAAATAAAAAAATCGCGAATCGGTGCGGGTTCCAAGGTCAGCCATCTTTCTTATATTGGCGATGCCGATATCGGACGCAAGGTCAATATTGGCGCTGGAACCATTACGTGCAACTATGACGGTGTGAATAAACATAAAACAGTGATTGAAGATGGCGTGTTCATTGGTTCCGACACCCAATTGATCGCCCCAGTGCGCATCGGTAAAAATGCCGTACTCGCTGCGGGTACTTCGGCATCCAAAGATGTACCGGAAGGTGCCTTGGCCATTACGCGCAGCCCGCAAAAACATATCCCTGATTGGCACGAGCGGAAGAAAAAAACCTGAAAATAATCATTGATCCCTGCCATCCCCGGTTGACGTAGGGACGCACTGTGGGTTGCATGGACACTTGGTAAGGGGTTAACGGTTGTGTGTGGTATCATCGGCATCATAGGCGAGCGTAACGCCACTCCAGTGCTTCTGGAGGGACTGCGACGTTTGGAATACCGTGGGTACGATTCAGCCGGTGTTGCTGTCGGTCACGATGGTCGAATCGATATCAGACGCTCGGAAGGTAAATTGCTTAACCTGGAAAATCTGATCAAGCTCAAGCCTCTGACGGGTTACCTGGGGATCGGTCATACCCGTTGGGCCACCCATGGGGCACCTACGGAAACCAATGCCCATCCCCATCGATCAGAGCGTGTGGTGGTGGTCCATAATGGTATCATTGAGAATTACCGCAGTTTGCGCAAAGAGTTGTCCAATGAGGGTGTTGTATTTCAATCCGATACCGATACCGAAGTCATACCGCATTTGGTGGAGCGGGAACTTAGAAAAGGTTTGAGTCCGCAGGATGCTGCCCGGCAAGCCATTCGCTTTCTAGAAGGGGCATTTGCCTTGGGCATCTTGATAGAAGGGGTCGAGGACAGAATGTTTGCCGCTCGCCGCGGCTCGCCCTTGATCATCGGGCTGGGAGAGGGGGAGCATTTCTTGGCTTCGGACGCCCAACCATTGGTTCCTTATACCAGGCGGATGATCTTTCTTGAGGATGACGATTTTGTTTCCATTGGGCGCAAGGAGGTCGAGATTACCGATCTTTCCGGTCAGCCCCTGGCCCGCCCCGTCAAGCATTCTCGCGTCAATGCCGATACCGCCGATAAGTGGCCGTACCGCCATTATATGCAAAAAGAAATTTTTGAACAGCCTTCCGTACTCGGAGAGACGCTCAAGGGCCTTATCCATCCCTATCAACGTACGGTGGATGTGGCGACCCTGGTGGAGAGGATTGATTTATCGCAAATCACGTTTTTAAGTATCGTGGCGTGTGGAACATCGCTTCATGCGGGCATGGTGGCGCGTTATTGGATTGAAAAACTGGCTAAAATTCCAGTTGGGGTCGAAATTGCTTCGGAATACCGCTATCGGGAGCCACCCAATCTCCCGGGTTCCATGATGGTTGTTATTTCGCAGAGTGGCGAAACCGCCGATACCATTGCCGCCATGCGATATGGCAAACAGGTGGGACAGAAGGTATTGGGCATTGTCAATGTGCCCGAATCCACCATAGCGCGGGAATCAGACGGGGTTCTTTATACCCAGGCGGGTCCGGAAATCGGTGTGGCTTCGACCAAGGCATTTACAACGCAATTATTGGTGTTGGCCTGTTTGGCGATCGCTTGCGGTCGGGCCAATGGCCGTCTTTCCCGTGAGCGTGAAAAAGAACTGGTGGAAGAATTGATGCAGATTCCGGCATTGATGGAGCAGGTTTTGGTGCGGGACAGGGATATTCAACTGTTGGCGCAAAAGTTGATGTATGCCCAGGGGTTTCTTTTTCTCGGTCGGGGCTCTTGTTATCCCATTGCGTTGGAGGGTGCCCTGAAGCTGAAGGAGATATCCTACATTCATGCCGAAGGGTATGCCGCCGGGGAGATGAAACACGGGCCTATTGCCTTGATCGATGAGGAGTTGCCGGTTGTGGTCGTGGCCCCGCAGGATCATTTGTTTGAAAAGGTGGTGAGCAATTTGGAAGAGGCTCGGGCACGGGGAGGGCGTTTGGTCGTGATCACCCAGGGTCACCCCGAAGAGCAGCGCCATGAAGATCGGGTGGATGATTTGATCCCCATGGGTCCCTGTGGCGAGATGACCGCCCCTATTTTATATGTGGTGCCGTTACAGCTCTTGGCGTACCACATCGCGGTACTCAAAGGTACCGACGTGGATCAGCCGCGCAACTTGGCCAAAAGTGTCACCGTGGAATGATGTTGGGAGATTCCGGAGTGTCGGCGGGCATGACGGGGCCGACGATTACCACCATACTTTGGGACTGACACCGAGTTCACTCAGTTTGACCAGGATTTTGCCGCGACTGATGGGCTTGTTGATATATCCGGTACAGCGTCCCTCCTCGAAAGCCCGTTTCATCTCCGAGGTGGCATCCACAGCCGTCACCATGACGATTGCCGACTGGTTTTCCTGGAGTATGCCAGCTTCATCTTCGAGCTCACGCATTTTGCGCAGGGCTTCCTGTCCGTCCATGACAGGCATCATGATATCCATGAGAACCAAGTCATAGGGTTGGCCTTCCCGCAGGTGCATGGCGAACAACTCAACCGCTTCCGCTCCGTCCACAGCCTGGTCGCATTGGGCGTAGGGATCCATCACCTTGGCCAAAACCAGCCTGTTTTCTATTTGGTCATCAACTATGAGGCATTTCATGGAGCCACCCCATCCCGCTAGAATACCAAGGTGGTCCCAGGTTGCCTGAAGAGCCCCCTACTTGCCACCACCGCCATCATGACATATTTCTAATGCTTGGTCATGGAAAAGATATGCCAAACGTTCAAAAATAGGTTGGTCTGATTCCCCCTGCATTGGGCAGGGTATTGCCGCGGTCATCCCCAGGTGTTTGCCCGACGGAATTGACCATTCCCCTGTTGGTTGGACCCGGAGCCATGGGACCTTTATCGTCGGCAACGATACCCGGGACGGTTTGGTCCTGCCATGCAGGGGGATCCAACCTTTTCGGACCATTTCCTTCAATACGGTAAAGGGAATAATTCCTGCGACTTTGTCCCGCATCGTCAAAATAGACCACCCCTGCCGCACCATAGATGCGCTGTCCCCCTTTCAGGGCTTGAGTCCAAGGCTGGCCGGACATGCGTTCCACCCGCAAAGCCTGGGCAATCAGGGCGATCGAATCATAAGCCAGCATATCCAGGGTGGAAGGTGTTTCTTTCCATGCTTGCTGGAACGATGTATTGAAACGATTGCGCGCTGTTTCGTCAATATCGCAAAAATAGGCCCCCTGGAGGGAATCGGTGCCTTCCTTGAGCAGCTCGGGCTTGTTCCACAACGATGTCCCCAGGAAAGTGACAGAAGGTTGACGCAACTTGAAGAAGGCGGTTTGTGGCAGAATGAGGCGGACTTCCTGGGCGTTGGCCGGCAGGAACAAACCGTCAAAGTCGACCGATGCCATTGCGCCTGAATTCTTGCCTGAAGGGGGCGCGCTGTTGGGATCTTTGGGGTCGGCATTGAGCAGTGCTTTGATCCAGGGTGAAAAATCGTTGGTACCCGGCGGAAAGAATGTGACGCGGACAATGGTGCCCCCCAATTTTTGCACAGCATCCGAAAAGGCTTGGGTCAGGAGGTGTCCATATTCGGACTCAGGGGCCAGCACCACAAATCGATGTAATTTTTTTTCTTCGATGGCCACCCTGGCCATGAACTGGCCTTCATTTTCAGGAATGAAGGCGTTTTGGAAGACGTTGGTGCCGGGACGACTGACATCGGCTCGTGGATTCAAAGTGATCGTCGGCATGTTGTAACGTACCGCCACTTCAGCAGCGGCTTTGGCTTCATCGTGGAAGACCGGCCCAATGACGGCACCGACCCCCTCGGTGTGAAACTGTTCCATGGCACGCTTGGCTTCGTCCGCTTTGCCGTGACTGTCGCTGACTTTGAGAATGATTTTGGTGTCGGGATAATCACGCAAAGCCTTTTTTGCGGCCTTCAGGAGGTTTTTTCCAAGATTTTCATGTTCCCCACTCAAAGGGAGGAGCAGACCGACGATCAATCCTTGCTTGTTTTCGCCAGGTGTCAAGCGACGTTGGGCCTCTTGCGAGGTCACATCGCTAGCCCGGGCCGACTGCCAATAATCCTTGGCCCCTTGCGCGCCAGTACCCCCTTCCTGGTATTGACGGTCACCCAGGATCAAGGCAAACAAGGGTGCCAGTGCCGAATTGGGTGGTTGCAGGGCGTGGAGCTGTTTCAACCTTTCCGTGTCAATCTGATCAATGGTTGCCAGCGTGATGCGGGCCTGATCCTGGCTTAATTGACCGGGGGGCAGTATTTGAAACAACCGCTGGGTGTTTTCGGCGTTGCCGTATTGGGCGTAGCTTTTGATTAAACGCTGCCAAGCCGTGGCACCCTGTTTCTGGGATGCCGGTGACCAAGCCACTTTGATCCACTGCATCCAGGCTCCCGCCCAATCACCGCGTTGTGCTTGAATATCCCCGGCGAGTATCAAACTTTCCCAAGAAAAGGGGTGATCCGGTCGGGAACCGGCTTCCGAAAACAGTGTCCATGCCTGGTCCGATTGCCCCTGGAGCATCAGGTGATTTCCCAGGCGATAACGGGCTTCATTGGCCTGGGGTGTTTGGCCGAAGTCGTCAATGATGCGTTGGTAAAGGGTGATGGCGGCTTCGAGTCTGTTTTTCTCGACAAGTCCCCGAGCCTCTGCGATCATGTCCTCGGGTTTGAGGGATTTGTCCACTATTCGGGCTTTCGGGACGGGCGTGTCCTGGACTTTGCTTGCGACCGGATCCCCTTTTTTTTCGACCGCGGTAGTGGTGCAGCCCCCGGCCAGCAGTGAGGCCAGCACGAGGAACCAGAACAGGCCCCTTGCCAGAACGGACAGGCTGGATGCTGCCGGCATTCTGAGCTGTGGACAGACGCAATTGTAAGTACGCATGAACATTCCCACGAAGGCAGGATTGCAATTGGAGACAGTCACAGGCACTTTGTACATCGTTCCGACCCCGATTGGCAACCTTGAGGATATGACCGTGCGTGCGGTACGGGTATTGAAATCGGTTTCGTGCATCCTGGCGGAGGATACGCGTTTAAGCGGTATTTTGTGTCGTCATTACGACATCGCCACGCGCAGAATGAGTTTGACCGAACACAACAGTCCTATGAGAATTCCGTGGATTCTCCAGCAGCTGCGGGATGGCAGCTCCATTGCCCTGGTGAGTGATGCGGGCTGTCCAGGCATCAGTGATCCGGGGGGGCCATTGATCCGGGAGGTGGTATTGGCCTCTTTGCCGCTTACTGTGTTGCCTGGCCCCTCTGCGGTTACAACGGCGCTTCTCGGCAGCGGTTTTTTAATAGATAGATTTGTTTTCGAAGGATTTTTGCCGCGTAAAGGTCGGGTGCGGTCGGCGATGATCCAGGCATTCCACTCTGAAGAACGGACGATCCTTCTTTTTGAATCCCCGGTGCGTCTTTGTGCCACCCTGAAAGATTTGGCGGCTGTTTTGGGTCCAGGGCGACGTGCGGTGGTGGCAAGGGAGTTGACGAAAATCCATGAGAGCTGGCATCGTGGGAGTCTTGGTGACTTGGCCGTATTCTTTGAAGAATTTCCGCCGCGTGGGGAAATGGTTATCGTTATCGAGGGGGCCGACGTCGTCAAACCAACTCTGGATGCCGCCTCGGTGGCGGATCAGATCACGGTCGCCTTGAAGAGTGGAATGAAAGTCAAAGAAACGGCACGATTGGTGGCGGCCCAAACCGGACTGCCGGCGAGCCAGATCTATCAATTGGCTCTACGTCTCAAGTCATCGTTATGACCTCCTGGCGGCACTGGTTGGGACGCCAGGGCGAATTTCTGGCTGCCGAGCATCTGAAAAAGCACGCATTCGAAATCCTTGAAAAAAATTATGCGATCCGCCAGGGGGAAATCGATATCATCGCCAGGAAGGACGATAACCTGATCTTTTGTGAGGTGCGTACCCGAAGTCTGCACCCAACCGTTGCCATGGATACCATCGCTGAATCCGTTCATGGCGTTAAGCAAAATCGCTTGATCCTGGCAGCCGAATCCTACTTGCAAAAACATCCGGAGCTGGCGGAATGTTATTGTCGTTTTGATGTCATTTTGGTGGCCAGAAGGGAGCGCAACTGGCAGCTTGATTGGATTGAAGATGCGTTTCGTCCCGGATGGTAAGCCTTGAGCCGGGGTGAATTCACAGAATGTATTGGTAAAAAAAGAGCATGAAATGACGTTTGCAACGCTGCCAATGCATTTTTTGACTTGCCTTAATTGCAGCAAGCATTGAAAATTGCTGTTCTTGAATGTGGATGGAGTGCCGGCTGCTTTGGGGCCAAACATCGGCATCGGGTCAGGATGCCTAAAGATACGATAGAGGGTCAGCATGGATATTTTTTCGCGAGTAATGGTCGTGGTCGCCGCAGCGTTGCTCCTGGGAGGGTGCGTTCCCATGGTTGCTGGCAGCGGATTGGTTGCTACGGACATGGTTGCAGAAAGACGTGGGCCGGAAAGCTTTGTTGAGGACAACTGGATCGCCTGGAAGATCCGCTCCTCCTATGTCAAGAGCGAAACCGTCCAGGTTGGCAACGTCAACGTCACGGTTTACAAGGGCAAGGTGCTTTTGACCGGTACCGCATCCTCCAAAGAGGAAATCAGGCAGGCGATTGCCATTGCCAAAAAAACGGAAGGTGTGGTTGATGTGGCCTCCGAACTGGTCGTTCAGCATGTGACGGCAGGGGAGATTGCCGAGGATGTGTGGATTACCAACCAGGTCAAAATCAGAATCTTGGCCGACCAACTGGTCCGGGGTTTGGATATTCATGTCGAAACCACCAAGGGCGTTGTCTTCCTGACTGGAATGGCCAAAACGGTGTCGGAACGGGATCGGGCCATTGGCATTGCCCAGAATGTCAGCGGGGTACGAGAGGTTGTGTCCTATATAGAGATTCAGAGTAAGGCCTACCCCCTTGCGGAACACAAGGTGGAACGCAAGGCCGGTGCTATGACGGATAAATGAACCCGGTATCGAAACTGTCCGGGTCGGTTGCAAAGGAGATGATCGATCTCCTGGGAGCGGAGTGTTTCCTGACTTCATTGGCGGATCGTGAGGCGTATTCCTGGGACAATACGGGCTATCGCATGTTGCCCGATGCCGTTGCTCTGGCGAATAACCAGGATCAAGTCTGTGGCGTACTTCGTTTGTGTACCGAGCATCACATCCCGGTGACCCCCAGGGGGGCGGGTACTGGGAATGTGGGCGGATCCTTGCCGGTTCAAGGTGGGATCGTCTTGTCCCTGCAACGATTGAACCGTATTCTGGAGGTTTCCGTACCCGACCGCTATGTTGTGGTTGAGACGGGTGTTGTGAATGCCGATTTGCAGAGTAAATTGAAAGAGTATGCCCTTTTCTGGCCGCCCGATCCCTCCTCTTCCCGTGCGTGCAGCATTGGGGGCAATATCGCCATGTGTTCCGCCGGTCCGGGCGCGGTGCGCTGGGGGGTGACCCGCGATTGGGTGTTGGGGCTGGATGCCGTCCTGATGGATGGCAGTACGCTTCGCACTGGGGGACGTACGACCAAAGGTGTTGTCGGTCTCGATCTGACGCGCTTGTTGACCGGCTCCGAGGGAACCCTGGCAGTGATCACCCGGGCCGTTTTGAAGGTGGCATCCCTCCCGGAACAACGCTATCTGTCCCGCGTTTCCTTTTCGAGTGTTGAACAGGCAACCGCCGCCGTGGTCCAGTTGCTGTCATCTCCTGTGTTGCCCTCCGCCATTGAATTTTTGGATGGTACCGCCCTGGATCTCTTGCGTCGGGAAACGTCTTTGGATATCCCCGGGGAGGCGCGAGCCATGCTGCTCCTGGAGGTGGCTGGAGGTGCCCATGGCCTCAAGGAACTGGCCAATGATATGATTGAAAAAATTAAAAGGTTCAATCCTTTATCCTGTTCTCCCCCCGTGGATGGCCCGGAGGCGGTCATGGTTTGGGAGGCGCGTAGCGCCTTGGCCCCCATTTTAAAAAAACTGGCTCCAAAGCGCATCAATGAGGATGTTGTGGTTCCGGTTTCCAGGTTGCCTTCCCTGATGGACGGGCTGCAAGGCATTTCCAAAGAATCGGGCATTCCCATTATCAATTTTGGTCATGCCGGTAATGGCAATATACACGTCAACCTCTTGGTGGACCCCAAGGATCAGCCAACCATGTCCCGGGTACCCGGAGTCTTGGATCGTTTGTTTCGCCTGGTTCTCGATCTGGATGGTTCCTTATCGGGTGAGCATGGGGTCGGGACACAAAAACGGGATTACATCGCCTGGGAATTGGATGCCAATTGCCTTAATCTGCAAAGAGAGATTAAAAATATTTTTGATCCCCTTGGGCTGTTGAATCCTGGAAAGGTTTGGCCGGCGCGGACAATAACGGCTTGAGATGATGGCCCATTGGCAACGGTAACCAGATCCCATCCCGTTTTGCGTTCTGACATGGCCGGTTTTTTCCTGTATAGTGTTATCAAAGAGGCTTCGCTGGCATCCCATGGTCCCCGGAATTTTGCGAAAGGGCCTCTCATACAACACTGTCTGATTGACAAATTGGGGAAGGGTCAATAGAATGGACGTGCTTTTTATTGGAGACCTTTTCACATGACGAAAATTGCAGACATCGTTCTTCCTCAAGGCTATCGCCCCTCTGAGGAGGAGACCTACATGGAGCCCCGACAACGGGCCTTCTTCCATCGGCTCCTTGCCGAATGGAAAAAACAGCTTTTGGAAGAGGCAACCAAAACTGTTTCGGTTATGACCGAGGAGAAAGCGGCATTTGCCGATCCGGCTGACCGTGCCACCTTGGAAACCGACCGTAACTTTGAGCTGCGGACGCGGGACAGGGAGCGCAAGCTGATCTCCAAGATCGAGCGGACCATGGAGGCCATTGAGGCCAACGACTATGGTTACTGCGAGGAGTGTGGTGTGGAAATTGGCCTCAGGCGTCTTGAAGCCCGACCGGTGACGGATCAGTGTATCAGTTGCAAAACCAGGGCGGAAAATCGCGAAAAAGTGGTTCGTAGTTACGAGGACGAATAATTACCTTGTTGCTCCCCTTGTCGTTGGATTCCTTGGATAACTCCGCATTCAAATCTGCTGCTGCGTGGGGTGGCGTGTCACGCTCCCCTTTCCCGTCAATGGGAGCGAAAAAGGCGGGATCTCTGACAACACAAGCCCGGGTTTGTGGGAACCCGGGCTTGTATCCAGAATTTTCAGGCGGTCGCTTTTAACAATACCCCCTCCAGATCACGCATCTGTTTGACCAAATCCAACATGCGTTCGCTCGGAATCTGGCGAATGACGTGGTCGTTACGTGCATCCATCACCCGCACGACCACCTGGTTCAACTCCCGATCCATGCTCAAGCGCAAAGATTTGAACCCTGATAATGCCTGGGTAATCTCATTTGCCAAACCTTTCAGGGAATTGTCTTCAACGACCTGGGGTGTCGGTTCTACTTTGGCCTCCGCACGCAATAATTCCGTTTCGAAACCATCTCCGTAACTGGCTCCCTGAAGGGGCTTGCCAGCAACTGTTCTCATGCTGGGGCCACCGCTCTCTCTCTCTGACCGCATGGCCACATCATTGATGCTTTCCATTGCTTTCTCTCCTTTTTCAGCAGCCCCTTCGCAGGCCTTTGGGCTTGGGAGGGGCCGCTACTTGGCCGGTTCCGGCTCTATTTTACGTGTTCAATCGTTCTGCTTTGACCTGTACGGATGTGGTCCCGGTGGTCTGGTGGCTCGGTGATTGCGTCAGAGGCTGGTTCCGTATCCTCTTCACCTGGCCTATTCCCCTGGCAGGCTCTGCCCGGAGTTGTATCCCGGATGCTTCGTCTCATGCTCGATTGCAGTCGGGAAGTTCCACCCCTGATGAGACCTGAAACGGTTGATCCGATTGTGATTGGTTGGGTTCCATTTTTCCTCCTATAGCCAGGACCGTTGCACTCGAAATCTTCTGCGATACGGTTAATTTCCCGAAGTAGTTGCATGACCCCATGGTTTATACCCGGACGATTACAGTAAGTTGCCGAATCATTGGCGGGCTTGATTGCCAATGGGGTGGTATTTTGTAATGCCCTGGCCGTTTCGATGGTCGCTCCTCGGGCGACGTTCTGTGTCATCGTAATGGCCTTTTTGGCATTGCGCATGGTTTGGTTGAGTAAGCGAATCTGGGTCGCCAATGCGGTTCCTATGGAAACCCCTTCGGTGTCTTCAACCGCCTTGTCCATGCTCAGACCGACGGCAACATTCGCAAAGATTCCTCCTTTTCTGGACCGATTGCCGATATTGATGGCGCGTTGCATAGGGAATAACCCTCCTGAAGACGGACCCTTTATGCCTCAAAGTGTTACCAGGCTTAAGAAGAGCCCGTCATCGTTTTTGGGGTGACGAGACGACCCCTGGGTTAAACCTATTGCAATAGTTTCAGAGCAATCTGCGGTTGCTGATTGGCCTGGGCCAATATGGCGGTCCCAGCTTGCTGCAGTATGGAATTACGCGTCAAATTGGCCGTCTCCGTGGCGATGTCGGCATCAACAATGCGCGAGCGAGCGGCAGTGGTGTTTTCCGACATGTTGGACAGATTGGCAATCACCGCTTCAAACCGATTTTGATAGGCGCCAAGGGTTGCACGAATATCGGAAACGGAGTCCAAGGCCCTGTCGACCACGGCGATCAAACTGTTGGCCATGGATTGCAATTTTGCGGCTGTTTGACCCGCGCTGAACACTTTGACGGTTGTGGAGTTGATCCCTAATTTGACAACGCTGGTATTCAGAATGGACATGGTGATGGTTTGGGCACCATCGGCTCCGACCTGGAACTTTTTGCCCAAGTAGGATCCATTCAGAACCTTTTGCTTGTTGAACGTCGTTTGCGTAGCAATCCTTTGTATTTCATAGACCATTTGATTGAGTTCTTTTTGGATGTCGCTGCGGTCCGTAGAATATGAGGTGTCACTGGCCGCTTGAACGGTCAACTCGCGAATCCTTTGCAGTGCGCTGGTTGTCTCATTCAAGGCCCCTTCCGCAACCTGAACCGCTGAAATGGCATCATTGGTGTTGCGAATGGCTTGGTTGACACCACGTACCTGGGCTGACATACGGGTGCTGATGGACATACCGGCGGCATCGTCACTGGACTTGTTGATACGCAGTCCGGACGATAGTCTTTCAAAAGTTTTGCCCAATTGGTTCGTAGACTTGGTCAATTTGTTCTGGGCAAAAATGGAAGACAGATTGGTATTAATTGAAAGCGCCATTGTCATTACTCCATGGTAGAGACAGATGTCTCCAATTGATTAATCCTTCCCTGGAAGTCGAGGCTGATCATTTTCACGCGAGCCAGCCTCATGCCCTCGCAAGGCGGTCAAGATCGCATCAGTGCGAAACGATGCCGCCTTCAGTGTTCTACTGTAACAACTTCAAAGCGATTTGCGGCTGTTGGTTGGCTTGGGCCAAAATCGCGGTTCCCGCTTGTTGCAGGATGGAATGCTTGGTCAGATTGGCGGTTTCCGCCGCGATGTCGGCATCCAGAATGCGCGACCGGGCCGTAGAGGTGTTTTCCACCATGTTGCTCAGATTGGCAATGACCGCTTCAAAACGATTCTGGTACGCACCTAGTCTGGCCCGGATGTCGGAAACCGAATCCAATGCACTGTCAATACGACTGAGCAGCTTGTTGAAAGAGCCCGCTGTATTGGTGATACTGACGTTTATCGAGCCAACGCCCGCCGCGCCACTGAACAAAGCCACTGTCCTGGCAGCCCTGATGGACATTTGGATGGTTTGCGCACCGTCAGGACCGACTTGAAATTTTTTGCCTGTGGAGTAAGTTCCACTGAGCAATCCGATTTTGTTGAACGTGGTCGTATTCGAGATCCGATCAATTTCTGAAAGCAGCTGAGTGATTTCCCTCTGCATGTCAGTCCGATCTGAGGCCCTGTTTGTGTCGTTGGCCGCCTGTACCGTCAGCTCCCGGATCCGCTGCAAAGCGCTGGTGGTCTCGCTGAGCGCTCCTTCTGCTACCTGCACAAGAGAAATGGCATCATTGGTATTCCGAATCGCCTGAGTCGTACCACGAACCTGAGCCGTCATCCGATTGGAGATGGACAGACCTGCGGCATCGTCCGCCGAACGGTTGATGCGTAAACCGGATGACAACCTTTCAAAAGTTTTTCCCAGAGCATTGGTCGACTTCATGAGCTGCTTTTGGGCGTTGATGGAAGATAAATTGGTTGTGATTGCGAGTGCCATCGTATTCTCCATGTGTGTGTAATCGTAAGATTACAGTTTAGGTCCCTTCCCTGGTTTTTAGACCAATCATTTCAATAAGGGCTGGTCCTGACCCTCAAACCTTAAGTACGCTATTGCAGCAATTTCAAGGCGATCTGCGGTTGTTGGTTGGCCTGGGCCAAGATGGCGGTTCCCGCTTGTTGCAGGATGGCATTCTTGGTCAGGTTGGCGGTTTCCGCGGCGATGTCGGCATCCAGAATCCGCGACCGGGCTGCAGAGGTGTTTTCCACCATGTTGCTCAGATTGGCGATGACCGCCTCGAAACGGTTCTGGTAGGCACCCAAACGGGCACGAATGTCGGCAACCGAATCCAAGGCACTGTCAATACGACCGATGAGCTTGTTGAAAGAGCCGGTTGCGTTGGTGATACTGACGTTGATTGAGCCGGTCCCCGCTGTACCACTGAACAAACCCGATGTGGTGGCATTGCGGATGGACATCTGGATGGTTTGCGCACCATCAGGACCGACTTGAAATTTTTTCCCG
>JADGCN010000030.1 GCA_015228975.1 Magnetococcales bacterium
TCCTGCCTGATTGGTAAAAAACCCTATAGAAACAAGTAGGGATCAAGAACTCTGAGGTTGGGAAAACCCGACTTGGGGTATCTCACCGCCACCGAAATGATTGACACCGTCAGCGCCATTACCCGGGCCACCAACCTGCCCGTCATCGCCGATATGGATACCGGGTATGGCAATCCCCTCAACGTCATACGCACTGTGGAAGATGCCCTGGGTGCCGGGGTGGGGGGGATTATTCTAGAGGATCAGGCCTGGCCCAAACGTTGCGGCCACATGGAAGGCAAACAAGTCATTGATTGTTCCGAACACGTTGAAAAGATTGCCGCCGCCCGCTTCGCCGCCGCCGATAGCGGTCTGGTCATCGTCGCCCGTACCGATGCCCGCGCCATCCATGGCCTTGAAGAAGCCATCCGACGGGGGGAACACTACCTCAAGGCGGGAGCGGACATGCTGTTCATCGAAGCACCCCGGTCACGGGACGAACTGGCCACCATTGCCCGGCATTTCACCCAGCATCATCTTTTCGCCAACATCATCGAGGGTGGCAAGACACCCAATCTTTCCGCACAGGAACTCGAAAGCATGGGTTACAAAGTGGTTGTTTTCGCCCTCTCCGGTCTTTTTGCGGTTACCGAGGCGTTGCAACAGTGTTTCACCCATCTGAAACATCATGGGACAACTCGTGGGCTGGCCCACACCATGGATTTCAGCGCCTTTGAACGGGTCATCCAGTTGGACAAACACCAATCCCTGGAGCGCAGGTTCCAGGCCAAATAACCAATCGACAAACAAAACTCACCAGGGATGGTCCGGCATTCCCCGATTTCAGACACCATCCCACCCACACCGGGCCAAGCGTCGCACCATCTCGGGAGTCATTCCCCCTTGCCGCATCTGTCGCAAGGAGACAGCGCCATCGCGTTTGGCCAGCCTGCGCCCCTGGCCATCAACCAGGAGGTGATGATGCCAATATTCCGGAGTTGCCAATCCCAGCAACGCCTGGAGCAACCGGTGGACATGGGTTGCGGCAAACAAATCCTCGCCGCGAATGACATGCGTGATGCCCTGGATGTGATCATCCACGGTGACCGCCAAATGGTAACTCGTCATGATATCCTTGCGCGCCAACACCACATCACCCGGCAGCACCACAGGTACCCATCCCTGGCTCTTATCGTACCAACGCAAGGGGCCGGTCACAGCCAACGCCTTGGCAACATCCAGACGCAAAGCATACGCCGCACCGCTCACCATTCTACCCAATCGCAGGGATGCATCCAGGGAACGGCAGGTACCGGGATAAACCCAGCCATCCGCTCCATGGGGGGCCTGTCCCGATGCCGCCACCTGCTCCATGATTTCCCGACGGGTACAAAAGCAAGGATACAGCACCCCCTGGTTGGCAAGGATGTCCAGGGCGGAGGAATAATCTCCCAGGCATTCCGATTGGTACCGGATCGGCTCCCGCCAGGTCAATCCCAGCCAGGTCAAATCCTCCACCAGGGCCGATGAAAACTCAGCGCGACAGCGCCCGGCATCGATATCCTCGATGCGCAAGATGAAACGCCCGCCCCGCCTGCAGGCGAAATCGAAGGAGAGTAAAGCCGAACAGGCATGACCCAGGTGCAGCAACCCCGTCGGACTCGGTGCGAAACGTGTTGTTACAAGCGACATGGAAGCATTTCAACCGCTCATTGCGGTTGCTTCATGATGGGTTGTTAAAACGCCTGATCGACGTTGTTTCCCATGGACAAAATCAAATCGATGACATAGCCTTTAGGATAGCGTTCTCACCTTAAGGAAAGGAAACATCAGATTCCCATGGGAAGCCCCTGTATCCTGGTTCGATCTTCCCCTGGAATATCATTTTTTTGGATTGATCACAATTCATTGCACTGAAGCCATGATAAACAGAAAAATCAAAGTGTTGATTGTTGACGACTCGGCGGTCGTCCGACAGACGCTGGCCAAAATACTTGAGTCCGACCCTGATATTCAGGTCATTGGCATGGCCCAGGATCCTTTCGTAGCGGCGGAACGCATCAGAACACTGGTACCCGATGTCATCACCCTTGATGTCGAAATGCCACGCATGGACGGCATCACCTTTCTGCAAAAGATCATGTCGCAACATCCCATACCGGTGGTCATGTGTTCCACACTGACCACCAAGGGATCGGAGACGGCCCTCAAAGCCATGGAGTACGGGGCCATCGAAATCATCACCAAACCCAAGATGGGAACCAAGGAATTTTTGGAGGAATCCAGGATTCGCATCTGCGATGCCGTGAAAGCAGCCGCCATGTCCAATGTCCGGCAGATTTCCAAACGCCCGCCGGTCGCCCAGCCGACATCCAGAGCTGCCGCCCTCAGCCAGGGAAAGGTAGAACCCAAACTCACCGCGGACGCCGTCCTGCCGCCCCCCACCAAATCCCACGCCATGAGCCAGACCACGGAAAAAGTGGTCATCGTCGGTGCCTCCACAGGAGGGACCGAGGCGTTGCGCATATTCCTGGAAGCCATGCCGGTCAATGGCCCCGGCATCGTCATTGTACAACATATGCCGGAACATTTTACCAAAGCCTTCGCAGATCGACTGAACGGCCTGTGCAGTATCCATGTCAAGGAAGCGGAAAACAACGATTCCGTGGTTCGCGGTCGGGCATTGATCGCCCCGGGTAGCAAACATGCCCTCCTCAAGCGTAGTGGTGCGCGCTACTTCGTCGAAATCAAAGATGGCCCCCTGGTCAGCAGACACCGACCATCCGTGGACGTCCTGTTCCGCTCCGCCGCCCGGTACGCCGGAGCCAATGCCGTGGGGGTCATCATGACGGGCATGGGTGACGATGGAGCGCGCGGCATGAAGGAAATGAAAGATTCCGGCTCCTACAATCTGGCCCAGGACGAAAAATCCTGCGTCGTCTTTGGGATGCCCAAAGAGGCCATCAAACATGGCGGGGTCGATGCCGTTTTACCTTTGGAGAGACTGGCCAGCGAAGTCATTCGTCTTTGTGACAGTTAAAAGCCGTTCGCCAGCGTATCCTGAAACGATCCCACTTTCGTTGACCCGGTCTGACAGACTATGGCCTGAACCTGGGGATGCTTTTGAAACATGGACCGGAATAACCCGCCCTTCTTCACGAACGATGCCCTGGATGATACGTTTTTCAAACGTCTCAGCACCGAGATTCATGACCGTTTCGGCATCCGACTGCCCATCACCAAAAAGAGCCTCCTGGCCTCGGGGTTACAAAGACGCATGCACAGCCTTGGCCTCACCAGCCTGTCGGAATACAACGCCATTTTGTTCGGCCAGGAAGAAAATGACCAGCGGGAGTTCGTGCTGCTGCTGGATGCCATGACCAGCTACACAACAAAATTTTTTCGCAATTCCAGGCAATTTGAGTTTCTGGCACAAACGTCGCTCCCGGAATTGATCAAGACCCATGGTGCCGGCATCAGTCGGGTACTCAATATTTGGAGTGCCGGATGCGCCACGGGTGAAGATTCCTACACCCTGGCCATGGTTCTGTGCGAATTTGCCAATCACTACCCCGGAATTCAATTCAAATCGCAAATATTGGCCACGGATGTCAGTCCCAAAATATTGGAATTTGCCAAAAACGCCATTTACGAGATGGAAAAAGTCCAATCCATCCCGGATGCGTTGAAGAAAAAATATTTACTCAAAAGCAAGGATCATCGCAAAAGTCTCGCCCGGGTGGTCCCCCCGCTTCGGGCCATGGTCAACTTTCGCCGCCTGGATTTCATGGACCCCTCGTTCGGCTTGCGGGAAAAGATGGACGTGATCTTTTGCCGCAACATCCTCAGCTATTTTGACCGGGACACCCAGGAACACCTGGTCAACAAACTGAGCCGTCACATGGTCCCTGGGGGGTATCTGTTCGCTGGCCCTTCCGAATCTCTGCAAAGCTTGGCCACCCCTCTGACCCCCCTGGCCCCCGCGATTTACCAACTCCCCAATTGGTAGCATCCCTGAAAGATTCTCCAGGTTATTGTCTTGTTTGTTAAACCGCAACCAACGCGGGATACGTAGTTTTCCTGCGTCATTCCCGCGAAAGCGGGAATCCAGAAAGTCCGGGAAAGTAGGAAGGTTCTCTGGATCCCCGCTTTCGCGGGGATGACAATAACTGCACATTCCAAGATAGCTGCGGTTTAGTTGGCGACACTTTTGAGAAAGACTTGCTCGGAAACCTCATCGCGCTGTTTGATGATACCGTCGATTTGTTGCAGAATGGCCGTGATCTCCTGTTGGGCACTGGCGATTTCCCCACGAACCTGGGGTACCTTATTGGTCAACATTTCAATCTGTGCCTTGCGCTTACTGACGACGGATTCGTTCGCCTCCTTAACCTTGACAACCTCCAACCGCTGTGTTTCCGTGGATATCATGGGGTCTATGAGGGAAGCCTCCTGCGCCTTGCGGTATTTGTTGATAGCCTCGGCGACCGGACGTTCCTCAACCAGCAAGGTCTTTTGGGCAGCGACAAGTTCCGCTTCCAGGTCAACCAACGCCTTTTGCGCCATTTGCATGCGTTGCTGCTGTTGCATGTGGGCATTGCTCAGGTTGGCCAGGGCCCCATTCAACGCCTGGATGTTTTGCATCCTGGACGCCGAATTTTCAGGGTACGTCCAGGCCCCTGTTCCAAATGCGTCTGGGTGGGGAGCAACGATCCATGTTGTTGCCGCCAGGAGGGCACAGGCAATGGCCATCCGATAACCCGAGAGGTACTGCTTGAAGTTCATGGTTTTTCTCCACATCGTTCTAGACACGTCATGATACCGGGGTCAACACAGGCCGTTGCAAAGCCCGTCCCCATTCCACAACCCGATTATATTCAAAGATACCCATGCCCGCCTGTTTACACCCGGACACACCCCTGCAGCCAAACCTTCCACACCAGAACGGGTTTTTACTCCTTTTGATCGCCTTGGCCATCGCCGGGTTGCTATGGCTGTTCACCCCTTTCCTGCCAGGCCTGTTCCTGGCGGTATTGCTGGCAACGGCCACCTTCCCGATGTATCGACGCCTCACCCGGTACCTGTCACTAGGATCGGACAAAGCGGCCCTGATCATGACTGTTTTGATCTTTCTCCTCGTCATTTCCCCCATCCTGTATCTGTTGTCAGCCAGCGCCATCATGGCCAGCGATGTCGTCATCAACCTGCGGAACTGGGCGACCGGACTTGAGAACCATTCCGTCCTGATCGAAACACTGAAAACCGTCCTTCAATCGCTCCCCATCCCGGAACTTTTTCAAAATTTTCTCGTGGAGCAAATAACCAACAACCAGGAAACCTTGATTCACTCGGCAACCAACGGATTGCTGTTTTTGTTCAAGGGCATTACCAACAACAGCCTGGCCTTCATCACGTCCCTGATCCTGGTGGTTTTTTCCCTGTATTTTTTATACCGGGATGGCCCCGCCATGGTTCGCAAAGTACGTCTCTTGACCCCATTACCCAACCATTTCGATGATTTTTTATTAAATCGCTTCGCCGGCCTCGCCACCGTACTCACCATAAGCACCGTGGCCATCTCCCTGATCCAGGGCATTTCTTTCGCCACCATCACCGCCATATTCGGTCTGCACTGGTTCTTTTTCGGCGTCAGCATGGCAGTCGCCTCCTTTATCCCGGTCATCGGTGGTCTGATCATTTGGGGTCCCGTCTCCTACTACCTGTTTTCCATCGGCAGGGAAGGCGCCGGATTGTTTTTGGTATGTTGGAGCGCCATCGTCAACGGATTTCTCATCGATAACGTCTTACGTCCTTTCGTCATAAGCTATCTTACAACCTGGTTCAGCACGGATGACCCCGACGATAATCTTTCCGCACTGGATCATACCCTGCTCACAACACTGGCGACGTTGGGTGGCATCATGGATTTCGGCATTCTCGGACTGTTTTTCGGACCCGTTATCGCCGCCATGGCCATTGCCGTTTTTGAACTCTACGAAAAAATCTACCAGGACCAACTCGATCATTCCTGACTTTCGTTCTTTTGCCAACTTACTGCCAAAAAACGAAATTATTTGATAAGATCATTATTTTCCGTGGACTTGGACCAAGCCTTCGAGTATGGTTGGAGCAGAAAGAGAGTCAGACTTGAAACCTAAAGCCAACCGCCCTATCATGGTCATAAGGAAGGGTCATGCCCACGGAAACCGTCCTGCAACTCGTCATCGACGCCTTGAAAACCGCCCTGCTCATCTCCGCCCCCATGCTCCTCACCGCGCTTGTGGTGGGTATCGTCATCTCCCTGTTTCAATCCGTGACTCAAATCCAGGAAATGACCCTCACCTTCATCCCGAAAATATTGGCAACTTTCCTGGCCCTCTCCCTCACCCTCCCATGGATGCTGGAAACCATCATGGATTATTTCAAACGACTCTTTGACTCCATTCCCAGCATCGTCAATTAATCATCCTTCGGAGAACCACGTTGGATCCCCTCGCCCTCATCGACTTTCTCGGTTTTTCGGTCGGTGAAGTGGAACGGGCCCTATTGATCCTCGCAAGACTGTCAGGCCTGTTCCTTTCCGCCCCGTTTTTCTCCCGCGCAGCGGGTCCGAGTCGTATCAAAGCGGCGTTGCTGTTGGCCCTGACCGTTGTCATTTTTCCCCTGGTGGCCCCCTGGAGCGGTGAGAATAAGAGTCATGTACCCGCCATGTTTGCCGCTGCCATCACTGAAACCATCATCGGTGCCACCATGGGCATGCTGGTCCACTGGGTACTCGTCGCTGTGCAGGTAGCCGGCAATGTCATCGGCTTCCAGATGGGTCTTTCCATGGCCATGGTCATGGATCCAACGTCGGGAATCCAGGAAGGGGTGTTGTCTAATCTGCTCTACCTGACCGTCTTGGTTCTGTTTATTACCGTTGGTGGCCATTTCCTCCTGCTTGAAGCCGTTACCCGATCCTTCCAGGCCATCCCATTGGGTGGCGGACTGCCCCATGCCGGGAATGCCCTGGAATCCGCACTCAAAGCACTGGCCGCCATGTTCAATCTGGCCTTGTTGATCTCCGCCCCCATTCTGGTCGCCACAACACTGCTGTACATCGGATTGGGTCTGATCAACCGCGCCTCCCCACAAATCCAGGTGTTCTTCCTCTCCATGCCCATGGCTCAAATGATGGGCTTTATCATCATGGGACTCACCATGGCACTCTTTGGTAGCGTCATGCTTCGGGAAATCGATACCTTTTTTACCTTCGCCTTCCACTCGATCGGGTTTAAATGAGCTGACCCATGGCAGATGATGTCGACCAAGAATCACGTACCGAAGACCCAACTTCCAAACGGATGTCGGACGCCCGTGGCAAGGGTCAGGTCACCACATCCAGAGAGGTGGGAACGGCTCTGCTGCTTCTGGCCACAACGACGCTATTCTTCTTTCAGGGTGAAAAGATTTGGTTTGCGATGCAAAATAAAATGCGCTTTTTCTTCAGCGGTTTTATGAGCGACAGCATCCAGCCGCAGGGAATCGTCGTTTTGCTACAGGATATCATCTTTTCTTTTATCCTCGACATGGCCCCTCTTTTCATCCTCCTGATGATCGTTGCCATTTTGAGTTCCACCATCCAGCACGGCTTCCTGATCACCATTGAGCCCATCATGCCATCCTTCTCCCGGCTCAACCCGATTCAAGGAATAGCACGTCTATTTTCCTTCAAATCCATCATCGAACTGATTAAATCCATCATTAAACTGTTCATCATCTCCATTGCCGTCTACATTTCCCTTGAAAACAGCGCCTTGGAAATATTTGGACTCATAGATACCAACCTGGGACATGTCATCCGGGTCCTTGGCAATGATATTTTCCATCTGTTGGTATTGGTAACCATCGCCTTCCTGAGCCTGGCAGTTGTCGATTTCCTGTATCAGCATCACGAATATATCAAAGGGCTGCGCATGACCAAACAGGAAGTCAAGGATGAGCAAAAGCAGATGGAAGGCGATCCGATGGTCAAAGGGCGTATCCGGCAGATTCAACGGGAAATGGCCCAGCGCCGCATGATGGAGGAGGTTCCCAAAGCTGACGTTGTCATCACCAACCCGACGCATTATGCGGCTGCGCTGCTCTACAAACAGGGCGAAATGGCGGCCCCCAAGCTGGTGGCCAAAGGGCGGGGACGTACCGCCGAGAGAATACGGGAAATTGCCAGAGAAAACAAAGTTGTCCTGGTAGAAAACCCCCCATTGGCCCGCTCGCTCTACAGCGATGTGCCGCTGGATGCGGTTATCCCGCCGCAACTCTTCAAGGCTGTCGCGCAAGTCCTCGCCTACGTCTACAGCCTAAGGCGCAGCAGACGATGAGGGGAATGCGGACTCAAACACCACGGGACCACTCATCCCCGGAATCAGATCTTCCTTAACATCCAGCATCCTGGCCACAACCCGCACCGTCTGACCCGCCGGATTGATGCGCCCCCCGATGCTGGTGACCCGGGCATGGTGACACCCTTTGGTTTCATCCAGCATCAGGGCCACCCCACCACCAACCTTGATCCCCGACAACAGGTTGGAAGGGAGAATCACATGAACCTCAAACGGGGAATTACCGACGATATCCAACAGGGGCTGACCCGCATTCACCGATTCAAACGGTTTGACCAAACGTTCGGCAATCCGTCCGGCAAAGGGGGCATTGACGACACATTTTTCAACCTCGGCCTGCTGAATGGCCACTTCGGCCACAGCTCCCAGCCGTTCCGCCTCCAATAGTTCCACATCCAAGGTGCTTGTTGAACGCAACTCCACCAACTTGCGATGCACGGTCAGACGTTGATTGATCCCCTCCAATTGCGCCTTTGCCTTTTTTAAACGCGCCTCCCGATCAGGACAATGAAATCGAACCAGGACTTCCCCGGCCTTGAAACTTTGGCGCATTTCATGGCGAATCTCCAGGATACGCCCCGCCAACTCGCTGGACAGAATAGCCTCCTGGGAGGCCACCAAAAGGCCGCGCAAGGATTCTCCCGCCCCGCTCTCATCCTGAAGCAAAGGCACTTTGGCACAGGGAAATTTCAATTCGCCGGCCACTCCGCCCCCCCCAGCCAAAGCAGCGATCACCAGCAACGCAAGTGCGAGAAAGAGTTTCATCCAGCCGCACCCGACACACGATTATTATCCAAGGAACCCCATTCCATCTCACCCGAACCCCAGCGACGAATCACCCCCTTCAGCATCGAGGTCAGGGCGTCCAGGTCACACACTTCAAGCTTTTCCGGCAGCGGGTCCAAACCGATGGAAACATAAATTTGACCGGCTGAATTTTGCAATTCGGCATAGGAAAGGCCCAATTGCAAGCGCCGGTAAATCGCCCGTGCCTGCGCCTGGATCACATCCAAACCCGTCATGGTCTGACGTGCCTCATTGGAAAAGTGCTGAATCTTGTCAGCCGTTTCACTCATATTTTTGACCAGTTCATACTCCTCCAACGTTTGATTGTAACGTATCATCGCCACATGAACCTGAGTCAAAATAGCCATCCCCATGGAAAGACGCCGCATATCCCCGGACTCCTCCCGCATCGAAGTCAGCTTGAGGGTATCGCCGCTCGCGGCCAGGTTGATCAAGTTCCAGGCCATTTTCAAACCACCATCCGCCCATTGTTTGTTGAACAGGAAACTGTTGTCCGCCCCATGCACACCCGCCTGAAAGCTCAACCCGGGTAACGCTTGCAACAAAGTCGCCTTGGTCTCCGCCACATCGATCCTTTTTTGATAATCCTCCTCACGCAATTCAGGGCGGAGAAAGAGGGCCATCTGCTCCAACAGATCGGTGTCATGGGGGACATTCGGGGTTGTCATGGCCTGCCGCTCCGGGACCTCCAGGCGAAAATCCTCCTTGAGATCCTGGTTCATCAAAGCGGCCAACTGGGTTTTGGCAACGGAAAGATCACGTTGCAACGTCACGATCTGATAGACTGTTTCCAACAGGCCCATACGGTATTTCAAGGTATCCAGCGGCGGTTGCAGCAAGGTATCGCCCGATTTTTTGGCATCTTCCAGGGCCAGGTTGGCCTCAGCCAAAAACGTGGCGATATCTGGCAGTAGCTCCTGGGCGACCACCGCCCGCCAATAGGCCTGTCGGACCTCCTGAATAATGTTTTGCACCACCTTGCGTCGCCGTTGCTCCGTAACCAGATAGCGATCCGCCTGCTGTCTGGCTTTGAAATAGCTGACGCCAAAATCCAATATATTCCATGTCATGGCCAAATCAACTTCGCCGTTGGCCCTGTCCGAGGAGGTCGAGTATTGCAGACTGGTATCACCAGTGAGCAACGAACGGCTGGAAGAACCCAGGGCATTGCTACGCCCGGTATAACCCGCCTGCAGCGCAACCTGGGGCAAAAGCTGATAGCCGGCCAACGTACTCTGCCCCAAGGAGAGTGCCGACTCCATGGTTTTAAGACGGTGGTCCAAATTGTAACGAATGGCACGCGCCATGGCCTCTTCCAGGGGGATGGCGCGGACGATCGGTTGCATATCCTTGTGGTAGCTCTCCCGATCCCCCTGGACCCGTTGCAAGGTGCTGGACAAGGGGAATGGTTCCGGTTTGACGGCGCAAGAGACGAGCAACGACGACAATACAACCAACAGACACGTACCGCGAAGTGTAGACAATGCAACATTCCCTTCCTCAAGAGTTGCCTCTCATCCGGGAATGGGTATCGGTTGTCCTGGCAAAAAAGATAATATCCTTTTTTTTCCAGGGTGCGATAACAACACCTTAATTTTCTAGATTTTATCCTTCTCCTCCAAGACCCATTGCGTCAATTTGACCCAATCCAACTTGCCCGAAGCCAATACCGGCAGGGCATCGCAATAGATGAAACGCGAAGGCAGGAGCAATGTACTCAATCCCCGATTTTTCAAGGCTTGGGTGAACAATTGCCGGGTCATGGTACGGTCATCGGTCACCATCACCAGGATCTCTCCCCGCTTGGGATCGGCAATCGCCACCACCCCATGCAAACCATCCGGCCATGCGTCCGCCGCCACCACCTCCACCTGCGCCAGGGAAATCATTTCCCCGCCAATCTTGGCAAACCGTTTGCTGCGCCCCAGAATCCAGACAAAGCCCGCCGCATCCACCCGCACCACATCGCCCGTATCATACCACCCAACCCCCTCTTCGGCTTGCGGCGGCTGCACAACACCAGGATTGTCCTCCCGCAAATAGCCCATCATGATGTTGGGTCCGGACACCATCAAACCACCCCCTTCGATCACTCCCGGGATCGATCGCAAACGCCAACGCACCCCCGGCAGCAAACGACCCACACTCCCCGCACAATGCCCCTCCGGACCATTGACCGCCAGGACGGGTGCCGTTTCCGTTGCCCCGTACCCCTCCAGGATGCGAATGCCGAATTTTTCCATCCACAGGGTGCTGGTCGCGGCCCGAAGTGGTTCGGCCCCGGCGAAACAATAGCGAATCGAGAGGAAATCACTGGGTTGGGCCATTCGGCCATACCCTCTGAGGAAGGTGTCGGTCCCAGCCAATACCGTAGCACCGATTTTCCACGCCAGTCTGGGAACGGCACGGTAATCCAAAACGGCTGGGTGACAATACACCCGCATGCCCGCCAGGAGTGGTGCCAATGTCCCCACCGTCAAACCAAAGGCGTGAAACATCGGCAGGACACTGAGCAGGGTATCCCGGGCACCCAGGTCAAAACGGGAAACGATTTGCGTAACATTGGCCAGCAGGTTGGTGTGCGACAGGACGACCCCCTTGGGAGTCCCCTCGGAACCCGAAGTGAACAGCACCACCGCCGCCTCCTGCATCTTATCCGCCACCCCCCGGGGGAAATGAGAGAAGAACCAGGCATGCAATAGCTTCCACGGAGTCACAGCGGGTCGCACATCTTCCAGGTACAGGATATCCAGGCCGGTCATGGCGTCGATCACGCTGGAAAGATTGGCCTTTTGAACGAATTGCCGGGACGTGACAACCACCCTGACCTGGGCGATCCGACAGGTGGCAACGATGGTGTTCGGACCCGGGGAAAAGTTCAGCATGACGGGTGTCCGGCCACACACCTGTAAGGCAAAAAAAGTAAGCACCGCCCCAACGGTCGTGGGCAGCATGACCCCTACCCGGGTTTCCAAGCCGATGCGTGACCGGAGCAAGCCCGACAAAAGGATCACTTTGAAAAACAAACCACCATAGCCCAACCGTTGCCCCTGTTCGTCTTCAAGGATCACCCGACCTCGACCATGACGGTGTGCCGCTTCAATCAACGCTTGCCAAACCGTTGCACCCAAAGATTGAGATGCCAGTTTCGCCCGCCCCAACCCCTCTTGGAGATGACGCGCACCCTGGTCAACCTGCGACTCCAAGGTGACAACCGTCAGGAAAATTTTTGGAAACCAGCAGCGTTTGCTGTAGGTGGTATTGGGGGAAAAAGGCCAGCGTTCGCTGCCTTCCAAGGCCATCACGCCACGGGAACAGGAAACGTCATGGGAGAGCGGGATGGTGCGCAACCAACCCGACGTCGGTGACAACGGCTCAGGGAAATAAACCACCGTGTGGCCATTGTTGACCGCCCGGGCCAGGAGCAGCGGATCCACCCGTTCTTCGGCGACGAAGTGGATCCAACGGCACCAGGAGCGGATCACCTGGAACGGTACTTCCCCAGCAGGCAGGATGATCCAGGATCCCTCGTTGAGAAAAGGCGCAAAAAGCAGCCAGTCCCACCTGGAAAACCGGTTCGCCGCGATCAATCGGCCTGGAAGGTGTTCGAGGCCAAGGGTCTGGACGCGAAACACCCTCCTGATCAACCAGCGACTCACCGCATCACGCCGGATCACATCGTCCCCCCATTGTCGGACACCAAGCCGCGAGCCGTTACCGTCAGGCCGAATCCCCCTTGGGACGCACCACCCGGCGTAAATACAATTCCCTGAGTTGCAGTTCGTCCACCTCCGAAGGGGCCTGGGTCAAGGCACAACCCGCCTTTTGGGTTTTGGGGAAAGCGATCACATCGCGGATGGACTCCGAACCGAGCATGAGGGCCATCAAGCGATCCATCCCCAACGCCAAGCCACCGTGGGGTGGGGCACCATATTCCAAGGCTTGCAGCAGGAAACCGAACTTGCGTCCCGCCTCTTCTTCGTCGATGTGCAGAAGGGCAAGGATTTGCTTTTGCATCTGGGTATCGTGGATACGAATCGACCCCCCGCCCACCTCAATGCCGTTGAGGACCAGGTCATAGGCCCGGGAACGCACCTGCAATAGATCATACACATCCGTGGATTGCAGGAGCGGCAGGTCTTCTGGAGACGGTGCGGTAAACGGATGATGTACCGATACCGGACGTTTGGCCTCGGGATCCCAATCCAGCAGGGGGAAATCGGTGACCCAGACCAGGGAGAACAGTTTGTCTTCGACCATGTTCAGGTCGCGACCCAGGCGCACCCGCAATCGTCCCAAGGATTCATTGACGATTTTGTGGGTATCGGCTCCGAAAAACAGCAGGTCACCCGCTTCCACCCCGGTTATTTCTTGAATAGCCGCTTTTTCGGCAGCGGAAAAATGCTTGACGATCGGCGACTGCCAGCCATCCTGATCCCATGGACCGTTGATCTTGATCCATGCCAAGCCTTTGGCCCCGTACACGGCAACAAAACTGCCATAATCATCAATCTGTTTGCGGCTCAGACGTTGCCCGCCCCCGGGAACGCGCAACACCTTGATGACACCCCGTGGCCGACCGTTTTGATCGACACGGGTCTGGTCGGCGAACACCTTGAACCCGGTCTGCGCCATGATTCCAGTAATGTCTTTCAATTCCATCGGGATGCGCACATCCGGGGCATCCAGACCATAGCGCGCCATCGCCTCGGCGTAGGTCATCCGCGGAATGGGTCTGGGGATCTCCAGGGAGAGGCAGTGATGAAAAATGCCGGCAACCACCTGTTCGGTCAGCGCCATGACATCGTCCGGCCCGACAAACGACATTTCCAAATCCAGTTGGGTGAATTCGGGCTGCCGGTCGGCGCGCAAATCTTCATCGCGAAAACAACGGACAATCTGAAAATACCGATCATAACCCGAAATCATGAGCAATTGTTTGAACAATTGCGGGCTTTGCGGCAACGCATAAAATTGACCGGGATTGACGCGGCTCGGTACCAAGTAGTCTCGCGCCCCCTCGGGTGTGCTGCGTGTCAGCATGGGTGTTTCGATTTCCAAGAATCCCGCTTCATCCAGAATACGACGCACCACCTGATTGGCCCGATGGCGGAATTGCAGATTTTTTTGCATCCTGGGGGTTCGCAGATCCAAATAACGATACTGCAATCGGACCCCTTCCCCGACATCGGCATCGTCCAGTTGAAAAGGCAACGGTTTGGAAACACTCAAGATGACCAGTTGCCGAACGATGACCTCAATCATCCCCGTGGGCAGGTTTGGATTTTCCGTTTCCCGGGGACGACGTGCGACTTCCCCATGGATTTCCACGACGAATTCACTTCTGAGTTCATGGGCTTGACGGTGTACTTCCGCATTGTGTTCGGGGCTGAAGACCACTTGAACCAAGCCGGTGCGATCCCGCAAATCGACAAAAATCACCCCCCCATGGTCACGCCGGCGCTGCACCCAACCCATCAAACAAACACTTTGACCCAACAAATGATCCCGAACATCATTGCAATAGTGGGTTCTGATCATGACGTGTGGCCCTGAGGTGCCGTTTCCGCAGTGGCGGCGCCCCCCTCCTCCGTGGTAACGATCTCTTCATCGTCCAAGGGTTTATGGTTTCTGGCGCGCACCAGGGATTCGGCCACCAGATCCATCATGTACACTTTTTCCTCTTCCCGGAAGCCCGCCATCAATTGTTCGGCCCGTTCGTAGGATTGAACCGCCTCATCCCAGGATTCCACATAGTGCAGCAACATCCCCTTGAGATAATGGTTGAAGGGATTATCGGCGTTACCCTCCATGGCGGCGTTGACCCAGGTGTCGGCATTTTCCGTGTCGCCCAGGTCGATATAAAACGCTGCCAATTTTTGCGCCACCTGCCACGGGGCCACCTTGCGCGGCTGGTCGAATTCATCCAGGAGAAATTTTTCCCCTTCCTTTTCCCGCCCCGCCTCCACCAACCATTCGGCATGGCGTGCGATCCAGTAGTCCCACAAAATATAAGGGTCTTCGCGATCACCGGCCAACACATCGGCCAAAAGATCCAGGGCCGTCTCCACCTCATCATGATCATGGTAGGTGGCGGCCATTTCCGCCAGCACCATGTCACTGGCCCGATCCAAAGGCACTTTATCCAAAACCTCCAAAGGGCATTCGTGAATCAAACGGGAGGTGGCCATGGCACGAATCGCCGGAGTCGGCGATCCCAACTTCCAAGCCGCCGTATTTTCCTGGCCCAAATGACACTGCTTAAATTTTTTGCCCGAACCACAAGGGCAGGGATCATTGCGGCCAATTTTGGGTTGCTGCGACGAGCGCCGATCACGAATGGCGAAACCATGCTCGGGATCGGGAGCCATGTCCATCAGGCGCTCGGCGAAATGCAGATACCATTTCCAGAACGGACCACGGTCCGCTTCGGGATCATCCGCCAGCCAGCAAGCCAAGGCTTTGGCATCCCCCATTTTGGCTGCTTGGTACAGGGCTTCGGCATACACTCCGGGATTATTCAAATCTTTTGGTGTTCCCACGGCTACTGGCTCCTTTTCCTTTCCTTGGAAGAGACTTTCGACCCCTTGACGAAAAACCGTCGGGCCGGCGACTTGAGGGTGATTCTAATCAACCCCTGGCACAGACGCCAGGATGCAAGAACATGACACGTGCGTTCCGATCATGTATCCTCGGATGGTTTTTAACTTGGGACGCACCCGTTTTATAGGAAAGGTTGAAAAGTTTCCATGGCCCTCAGAACACGATTCGCCCCCTCCCCCACGGGATTTCTCCATATTGGCGGTGCCCGCACCGCATTGTTCTGCCATCTCCACGCCCGTGCCCACGGCGGAACCACCGTTTTGCGCATTGAGGATACCGACCGGCAACGTTCCTCCCAGGCGGCGGTGGATGCCATCCTGGAGGGCATGCGTTGGATGGGGCTCACACCCGACGAAGGCCCTTTTTTCCAATCGGACAACCATCAGCGCCATCTGGCGGAAGCCCATCGACTCCTGGCCGAGGGACGTGCGTACCGCTGTACCTGTAGCGTCGAAGAACTGGACGCCATGCGCGAAGAGCAACGCCAAAAAGGGATCAAGCCACGCTACGATGGCCGGTGCCGTCATCGCGACCCCGGACAATCCTCGGACAGCCCCTCGGTTATCCGCTTTAAAACGCCGCAATCGGGTGACGTCTCCTGGCACGACCTGATCCAGGGCGACATACGGTTCGCAAACGACGAACTCGACGATCTGGTTCTGGTACGTTCCGACAACTCACCCACTTACAACCTGGCCGTTGTCGTGGATGATCACGACATGAACATCACACTGGTATTGCGCGGTGAGGACCACATTTCCAACACCCCCCGCCAGATTCATCTTCTGGAAGCCTTGGGCTACCAACGCCCGCAATATGCCCACATGCCCCTGCTGCACGGATCCGACGGGGCCAAACTTTCCAAACGTCACGGAGCGGTGAGTGTCCTGCAATTCCGTGAAGATGGCTTCCTCCCCGCCGCCGTCAACAATTATCTGGTCCGTCTCGGCTGGTCGCATGGTGATCAGGAAATTTTCACCATGGAAGAGCTGGAGCGTCTGTTCGACGTGACCCGCCTGGGACGTTCGGCCACCATTTTCAACCAGGAAAAATTGCTCTGGCTCAACGGCCAACACATACGCACGGCCAAGCCGGAGGATCTGGCAGCGGAATTATCCTGGCATTTGAACCGCATGGGGCTGCCCGACCCCGGCCTGGAGCGTTTGACTCTCCTCGTTCCCCATTTCCAGGAACGCAGCAAAACGATGGTGGAGATGGCCGAAAAATGCTATTTTTTGTTAGTGGACAACCTTCCATCCTACGATACAGCAGCTATCGACCACCATTGCACCCCCGACTTGCTCGCACCCATGACAAAACTGTGCGACCACCTGCAATCACTCGATGCAGCCTCCTGGCAGGCCAGTCATCTTGAAACCATTTTCAAGTTGATTCTTGCGGACCATGGACTGAAAATGGGCAAGTTGGCACAACCTGTGCGGATCGCCTTGACGGGAACAACGGTCTCGCCGGGAATTTACGAAACTTTACTCCTTTTGGGAAGGGATAAATCCCTCTCAAGGTTGCAATTGGGATTGAAAAAATTCTTCAATCGCCCACCACAGGGGGGGCAAATCCAGGCAAATGACCTGGAACAGCGTGCGGAAAGCATTGGTTAACACAACGATTTTTCTTGATTTTTCTCACCTTTTATCCTGGAGTGCATTTTCTTGTTGACAACAAGATTCCCATTGTGCCACAATCCCGCCCACTCTGGACTCTGTGCCTGAGTGCAGGTTTTACCTGTGCGTATCGTTTGTTGCGGATCGCAATGGATGTTTGGATGTTTGTTTGTTTGTTTTTTTCGTCGTTTTCGTTGTGGTCGCGGCGGTTTTCTGTTATTTATTTGCTGTCTTGAATCTCAAGAGGAATTTTAACAGCATTCAATCTCGTTCGGACTATCCCCTGCATGGGGACTTCAATCTACAAAAGGAGTGATCTACCATGGAACAATGGGGAATGAATACCATGTCCAAAAAAGCAAGTGTTTTAGCCTTGGCAGCAGCTTTCACCATCGGCATTGGCGCCTGCGGTGGCGGTGGCGGTAGTTCGTCGTCGTCTTCGTCTGGAACCGTGGCCGGTGTCGCCATCGACGGTCCGGTTACCAGCGGTTCCATCATCGTCTACAACGCCGATGGCACAACCTGCTCTTCCGCCGCATCCTCGTCCGATTCCAGCGCCAAGTTCTCTTTGAATCTCGGCTCCTGTACCCTCCCGGTCTCCCTGGAACTCTCGGGTGGTACCGACGTTGTGCACAGCAACTTGAGCTCGACTTTCCCCCAGCCGAACATGCGCTCCCTCATCGGCTCGTCCACTCAGACCGTTGCCAACATCTCCCCCTTCTCGACCCTCATCTTCTATTCGATCGTCAAGGGTAACGGCAACAACCTGACCGCCGCCGGGGTGACCACCAGCAATGCCGCCAGCAGCATCACCACCCAGGCTTCAACAATCCTGAAAGCTTTCGGTTTCGGTGCCGACTTGAACACGGACGGCACCTCGAACAGCAGCTTTGATCCGATCACCAGCATCCTGGGCACCTCGAACCTGGCAACCTTCACCAGCGCCAGTGAAGCCCTTTCCGAAACCATCCGTCGTGTCGCCAAAGCGGCTGGCAGTGTCAGCACAGCCAACGTTGGGCAGCTCTTCATGGCCCTCGGACAAGATCTTTCCGACGGCACCCTGGACGGCAGCATGGGAAGCTCCACCATCAGCTCCCCCATCACTGGCTTCAGCATGGATAGTGTCCGTGCCTATGCCATGTCCAATGCCCTGTTCGTGTTGAACGAAATGTTCTCCTCCACCGGTTTGACGGTCACCGACCAATCCGGTTCCCAAAAGTCGGCCCTGGCTGCCATCAAAACGGCGACCACCACCGTCAACTCCAGCGCCACGACCAGCTTTGACAGTGTGAAACCCAACACCAACCTCACGTCGCAATGGACTTCTGCCAAAAATACGGCGTTGACCTTGTTGGGTAAGAGTTCCTTGTCCGACCTCGGAATCAGTTCCGACCTGACGACCTCCGCCTCCATCAGCAGCCGTGGGGCTCTGGCCGTCAACAGCACCCTGGCAGCAGCATTGGCTGACGCCAGCCAAGTGGCAACCTACTCGGCCAATGTGAAGAACGCCAACAATTCTTTCGTCAGCTCCTCCACGTTCAACGTTGCACTCAGCTCCATCACGTTGACCGACTACCCGAGCAACACGGCAAGCACCCTGACCCCGTCCACCCCTTCCGTATCTTCCGGGGTATTGACCGTAACACTGCCGTCGACGACCACTGTCAGCGCTTCCAATCTGGGCCTTTTGAATTCCACATCGGCCAGCACCGCCTCCGCTACACCGCCGGTACTGAATTTCACCCTGAGAAATATCCCACAGGGTAGTGGTACCGCCGGGGTTACCATGACCCTTCTGGACGGCAGCAACAGCACCAGGGACTCCGGGGAGCGTTACATTTCCGCTACCTTCAATCTCCCCTGGACCAGTGACGGATCGACCCTGACTTTGACGGATGCTTCTTCCGCTTCGGTATCTTACTACGCCGCTCCTGATTCCTCGGCCTCCAGCGCCAGCTTGTCGCAAAGTGCCGTGGGTAGCTTGGCAGTCACTTCGTCTGGTACCAGTAACAGTGGCAATTCAGGTACCCAGACCGCCCTCAAGATGAAGATTGCGGAGTTGTTTAACACGGCTTCGACCAAAGGAAATTCCGCGTTGGCCAATGCCATGACGTCTGGTACGCCCGCTGGTTCCTACTACTACTCGGTCAGTTTCAGCGGCATTTCCCTCGCTGCAACCGACTCCAGCAGCAATACCTCCGCCTTCAGCTCTGTGCAAGGTACCTTCACAGTCAAGTAAGCGGCAGTCTTTGCTTCAGCAAGTTCAAGGGGCGTACTTCGGTACGCCCCTTTTCCTTTTAACGCCCCCGTTCTGATCCTTTGTGCAGCTATTTCCCTTGCACAACCCGATGCAACTGAAAAATAATCGCATCAATCACCTCCTGCCATCCCCCGGGTTGGTATTGCCGGAACAAACGTATCGACGGATACCAGGGACTTCCCTCTCTATCCCGCAACCAGCGCCAATCAGGGACATAAGGCAACAGGCCCCATGCGGGTCGTCCCAACGCCCCAGCCAGATGCAAAACGGCAGTATCCACACTGATCACCAAGTCCAAACAAGTCAAAGCATTCGCGGTATCGGCAAAGTCAGCAAGATCCCTACTGAGATCGACACATCCCTGGGAAAAAAGCTCCCGATCCCCATCCTGAACCTCTTTTTGCAAACTGACGAACGAACACCCGGTAACAGCGAGCAACGGACCCATCATGGACGCGGAAGTGGAACGTATATGGTCATTTTTGTAGCGCGGGTTGCCACGCCATACCAAGCCAACCTTCAAACCCGGGAGCAAAGAGAGTCGTTTTTTAATAATAGAGTCCTCACATTCCCCTGTCAGGTAAGCAACGGGAGCAGGAATTGTCTCAAGTGTTATCGCGAAAACTTTGGCAAGACTCATCAAAGGCATCTGACAGTCGCAACGGGGAATATCCTCCAGCCGACTCACCAAAAGATCAATGGCTTTGATCTGGGAAAACAACCTATACAAAGAAGGGGGACAAATCACAACCACCGTCCCCCCCTTTTCTTTGACCATGGGGATGAAGCGGATAAATTGCACGCTGTCGCCCAGCCCCTGTTCGCAATGAAGCAAAATTCGGCGACCTGTCAAAGGGGTGCCATCCCACAAAGGTTGCTGGTGGCCGTGAGGTTGAAAGCCTTTGGTACGCCAACGCCATTCATAATTTTGCCATCCCGCCTGATAATCGCCCAGCAGCAACTGCGTCAGACCGGCACCAAAATAAGCTTCTGCAAAGTGGGGATCATTGGCCTGCGCCTGGAAAAAGTGGTGTAAGGCTTCTTCCATTCTGCCCTGTTTGTGCAACAGGCTCCCCAAATTGGACAAGGTCTCGGGGGAGGATGGATTCATGGCCAAAGCCGCGTGCAACGCATCCTGCGCTTCGGTTAATCGTTCCATACTAAGCAAGGCACCTCCCATGTGCGACAGGGCCTCGGGAAATTGGGGACGTAAGCTCAATGCCCGCTGGTACTTTTCCATGGCACCATGGAGATCACCCGCATCCTGTAGCGCCACACCCCAGCGCGACCACGCCTCGGGATAGCCGGGACGAATGGTCACCGCCCGCTGGAATTGCTCCTGAGCCTGGGACAAGTGGCCTTGCTCCTGGAGCATCAAGCCCCAATTGACCAAAGCCTCGGGATAATCGGGACGCAAGGCCAAAGAGTGCCGATAACACTCCGCCGCTTCCGCAATCCTTTCCCGGGCGTGCAAGAGGCTTCCCATGTTCAGATACGCCTCGGCAAAGTCGGGATATAGTGTAACCGCCCGGCGATAACTCTCCAGGGCCAACTCCCACTGGCCCAAGGCTTTACAGGCATTGCCCAAATTGTAACAGGCAACAAAAAAATCTGGTTTGTAACGCAAGGCGGATCGATAACACGTCACCGCTTCCGCAAAGCGACCTTGTGCCAGCCAAACATTACCCAAATTATTGTAGGCCTCGGCAAAATCGGGCCTGATTTGCAGTGCCTTTTCAATCCACGACACCGCCTGGGCATACTGACCCATTTCGCTATACAATACCCCCAACAAGTGTGTCGCCTGGAGGTGTGCGGGATCATCACGAAGTATTTCCCGGTACAGGGATTCCGCCTGCGCCAACTGCCCCCCTTTCTGAGCTGCCACAGCGCTCTCCAGTTTGTCTTGTTCGGGAGAAGGGGAAGGGGCGTTTTGCCGACCAAGCGTCGATTTCACCCCCTTTTTTTGCCGACGTCTCAAGGCACGGCTCATGGATAAGCTCCCCAGGATCTGATTAAAACCCAAAAAAAAAGGCGTCTGTCAGAAACAAACGCCCGTTTTTTTAACTCACCGAGGGAACGAATCCCCCCGGATTTCATCGAACCATCGCTTCAGGAATCGGCTATTTCCTTCATGGTCAGCTTGATACGCCCCTGCCGATCAATATCCAACACTTTGACCTTGACGACATCACCTTCCTTAACCACATCGGTCACTTTGGCGACACGCTTGTTGGCCAGCTGCGAAATATGAACCAAACCATCCTTGTTGGGCAATATGTTGACAAAGGCCCCGAAGTCGGTCACACGCACCACCTTGCCTTCGTAGATCTGCCCCACTTCAACATCGGACACAATGCGCTTGATGATGGCCTCCGCCATGGCCGCGCTCTCACCATTGACCGCAGAGATGGCGATGCTGCCATCATCCTGAATATCAATTTGACATCCGGTCTCCTCGGTAATGCTACGGATAACCTTGCCGCCGGTGCCAATGACATCCCGTATTTTATCGGGATTAATTTTGATGGTGAAGATACGCGGTGCGTACTGCGACAGTTCCTTCCGACTCTCAAAAATCCCTTTTTTCATTTCTTCCAAGATGTGCAGCCGACCTTCACGCGCCTGTCTGAGCGCCACTCCCATGATTTCCCGGTTGATGCCGGTAATTTTAATGTCCATTTGCAACGCTGTGATACCATCGGCATTGCCCGCCACCTTGAAATCCATATCCCCGAAGTGGTCCTCATCGCCGATGATATCCGACAGGACGGCGAAGCGATCCCCTTCCTTCACCAAACCCATGGCGATACCCGCCACCGATGTCTTCAAGGGCACGCCGGCATCCATCATGGCCAACACCGAACCACACACGGTTGCCATGGATGACGAACCGTTGGACTCGGTGATTTCCGAGGTCACCCGAATGGTATACGGAAAGACCTCCTTGTCCGGCAGGATGGCTGCCAACGCCCGGGTGGCCAGTTTACCGTGGCCAATTTCCCGACGTCCCGGGGCACCAATCCGCCCCGTTTCCCCGACGCTGTAGGGCGGGAACGTATAATTCAGGTAAAAGCCATCGCGAAATTCACCATCCAATGTTTCAACAATCTGCTCATCCCGTCCAGACCCCAGGGTCACTGCGGCCAAGGCCTGCGTTTCACCCCGGGTGAAAAGGGCTGTCCCATGGACCCGGGGCAGGATACCGACTTCACAGACGATCTCCCGCACTGCGGTCAAGGAGCGGCCATCAATACGTTTGCCTTCCTCAAGGATGCGCGTGCGGATGACTTCCGACTCCAATTTTTTCATCATGTTCCGGACATCGTTGGCATGGGCCTTTTCCGGCCCGCCAAAGGCATCCACGGCATTTTTCTTCAGCGTCGACATGACTTCCTGGCGCTTCAGTTTGTCGATGATTTCATAGGCATTGCGGACATCCGCCAAAAAGCGCTCGCGCACCTCACTTTTCAAGGCGCCATCCACCGTCGGTTCTTCGACGTGCATCCGTGGTTTGCCGCATTCAGCCGCCAATTCCCGTATTGCCGCCACCACCGGTTGATACGCCTCGAAGCCCGCCGTAATGGCATCCAACATTTGCACTTCGGTAAGGAAATCGACTTCCGATTCCACCATGGTCACCGCATCGGCTGTACCGGCGACAACCAAATCCAGACGAGTTTCCTCCATCTCTTTGGGGGTGGGATTGATGACAATCTCATTATTGATGAAACCCACCCGAGCACCGCCGATGGGACCATCAAAGGGCAACCCGGAAATCGCCAGCGCCGCCGAAGCCCCGATCATCGCCACGATGTCGGATGAATTCTCCCCATCGTAAGAGATCACTGTGGCAACCACCTGGGTATCCAGATAATACCCTTTGGGGAACAACGGCCTTAAGGGGCGGTCAATCAATCTGGAAGTCAGGATTTCTTTCTCGGAGGGCCGGGTTTCGCGTTTGATGAATCCCCCCGGGATACGCCCAGCCGCCCAGGATTTCTCCTGATAATGGACACCCAGAGGAAAAAAATCCATGCCCGGTCTGGGTTCCTTGTCCGCTGTTGCGGTCACAAGGACCATGGTTTCCCCCATAGTCGCCAACACCGCCCCATCCGCTTGGCGCGCAATGCGCCCCGTCTCAAGGGTCAGGGTTGAACGCCCGAATTGAACCGTTTTTTTGTGAATTTTAAACATTATTTTCTCTTTTCCCTAAGTGCGCCGACGGACCGATGCCAGCGCCGGCTTACAATCATTTACGCAGATTCAGTCTTTGGATCAAACTTTGATACCGTCCCTTGTCTTTCTCTTGGACATACGCCAGCAGCCGTCTGCGCAACCCGACCATTTTCAACAATCCCCGCCGTGAATGATGATCTTTGACGTTCTGGCGCAAATGTTCTGTCAAATTATTAATTCTTTCCGTCAACAAGGCCACCTGGACTTCCGGCGAACCGGTATCCTTTTCCTTGATGGCGAAATCCTTGATGATCTGTTGCTTTCTCTCGGGCGTCATCGACATCGGGCATCTCCTTATAAGTAATGAATGGAACTGACCTTTATGCTCTGACATCAGGCGAAATGAAACAGACGTTTGAGCTTGCATAACCGCCTGGGACTGTCGGTACCACCGCCCTCCAGATCACCCAGGGCGGCAAACCGTCCATCGGGATCCAAAAGGCGAACCGCTCCCGATGCGAATCCCTCGGCGTCAAGCCAAACCGCCTGGCCATTTTTCACCTTATGCCAGACATCAACCCGCAGACGTAGTGCCGGGATGTCGTCCAGCACCCTATCCATGGGAAATAACACTTCTTGAAGACGGTCATCACGAACCATGCCATCCAACTGGTCCAAGGTGACCCCCTCCTCCAACGAAAACCCCAACGTGCGCGTCCTGAGCAAACGTTCCAGATGTGCCGGGCACCCCAGATACCGTCCCAGGTCACGTGCCAAAGCCCGCATGTAGGCCCCCTTGCCGCTGCGCACCAGGATATGTGCCACGGGACCCTCCAGGCTCTCCAGGCCGATATCGTGGATGACGATCTTGCGGGGTTCCATTTCAAAGACTTCCCCGCGACGGGCCCTTTCGTAGGCTCGTTCGCCATCGACATGAATCGCGGAATAGATGGGTGGCACCTGATCAATTTCACCGCGAAACCGTTCCAGTGCCTCAGTAATCGCCGCCGCACCGGGAATTTCCCCACCCTCGCGCACCACCGAACCCGTGGGATCACAGGTATCGGTCTCCGCACCGAAACGGACCCAACACCGATACCCTTTGTCACCTTCCAGTACATGGACAAGCGTTTTGGTGGCCTCTCCCAGGGCCACTGGCAACAACCCCTCGGAAAAGGGGTCCAAAGTACCACCGTGACCCGCCTTGGCGGCGCGGGTGATATGCCGGACCCGTTCCACAACCTGGGAAGAAGTCATGCCACGACTTTTATGGATGGCCAACCAACCATGGATCGACTTACCGCGACTTTTCCCACCACGTCCCATCACACCACCTCCTCAGTCACTCGTCGCAGGTATGGTCAAAGAACCCAATAACTTTTCCATACGATTGCCGTACTCCAAGGAGGTATCTTCCTTGAAACGCAATTCCGGCACCTTACGCAACCGCATCCGCCGGCCCAATTGGCTGCGGATATAGCCCGATGCCCGTTGCAATGCCTCAATGCCGTGCAACTCGGATGGCGGACCGCCATCCGGTTTTTTGTCACCGTAAGCGGTCACATAAACCGTTGCCACCTGCATATCGCCACTGACCATCACCTCGGTCACCGAGATCAGCCCCTCACCACGAACGCTGTGGATCTCACCCCGGAGGAGCATCTCGGCAATTTCTCTTTGAATCTGGCCCCCAACCTTTTGGGCTCGGACACCCATCAAAGCATCTCCACGCGATAGTCCACGATCACGACACACCCTTCCGTTTCAACAAACCGCACCACCTTGCTCAAAACACCCTGTAACCAAACCGCATCGGCGCTCACCGCCACAAAGGCCACATCGGCGGTTCCCCAGACATCCTGACTCCCGACCTCGGAGACCGCCACATGAAAGCGATGCCGCACCCTCTCCAGGAGGCTTTTGACGATACTGCGCTTCTCCTTGAGCGATCCGACGCCATGCAATGCCAAACGTATCTCCAACAAACCCACGCGTGTCATGCGGATATGGTCTGACGAACCTCCTCGATCATGAAGGCCTCAAGGACATCACCAGTTTTGAAATCATTGAATTTTTCAAGACTGATACCGCAATCCTGTCCCTCACGCACTTCCTTGGTATCATCCTTGAAGCGTTTCAAGGCCAACAGTTTGCCGTCATACACGACGACACTATCCCGCACAACGCGGATTCGGGATTTGGATGGGATGACCCCATTGGTTACCACGCACCCGGCCACATTACCCACTTTGGAAATGCGGAAGACCTCGCGAATGGAAGCACTGCCCAGGAATATTTCGCGTTGTGTCGGGGCCAGTTTCCCTTCCATCGCCCGCGTCATATCCTCAAGCAAATCGTAGATCACCGTATAAAATCTCAGGTCGATCTTTTCCCGCTTGGCCATCTCCCGGGCCTTGGCATCGGCACGTACATTAAACCCGAGGATCACCGCGTCAGAAGCCATGGCCAGCATGACATCCGATTCGTTGATACCACCCACGCCGGTGTGTATCACATTGAGGCGGATCTCCGGGTGTTCGATTTTCATCAAGGATTCCGCCACCGCCTCGACGGAGCCGCGCACATCCCCCTTGACAACAACCTTGATTTCTTCCAGTTCGCCCTTTTGGATCTGACTGAACAAATCATCCAGTTGGGTCGGCTGGGCGGTACGCAAATGCTCCTGTTCCTTTTGCTTGATCTGACGAAACGAGGCGATATCCTTGGCCCTTTTTTCATCCTGAACCGTAATCAGTTCGTCACCCGCCTCCGGGACTCCCGACAGACCGATAATTTCCACCGGCATCGCCGGCCCCGCCTTTTGAATGGTTTGGCCGCGATCATTGATCAGGGAGCGGACCTTGCCCCATTGCTGGCCGACGACAAAGATATCCCCCTCCGACAACGTGCCACTCTGAACCAGACAGGTTGCCACCGCCCCCCGGCCCTTGTCCAACTTGGCCTCGACGATCGTACCACGGGCATTTTTATTGGGATTGGCCCGGAGTCCGAGAACTTCCGACTGCAACAAGATCATCTCTTCCAGGCCTTCGACACCGGTACCATCCAATGCCGATACATTGGCGAAAATGGTCTGTCCACCCCACTCCTCGGGAATCAACTCGTATTCCGTCAACTGTTGCTTGATCCGGTCTGGATTGGCGCCAACCTTGTCGATTTTGTTGACCGCGACAATGATGGGAACCTTGGCATCCTTGGCATGGCTGATCGCCTCAACCGTCTGCGGCATCACACCATCATCCGCAGCCACGACCAGTACCACGATGTCGGTCACCTTGGCACCCCGCGAACGCATGGCGGTAAAGGCCGCATGACCCGGCGTATCGATGAACGTAATGGCGGCCCCGCTCTTCAAGCTCACCTGGTAGGCGCCAATATGCTGGGTGATGCCGCCATACTCCCTGGACGCCACATCGGTTTGCCGGATCGCATCCAACAAGGATGTCTTACCGTGATCCACGTGACCCATGATGGTCACCACCGGGGGACGGAAAATCAACTGATCTTCGCTATCGGTGACCTCGGTCAGTTCCGCGACGATATCCGCCTCTTCCGAAACCGTCTTGGGACGATGCCCCAACTCCTCGACCACCAACACCGCCGTATCCTGATCCAAGACCTGGTTGATGGTCACCATCATTCCCTGGTCGAACAACAGTTTGACCACCTCGGAAGCCTTGACGGCCATCCGACTGGCCAATTCCGCCACCGTGATCACATCGGGAATCACCACATCGCGCACCACGGGTCCGACCTGCATCGCCTGCTGGCCCGCATACAGCTCTTCGCGTCCACCCCGACCCTTGCCCCGACCGTGTCGACCCTTGCGCGGACTCAAAGCCTTTTCGGCTTCAGAGTCCACCGACTTGCGGCCCTTCCTTTTGACCTTGGTTTTCAGTGTTTTACGGCCTTGCCCTTCCTCGGTTTCGTTCTTTCGCCGTTCTTCCAACAAGCGCTTTTGCTCACGCAACTCTTCAAGTTGCGCCAATCGTTTGGTCACCAAGGCTTCGGTTTTTTTGCGCGCCACATCCTCTTTCTGCGCCCGGGTCATCTTTTTCTTCTGGGCACCCGATTTATCCCCGTCCTCCTCCGGCAAGCCACCCAAGTTTTTGATCGGATCCGCCACTTTACCCGGTTCCACCACTTTACCCGGTTCCGCCGCTCTGACCGGTTCCGCCGCTTTGACCGGTTCCGCCATCGTGCGCATGGGACGCGGCGACTCGGATTGCTTCGGTCGCACAGGGTCCACGCGCACCTCACGCATCTCTTCCCGTTGGGGCCGGCTCTCCTCCACCGCCCGTTCCACACCGCTCTGCGCCAAGTCGGACATAGGCGCCATGTCTTCCGTGCCACTCTCCGGTTCCTGTGTCGGAACCTCACCCGAGGTCACCGCAGCCACCCCAACCGCGACCAACTTTTGCGCCGGTTCGACGACATGCACCGCCTCATTGACACCCGCAGTGTCAGCCGACTCCTCGGACAGGGTCACTTCCTCCCCGTGACCTTCCCCCACCGCCTCGGCGTCCCCCCCATCACCGGCCTCCTCGGCGTCCTGAAGATCCTCGACCGCAGCGGCCTCGGCAGCCTCGGCGGAACCGGCTGGGGGCGCATCCCCCTGCTGTTCCAACCGATACCCCGATTCTTCCTGTTCGTAGGTGAACATGGAATCATCGCCAGGGGCGGTCTCCAACTCCTGACGCTCCTCCTGCTCCTGACGCATCCGTTTACGCTCTTCCGGAGTCAAAGGAGTCAAAATCTGGTGCCTGGAGCGATCCTGGGCGTCCGAACCCGCGCCCCTGGAGGCCTCGCCACCTTTGTGCCCTGCCGCCTGGGCGTGTTCGGAGCCCGCCATTTCGGCTGCATCCTGAGGCTCACCGGCTTTCACGAACGTTTTCTTCCGGCGCACCTCCACCACAACGCTCTTGCTTCTCCCATGGGAAAAGTTTTGCTTGATGGAACCGCCTTCAACGGTCTTCCTGAGCACGATACGCCGTGGTGCCTTGAGACGTAACTTGCCCTCACCTTCTTCGATCTTCTTAGACTCACTCAAAAGATCAATCTCCACCGGTTTGAATGACTTGTAACAACCCCA
>JADGCN010000031.1 GCA_015228975.1 Magnetococcales bacterium
TCATCCCCGCGAAAGCGGGGATCCAGAGCCTGCCCCCGAATGCCTGAATCGGGGGAGATCTTCCTATCTCCCATGACTTTCTGGATTCCCGCTGAAGCCTGCCCCCGAATGCCTGAATCGGGGGCGGGAATGACGCTGGAAAATTACGCATCCCGAGTTGGTTTCGGTATAAGAGAAACGCATTCTTCAGGCCGCCAATTCTAGAGGATTTGGCCCGTATTGATTCTCGCCGGGTTTGCTGTTTTGCACGAGGAAGATTAAAATTACAATAGGCCCAAGGAGAGGGATGAGGAAAATTAACGACCACCATCCACTACGGCCTGTATGGTGCAATCTCCGTACCATGACAGCCAGGGATGGTAACAAGGTTGCAATAGTATATCCTCCACCAAGAAGACCTATGCCAGCTTCTGCATCGAAGGTTCCAATAAAAAAGTCCACAACAGAAAGAGAGAGTAATAACAGCATTTCGAATAAAGAATAATACCAATAATCTTTCCTCCTGGATCTGCCATTAAACAACAGCGTACTTCTTCAAGGCAACGAAATACCAATTCATGTTTATCTCCTATGATGTCGATATTGATTATTCACCATGTTCTCATATTCTAATCAGAACATTTTTTGTACGTTTCTTTTTCTGAGGCGGTCGTCCTATTTATATAATTCTAACAGCTCTTTAACTTTATTAAGAAGATCATTGTTTGGAATAGGTTTTTGGAAAGTAAAGTCAACTCCAAGCAATGGTGAAATAGGCAGGAGAGGAATATCTACTAATTCATCTGATATTTCACCTGACATTCCAATAACAGGAATTTTTCTGGCTCTTTCTTGTTTAATTTCTCTAATTACCTCAAGTCCGTCAACTTCGGGCATAAGCATGTCAGTAATAACCAAATCTATCAGTTCAGTATCAAAGAGTCTCAACCCCTCTTCACCATTGCTGGCCGTTGATACCATAAATCCGCTCTTCTTAAAGAAACGACCCAGTGATTTTGTAATTGCTTCTTCATCATCAATAATGAGAATATGGGCTGACATGTTAATTTTCCTTTTTTATTGGGAGATAAATGGAGAATGATGTACTTTTCCCTTCTTCGCTGTCAACAAAAATTTCACCATTATGTTTTTTAATAATACCATAAACAACCGATAATCCAAGACCTGTCCCCTCACCAACTCTCTTTGTGGTGAAGAACGGGTCAAAAATTTTATTCAACACCCCCTCACTAATCCCTGTTCCCGTGTCAGAAACTGTAATTTTTGCATACTCATTGGTATTATCACTATCTAATATTTCAAAAAGATCTTGCGAGTTTACTTTCTCTAACACTACTTTTAATTCACCTCCTGTTGACTTCATGGCATAAACAGAATTAGAAAAAAGGTTTAAAAATACTTGGTGCATCTGAGTCGGATCCGCAACGATATGGATAGGTGTTTGTATTTTATCTATAATTTTTATGTTCGGATTTGTTGTTTGTCTGAACAATGCAATTACGTTTAGTAAAATATCACCAATATCAATTAACTTCATGTCACTTTCAATGCCCTTACTGTATATAAGGATCTGTTTAATAAGGTCCGTAGCCCTGTTGACAGATTTTTGTATCTCAATAGAATTGTCCCACTCATCCGAACCTTCTGGAAGGGCTTGAATGTTCATTTCATTGAATGATGATATGGCGTACAAAATATTATTAAAATCATGAGCAATTCCGCTGGACAAAGTCCCAATGGACTCAAGACGCTGCTTGCGAAGCAGTATTTTCTCCATTTTTTCACGATAGATGATCTGTTCTTTTAATTCATTGTTTATATTGAATAATGATTCGGAAAATTTCTTGCCTTCTTTTGCCCTTCTCGCGCCGTAAATAATAAAGAAAAAGCATACTCCTAGAATACCAACAGTGCCATCATCCATGTTGAAATAATCTCTAACACGCGTATAGGCATGGAACACCCAGTAATTTTCATAATTTTCAATATAAATAATTAGGAGAATCTCAAAAAGTAGAATAAATAATAAATCTACAACTGATTGGTTTGCTTTTCTCTCCATTTTTCAGCAACTCTTCCATGCGTAAAAATTGGTTGTTTCACCCAAAACACGCAATGTGGCATTTGCAATTCCAGCGTTACTTTACGGGTGTTAGTGGCCGCAGGGAAGGGATATTAAGAAACCAGTTTGTTTGCCAGATGGTTGCGGAAGACCTGAAATGGGCATGGGACATGCGTTGCTCAAGCGGATGGACAGAATCTACGCTGTCCACACTATTTCATCCAGATCCTGGGTACAAGGTCATACAAAGGAAATATAAATGAACGATCATATGGCAAGTACTGTCACGATCAGTATCGGGCGGGATTCAAGGAATCTGAGGTGCATGGAAGCCGGCAAAATGCTTGGTCATTTTGCCTGTGACACACCATGCTGGTTTGTCAAATCATCCCGGGGGGGTAGGCAATGATTTACCCGATGCCGGGCGACCCGATTCGGTTCGACTGAGACTGCGCCGCCGTCGTTTGGCATGGGTGGCGAATTTCTTTTTTTGCGGGCTGGGGGGAACCGATGGCGTGGGAGCTTCCTGGGCGCAGTGGAACGGATGGTTCAGATCCAATGGCACCTTACTGCGCAGAATGCGTTCGATGGCGGTGAGGTATTTGCGTTCCGATGTGTCGCAGAAGGAAATGGCAACACCCGTGCGGCCGGCTCGCGCCGTTCGGCCAACCCGATGGATGTAATTTTCAGGTTCCAGCGGCATGTCAAAGTTGATGACATGACTGATTTCACGAATATCGATGCCCCGTGCGGCAATATCGGTGGCCACCAAGACCCGGATCTGGCCTGTTTTGAATTTACGCAAGGCTTCCGTTCGGGCATTTTGTGATTTGTTGCCATGGATGGCTTCCACTTGTACAGACTGTTTCGTCAATCCCTTGGCCAAGCGGTCCGCTCCGTGCTTTGTTCTGGTAAACACCAACACACGTTCAATATTTTCTTGTTCCAGACAATGTTTCAGGAGTTGCGGTTTGTGGGCTTTTTCCACCAGCAACACTTTTTGGTTGATTCCTTCCACCAGTGTTGTACGGGCGGTTACCGCGACTTCCAGGGGATCGTGCAGCAGACTGGTGGCCAAGCTGGCGATTTCATTCGGCATGGTGGCTGAAAAAAGAAGTGTTTGCCGTTTTTTGGGCAGTGCCGCGGACACTTTGCGAATGTCATGGATGAATCCCATGTCCAACATGCGGTCTGCTTCATCGAGGACGAAAATTTCCGTGTGTCCCAGTCGGACGTGACCTTGATTTTTCAGGTCCAGGAGACGCCCCGGGGTGGCGACGAGGATATCCACCCCGCGCTGGAGTGCCCTGACCTGGGGATTTTGCCCAACGCCGCCAAAGATGACGGTATGGACCAAGCGAAGATTTTTGCCGAGTTCGCGAATGCTTTCACCGACCTGGGCTGCGAGTTCCCTGGTTGGGGTGAGTATGAGACAGCGGATGGGGCGGTTTTGGGCAAGGGATTTTTTTTTCGCCAGCAGGTCGAGAATGGGCAAGGCAAAGGCGGCGGTTTTGCCGGTTCCGGTCTGGGCGATGCCCAACAGGTCGCGCCCCAAGAGTACCGGGGGGATGGCTTGAATTTGGATGGGCGTGGGTTCCAGATAGCCGATTGTGGCCAGAGTGGATTGAATGGTCGCGGATAGATTCAGCGGAGCGAATGGGGACACATGATTCCTAGCGAAGAAGGGTGGGTGCCATTGGATGATCTGGAACGTCCAACCCCACCGCAGAATAATCAGCCGCCCATGAGGCCACGCTAGTTCATGGGCGGCGGGATGTCAACCTACTTCGCTATAAGCGCAGTGGAATCGGTGGTTGTATTCCAGCGCCGTGGCCTGGGATCGGCTTATCGAACGACGATATTGACCAACCTTCCCGGGACAACGATGATTTTGACTATGGTTTTTCCCTGGAGGTGTGGGGCCAGGGCGGAATCGTTCAATGCCTGGGATTTCAGCGCTTCCTCATCGATATCGGTTGCGACCTGGAGGCGGGAGCGCAATTTGCCATTGACCTGGAGGATGATGGTCATTTGTTCGCGAACCAGGGCATTGGGATCGGCTTGGGGCCAGGGGTGTTGGTCGAGGCCCCGGGGGTGTCCCAGGGTTTGCCACAACTCTTCGGTGATGTGGGGGACCAGGGGATTGAGGAGCTGGACGGTTGTTTCCGCCAATTCGCGCAGGATGGATTTGGCGACCGGGTCGGCCTCCTGCAAAGGGTGATCCGCCAACCAACGGGTTCCGGCGTTGACCAATTCCATGACGGCGGCGATGGCGGTGTTGAATTGAAAGCGTTCCAGATCGCGACTGACCCGATCGATGGTTTCATGGGTTTTGGTGCGCACTGTTTTCAGTTCGGCGTTTTCGGGGGTCGTGGTAGCGGGGGGGATATCCGCAACCCAGGGTGCCGTTTCCCGGACCATGCGCCACAAGCGGTTGAGAAAGCGCCAGGCACCATCGACCCCGGTATCGCTCCATTCCAGGTCTTGCTGCGGCGGGGCGGCGAATAACATGAACAATCGTGCGGTGTCGGCACCATAGCTTTGGATCAATTCCGCCGGATCGACGACATTGTGTTTGCTTTTAGACATTTTTTCATTACGTCCGACCACGACGGGTTGCTGGCATTCGCAACACACCAGTTCTCCCTCCGCGCTTGTCCGCACCTCTTTGGGGTAGCGCCAGCCATGGTTGGGACAGGACAGGGTATCTTTGCGCACCATCCCCTGGGTCAGCAAACGCCGAAATGGTTCGTCGGTGGTCACCAACCCCTCGTCGCGCAATGCTTTGTGGAAAAAACGGGCGTACAGCAGGTGCAGGACGGCATGTTCGATGCCGCCGATGTATTGATCCACCGGCATCCAATGATCGACCCGGTTTTTGTCCAGGGGGGCGTCCTGACAATCGCGGCAGCAATAGCGCAAAAAATACCAGGAGGATTCCATGAAGGTATCCATGGTATCGGTTTCGCGGCGGGCTGGGGCATGGCATTGCGGGCAGGAAACTCGGGTGAAGGAGGGCAGGTGATCCAGCGGATTGCCCTGGACATTGAAATCGACTTGTTCGGGCAGTTTGATGGGTAATTCCGTTTCCGGGACGGGGACGACGCCACACTGCGGGCAATGAATCATGGGAATGGGATTACCCCAATAGCGTTGCCGGGAAATGCCCCAATCCCGCAGACGGTAATGGGTCCGTTGTTGGCCCAGGCGCCGTTCCACAAAGGTTTCCATCACCTTGATTTTTCCGGATTCGTTGTCCAGACCGTCGAAGGGGCCGGAGTTGACCATGGTTCCCGGCCCGGTCCAGGCTTCTTTCAGGGTGGCACCATCGAGGGGTGCGCCGGGGGGTTGGATGACGACGTGGATGGGTAGATTGTGGGCCTGGGCGAATTCAAAGTCGCGTTGATCGTGGGCGGGGACAGCCATGACGGCCCCGGTGCCGTAGCTCATGAGGACGAAATTGGCGATGAAGATGGGAACTTTGGTTCCGGTCAGGGGGTGAATGGCTTTGAAGCCGGTGTCGTACCCTTTTTTTTCCAGGCGTTCCAAGGCTTCTTCGCTGGTACCTGTTTGTTGGCATTCCTGGATGAAGGCGACGGCTTTGGGATCGGTGGCGGCGACACGTTGGGCCAAAGGGTGTTCCGCCGCGACCGAGCAGAATGTCACCCCCATGATGGTATCGGGGCGGGTGGTGTAGACCGGCAAGGTTTCCGTGAGGCCGTCGATGGCGAAGGCGAATTCCAAGCCGTGGCTTTTGCCGATCCAGTTGGCCTGCATGGTGCGGACGGTCTGCGGCCAATCGGGGAGTTGCTCCAAACCGGCCAACAATTCGTCGGCGTAGGCGGTGATGCGCAAAAACCATTGTGACAATTCCCGCCTCTCCACCAGGGCACCACTGCGCCACCCCCGTCCATCGATCACCTGTTCGTTGGCGAGGACGGTTTGGTCCACCGGATCCCAGTTGACCAGGGAATTTTTACGGTACACCAATCCACGGGCATACAGTTTTAAAAAGAGCATCTGCTCCCAATGGGCGTAGTCGGCATCGCAGGTGGCCAGTTCCCGATCCCAATCGTAAGCCAGTCCCATGGATTTCAATTCCTGACGCATGAACGCGATGTTGGCATAGGTCCACGTGGCGGGATGGGAGTTTTGTTGCCGTGCGGCGTTTTCAGCCGGCATGCCGAAGGCGTCCCAACCCATCGGGTTCAGGACGTTTTTTCCAAGCATGCGCTGGTGACGGGCAATGACATCGCCGATGGCGTAATTGCGTACATGGCCCATGTGGATGCGTCCGGAGGGATAGGGAAACATTACCAGGCAATAAAATTTTTCCCGATTTTTGTCCTCCAGGGCGCGAAAGGTTTTGTTGGTTTCCCAGATTTGCTGCCATTTGGCCTCGACGACCTGGGGATTGTAACGAATTTCCTGGTTTTCCGATGCGCTCATGATTGACCTGAAGGGGGTTGAAAGGTTGGATGATCCGGGATGACGGCTTTTTTTTTGCCGGGTTCGCAGGGGAATACGGCGTCCATAATCTTTATTAACATAAGGGAGATCCCTCGGGCAAATCCGGTAATGCTTTGTCAGATTGTGTCATAAAATGTTCGCCGGGGTAAAAGAGAGTTTTGACAAGGGGGGGATGGGTTGCTATAGTCCCCTCAATGCCGTTATAACTGAATTTCATTGCTGTTTCATTGGAATTGATTTTATTTATGGGAAGTCGGGGCGGGATCGTGTCGATGTGAAGGTTGCCGGGGGGTGGGTTGCAGGGCCAGGGGCTTGCGTAGCAAGGAAATGCGGCTCAGGCTCGCAGCGAACATCATGAGTTCATTGGGTTCAGAGGTGAATCCAAGGTTAGGTCGGTCTCCCAAAAGGAAAAATAAAGTTTTTCCCTTCTGGGGGACGCAATGTTGGGAGGAAATATGAATAGCCATGACCTGGTCATTGTTGGGGCCGGATTGTCGGGCATGCGTGCCGCCCTGGAAGGGGCCAAAGCGGGTATCGATGTGGCGATTATCACCAAGATTCATCCTTTGCGCAGCCATTCCTGCGCTGCTCAGGGGGGGATCAACGCCGCCATCAATCCCGAGGATTCCCGGGAATCCCATGCCTTCGATACGGTCAAAGGGGCAGACTACATCGGCGACGAAGATGCGATCGACCTGATGTGTCAGGAGGCTCCCGAGTGCATTCTGGAAATGGATGCCATGGGGACCCCCTTTTCCCGTTTTGAAGGTGGTATCATCGCCCAGCGCGCCTTTGGCGGCGCCAGCTTTGACCGCACCTGTTACGCCGCCGACCGTACCGGTCAGGTGTTGTTGCACACCCTGTGGGAGCAGTTGGTCAAGGCTCGGGTGAAAGTGTACGAAGAGGTGAGTATCTTCAAGGTAGTGGCCGACAAGGAAGGGGTCATCGTCGGCGTGGTGTGCTACGACATGAAGACGGGTGAAGTGTTTCCGGTGCGCAGTCGTGGACTTTTGATGGCAACGGGTGGTTATGGCCGGGTGTATATTTCCAACACCAACGCAACAACCAATACCGGTGACGGTATGGCTCTGGCGATGCGTGCGGGCGTGCCGCTGGCCGACATGGAATTTGTGCAGTTCCATCCCACCGGCCTCCTGACAACGGGGGTGTTGGTCACCGAAGGGGCCCGGGGTGAGGGTGGTATCCTCATCAATTCCGAAGGCGAGCGTTTCATGGGGCGTTACGCACCCAAGAAAAAAGAACTCGCCTCCCGTGACGTTGTGGCGCGGGCGGAACAGACGGAAATCATGGAGGGGCGTGGGGTTAACGGGGCCATCCTGTTGGATCTGCGTCATCTCGGGGCGGAAAAAATCATGGAACGGCTGCCGCAGATTCGCGAATTGGCGATGGATCTGGAAGGGGTTGACCCCATCCTGGCGCCCATTCCCATTCGCCCGACGGTGCATTATTCCATGGGTGGCATCCGTACCGACAAATGGGGCGAGGCCCCGGTGAAAGGATTGTTCTCCGCGGGCGAGGCGGCATGCGTTTCGGTGCATGGGGCCAACCGACTGGGTGGCAACTCCTTGTTGGATACCATCGTTTTTGGCAAGATCACCGGTCATTATGCCAGTGCCGCCATGGCCAAGGAAAAGGGCAAGCCGCATCGCGATTTCCCCATGGAAGCGGTGGAAGAGGTCAAGGCCGAGATTGACGCCTTGAAGAAACGCAAAGATTCCGGTCTGCGTCCGTCGCAGCTCCATGAAAAAATGGCAACTGCCATGAACCTTCATTGCGCCGTGTTCCGTACCCCTGAATCCTTGAAAACCATTGAAGGGATGATTCCCGAATGGCGTGAGGGCTATGAAAAGGTCCATCTGGATGATAAATCGACGGTGTTTAACGTCGATCTGCTCCGGGCCTGGGAGTTGCGCAACCTGATCGACTTGGCGGAATGTATTGTTCGCGGTGCCGTGGCGCGCACGGAATCCCGGGGTGCCCATTCCCGGACCGATTTCAAGGAACGTGATGACGCCAATTGGCGTAAGCACACCATCAGCAAATGGGATGCCGCCAAAAAGCGGGTGGTGCTGAGTTATGAGGATGTTCGTACCGTGGGTAATCCCAAGTACAAACCCATGGATCGGACTTACTGACATGGAAGGGGGATGGGCCGCCCGGAGGGATTGATGACCGGAGCCCAACCTTCCGTAAGACCATTTGGAGTCGGTTATGGCTGAAAAGACCTATACGTTTCGAGTTCAGCGCAACAAGGTCACTGGCGATGGCAAGGTGGAATCCCGTTGGCAGGATTACAAGCTGTCGGCAGAACCTACAACCACGGTGCTGATCTGCCTGGAGCGGATCAAGGGGCAGCAGGATGGGACGCTGACCTATCGCATGTCGTGCCGTTCGGCGATTTGCGGTTCGTGCGCCATGAAAATCAGCGGACGCACGCGCTTGGCCTGTAAAACCCATGTGGAAAAAGTGGCGGATGCCAATGGGGTGATTCATGTCTCCCCCATGTCCAACCAACCCATCCTCAAGGATATGGTGGTGGATATCCGACCGTTCTACAACCATGTGCAAAAGATCAAGCCCTATCTGCAGGAGGGGTCCGAAACCGATAAAAATGTCGGTCGGTCCTCATACGATCAGGTGAACCACGTCACCCAATGCATCATGTGCGGCAGTTGTTATTCCGACTGCACCATGGCGGAGGTGAGTGACAAATTTATCGGCCCGGCGGCGTTGGCCAAGGCGTTTCGCTTCGTCTCCGACCCGCGTGAAGGTAAAAAAACCGAGCGCCTGCGGGAACTCTCCGAAATGCATCAAATGTGGAGTTGTTGCCGGTGCGCCCAGTGCGTCGAGACCTGCCCCAAGGATGTCAAACCCATGGAGGCCATTGTCAAGCTCAGGGCTCGGGGGATGCAAAAAGGTTTCGTCGATGGTCCGGGTCAAAAGCATGCGTTGGCCTTCCACGGCGATATTCAAAAAACGGGCGATCTCAACGAATTCACCCTGATGCAACGCACCATCGGTATCGTGGGCACCTTGGGTGAGTTGGGAATGGCGTTGCATTTGATGAAAAAGGGTAAAATCCCTTCGCCATTTCCCCACAAGTGTGACGGGGTCGAAGAATTGGGCAATATCTTCAGGATTCTCGAAGAGAACCCCTTGGATGTTGAGACCAAGGCCAAAGAGGTGGCACCCGAATAGGGGCCGGTATCTGGGAGAATAGAACATGTCTCTGGAATTTTCCTTTTATCCTGGTTGCGCTGGCAAACAGGTGCAAAAAGAGGCCAAAAGTGCGGCGCAAGCCGTGGCACGGGAGTTGGGTATCACGTTGCATCCCATGCCCAGGGCCTCCTGTTGTGGAGCAGTCAGTCTGCGTGAAGCCAAACTGGCGTTTTCGCTGGCGGTGGCGGCGCGTATCCTTTCAGAAGCCGAGGCGGCGGGGCGTAACATTTGCACCATCTGCAACACCTGCCTGCAAACCTTGAGTCACGCCAATTATCGCTTCAAGCATGAGCCGGACATCTTGGAAAAGATCAACGGCGTATTGAAAAAAGCAGGCGTCCGGCCCTACAACGCCACCATCAAAGTGCAACATTTGCTGTGGGTGGTGACCGATCAGGTGGATCAAAAATTGCTGAAGAGCAAGATCACCCGTCCGTTGCAAGGGCTGAAAGTGGCTCCGTTCTACGGTTGCCATAACCTGCGTCCTTCGGAAATTTACGAATCCAAGGCGGGAGATGAAGCGGACCATCTGGATCGTTTGATCACCTTGTTGGGTGGTTCCCCGGTTTCCTACAGCGGATCGCGTAAATGTTGTGGCTTCCATGTCATGTTGTCGGACCCCACCGAAATGCGTTCCATGGTGGGTAAAAACTGTATCGACGCCAAGGATAATGGTGCGGAACTCATGATCAGCCCCTGTACCTTGTGTGACATGTCCATGAGTGCCTATCAAATGCCGGCGGAAAAGGTGTTGAATCGTTCCATCAACCTGCCGGAGATGAACTTTGCCCAATTGTTGGGTGCTTCGATGGGCATTGATGCGACCGAGTTGGGATTGGAACGGTTGCACGTCGATCCCAGACCGATCCTGCGTTCCAAGGGGCTGTAATGGTGGGTGGCATCGGGGAATGGAGTTGGTGTTTTTCCTGAGTGTCGTGAGTTGATTTGTTTGGGGTGATTGGTCGAAGGCCATCCGGTGACGGGTGGCTTTCGTTTTTGTTCAACTTTGTTACATTCACGCTTGTTGGTCGATTGAAAAAATATTGAAAGAAAAAAGGGGTCTGGGGGATTGCCCCCAGGGTTTTGCTTTTCTAAGCCCCCCTTTACACGAAGCATTTTCGCGTTTTTTTGCGAAAATGCGCCCGGGGGCGCGCCTTAACGTGATCGCTTTCGCGTTCTTTGCGAAAGCGATTATACCTAATGCTGGGTTTTAGCCAGGAATTAAAATCAAAAAAAACAAAATCAAAACCCTGGGGGCAATCCCCCAGACCCCTTTTTTCTTTTAATAGTAACATATATCAATGAACTAAAAACCATCCGTTCAGGTTAACGAATGCGTCAAAGTAGAATTAGGGTGTCCAGTAAACCGCAATCCATTCGTATTACATCATTATTTGCAACGCTCCCGACGAATTCTATTGTTTAATGCGTCAATCACTGCAAATAAAATTAACCTTATGTTTTGATGAATGTATGTACTTGTGAAGACACGTAGAATACTGCCACATGATCCGTCCGCACATTCAATTTCCTTAACAATTTCCGTTTGAAGTTTAATCAATTTATTGAGTTCTTCATTAAATTTTTTTGCGTTCAATGGAGAAAGGAACCTGTGAGTTAAATATATGATCTCATCCTTTTCACACCTTTCAAGATGCTCTACCCAATGCTCACTGAAATAAAGTGGGTAATATTCTTGCAAGTTATTAAGAACACGATTTCCACATAATGCAGCTAAATCAGCAAATTTAATAGGTACGTATGTTGAGCAACGGTCGTTTAGCGAGTTGGTATCGGCATTGGCATTTTTCGTCAATGAAGGTGTAAAAGAAATGAACATGGCGATGAATACAACCCTGACCAGAAATGCTGTAGAGGGTACACTATTCCTAGAAACACCCCATAAATTCACTGATTCATGATTGGGTGTTACGGTAATTTTTCCAAAAATGGAAACTGGAAATCGACAGACCATGGTTTCCTGGGTATTGTTCTTGCATGTGACAAAATTCATTGATTTTATGTACCATATTGAGTTGTTATTGGTATTGCTTATTTAAGTCAGGATGTGAAAGGTGATCGTTCTTAACAAAATATTGATAAAAGAGTTAAACTGCAACAAATATTTAGAAACATAATCTACTGAATTGTTTTATAAGAAAGCACAGAATCCAGAAAGTCAAGTGTGTTTAAGATCTCCAGGGTCCATGATGAGGCATGTCCTTGAATGTTTCAATCGCAGGTGGATGAGAGAAACTACTCATTCCAAAATAGTTGCATCTTTGACTAATATTTATTAAGTTCTTCAATAACAGAATTACTTAACTCTTCATCTGGGTAAATATAATGTTTATCATTGCAGCCATAATTAATATTAAAAAACATAATGAGAAATTCTTCGGCAATTCTACTTCTATTTATTGCGATACGTTCTTCTACCATTTCATTATTTGGAGGATTGCCTGTGTCATCATACAATAAAGTGAACATTTTTCTATGGTAGATTAATTTATTGATTTTTGAAATAAATGCTTTCTTTGATTTGGCTGATACGGTATTAGGATTTCTATTGATATGATTAAATATAAAATCTTTTAAGCATGTTAAATAATTCTCTTCAATAGTCTTAAAGCTATTGCTTTTTGTGCGTGATGTTATTCTGCGACATTGCGCCATAATGTCAGTGTGGCATATTTTTTTTGGTGTAAAAGTGTCTACCTTCATTTCAACCGGCTCAGGGACCGTATCAGCGACTCCTGACGTGACAGGGAAATGAGTTAACAAAATGAATAAATAAAAAATGATTATTAATGAATAGGAAAGTCTATGGTGCATTGTTTCTTAACCCAATAATCAGGGTGTTGGCGGACCAACACCCTTTAGAAAGTAAAGACTACTTATTCCCAATAATGCACAAACGTGGTGTACCGTGTTAAGCCATAAACTGGACTTCCTCTGTTTTCTTTCCCTCCAAAACGCTCTTCTCTGGCTAGTGCAATGTCTTTACGCAGTTGCAAGCCAGATTGCAGATCCCTCGCTTTGGCAACAAGCCTGTTCCATGTATCCATTTTTATTTCATTTTCATCGTATTTCACGACATTGTTATCACCAAGAGCTGTTCTAAAAATAGCATCGGCTCCACGTGGAGAAAACTGAAAGATAACGTCTGCGATTGCGGCGGAGGTTTTCATGTCTCCCAAAGAATCCAGAAGCCTGCATCCGGAAAGTGATGTTGGTCTTTCTTCCTTTCTTAACTTATTATCTCCATCAAGATTGCTCAACTTTCCGTTAAAAAAAGCACGATAATATCTGGCTCTTTCTTCAATGTTTAAGTCCTTTGGTTCATTAACAGTATGTCCAGGGTCTGGTTTGAAGAAGCCTTGGTTAACGTAGCTTCGATACGTCTCAGGTTGGATACCACTGGCCGTGCCATTACTACTGACCTTCATCATCCCCTCCACGCCGAAGATCATCATATAGCGAAACTTCTCACTTTCTGTAACGTTGGGCAATTTGTCAATAGCTCTTGAAAATTCTTGCCACTTGCCCCGATTGATGGCATCCAGATAATCTTTACGCGCTTTGATTAGAGGGGGCATCTCTGGGGTATTGTGTATCCAGTGGGGCGGATCAGTTTCGGGTGGGAGCATAGGGGGCAGCGTAGGGGTAGGCGTAGGAGTAGGCGTTTGGTCGCCATGACATAGAGGACCACTAAATTGACCTTTTTCGTTATATTCCTGGTCATTACCCTGTGCACCTGGTTTGCAATCAGTCATCATACCCTCCGTTTGGATTGAAATAAGGCGGCAGTGTTGGCTGGGGCATCACTTCGGACACATGGAAGCAGAGTAAGGCGAATGGCCTCTTTTCCATGGAAAACCGTTGCAAGGAAAACTTTCAGGTACGTTGTGACCGGAGTCGAGACAGGTTGTCTATTGCGACAATTGGGAAAATTCTTGCGGGAAGGATGGCCGTCAGCGACGAGCCGCGTGGACAGTCTTAAATTGCAACCCATGGTGGCTGGTGTTGATGCGCAGCTTTTGTGTCGCAATTTAAGGTGGGTCGTAGAACCCTTGGGACGCACCACCTTTGGAACGGATTGATGGCGCTCTATCGTTTCGGTGCCGCTAATCTTAGGAGCGAATCCATCAAAAATCAAGAAATTTGTGTCGCGGAGGATTGGTTATTAATAATAAATGCGAATAGGTATCATTTACGAATGTCCGCCATTTCTCCCTGATCAGTCAAGTCTCCGTTTTTCGTTGGCCAATCACAGCCCCTCTTATCGCTACTCACCCTGCGAAATTTCAGCACGATTCCCGAAGCACGGATGGGAATGTCATCATAAAAATATAATAATAACAAATAGATATCTAAAAATTGCTGTTAATCAACAGTACGGAAAAAGCGATAATGAGATAATGGCCCCCGGATTGCAAAGCTGTCTCCCCGTCGGGGGTCGGATCCTGGAGTGAGACCGCTGCTAAAAATGAAAATTTCTTACAAAAGAGTGCTGCTAAAGTTCAAGGATCCGCCCCCGATGTCAAGAAAGTGGTAAGAAGAGATGAAAAAAGCAAGATTTTAGTCAATGGATTGACGATGAGGTTGCGATGGATGGTAACAACTGACTATGGAAATTAACTCGACAAAGAAAGAATTCAGGCTAACAATATGGAGTCCTACATGGGTGCCTTCCCGATTCCCCCTACTGATGTCATTGAACTACCCCCCAATGTAAAAGCCTATCAACAAGGCTCTGCACTTGCCGATAACACGCGAGCGGCCTATTGGGGGGACCTGCGGCGATTCATGGACTGGGGGGGTGAAGTTCCTTCCACAGCCAAGGTTGTTGCATCCTATTTGGTGGCGCATGCCGATTCACACAAATTTGCCACCTTGGCGCGTTGGAAAGTTTCTATCGGCAAAGCGCATACCGCTCAGGGACTGACCGATCCCACCAAAACCGATCTGGTCCATGCCGTTCTCAAAGGCATCAAGCAAAAACACGGTCAAGATCAAAGGCAAGTGGCCCCCTTGACCAAAGACAAAATTGTTGAAATTTGTCTGCATATGGGTGACCGCCTGAAGGATAAACGGGATAAGGCACTGATTCTCGTTGGTTTCGCCGCAGGTCTCAGACGCTCAGACTTGATCACCCTGGGAGCCCAGGATCTGCAAAAAAGGGAAAATGGCATCGAAATTCATCTGTCCAAGGGACGCGTTGGATTACCACACGCCCAGGGGGAGGTGTGTCCGGTACGCGCCTTGGATGAATGGTTGGTTGCCTCGGAAATTACCGAAGGTCCGGTGTTTCAGGGAATCAACCGGCATGGAAGGCTGTCTGGAAAACCCTTGACCGGTCATGGTGTTGCGTTGATCGTCAAAGAACGGGTGCAATCCATTGGTCTGGATCCCGCCAATTTTAGCGGGTTCAGCCTGCGCTCCGGCCTGATCGCCAGTGCATCGGCTGCTGGAATCTCCTTACAGAGCGCCACTTCGCTGACTGGGACGGGAGTCCTGTAATATCATACCACCCCAGTGTTCGGGGTGCCGGTTGGTTCTGGCGTTGCACATTCACGTGACTTTGGCCCTTGGTGCCAAAGTCACGTGAAAGCTTTATGGAGCAGAAAACTTCCAGTGTGACCGCCTAAGGCGTTATTCTTTCCCCGCAATTTCTTGACGTACCTGATCCATATCCAACATAAGTGCTTTTTCAATCAATTCAATAAATTGCGGCTCAGGCAGCATGCCCGGTTGCGAAAAAATGATGATCTGCTCCCGGAATATCATTAACGTTGGTATGGAGCGAATCTGGAAAGCCTGAGCCAGTTCCTGCTGGTCGTCGGTTTCCACTTTGCCAAACACCAGATTGGGGTAGCGTTCCGATACCTTTTCAAAAATGGGTGCAAACGCCTTGCAGGGTCCGCACCAGGAGGCCCAGAAATCAATAATGATGACATCATTGCTATTGATGGTTTGTTCAAAGTTTTCTTTGTTAAGGGTGACTGTAGCCATTACAATTCTCCCGCCTTGAAAGTTATGGATGCCGATCTGGAACCTGTACCCTTCCAGACCCCTTGGCGAGCATGGCCTCAACCACCGCGAACGGACTCGCCGCCGATCGTGTCAACTTGTCCCGGACTGTTTGATATCCTGCTTGAATGGTTTCCCTGGTTTGTTCATCCTGCAATAAATCTATAAGGTCGCGACACAATGTCTGTGGTTCCGCCTCATGTTGCAAGCGTTCCTGAACCACCTGACGCCCAGCTACCAGATTGACCAATGAAATGAAAGGTACGTTGACCAAGCGCTTGCCAATTGCGTAAGTAATGTTATTGACGCGATAACAGACGACCTGTGGAATTTGGATCAAAGCGGCTTCCAAGGTGGCTGTCCCCGATGTAACCAATGCGGCATCAGCACTCGCCAGGAGATCATACGTTGCCCCGGCCAGGATTGGAACCTCCCGTTTGAATGACTCGTCACAATCTGGTGGCCAATGACGCAGGATATCCTCATCGGTCAACGTTGCGGCCCGAGCAATAACGAAGCGTACCGCTGGCAGCGCGTTTTTCAAGAGTTGACAGGCGCGCACCATGGGGGCCAGCAAACGGCTGACTTCGGAGTGGCGGCTTCCCGGAAGCAGTACGACCCAGGGAGTCTCGTGGCCGATTCCCAACTGATGACGTACATGATTGCGTCCCGTCACCCCTTCGGCACGCATCGACCAGGGAAGGGCCTGATGGACCAAGGGGTGGCCGACAAAAGTGACTGGGAGATTTGTCTGGGCGTAGATTTCTGCTTCAAAGGGAAACAGGACCAACAAATGATCGATAAAATATTGCAATCGTTGCGCACGACCGGAACGCCAGGCCCAAACCTGCGGTGAAACATAGTGCAGTACCGGGATACCACGCGCTCGGGCCCGTTTGGCCAGTAGAAAATTAAAATCGGGCAAATCGATGGTGATCAGCAGGTGGGGGCGGGAGACATCCATGACGTGCAGCAGGTAGCGGAACACCCGGATCAAGTCGGGGAGGCGCAGGACCACTTCGGCAATACCAATGACCGAAAGATGATTGGTATCGAAAGGGCTATCAACCCCCAGCCGTCGCATTTTATCACCACCGACACCCAGGAATAGGGCATCGGGGTATTTCTTTTTGACTGCGGACAGCAGTTCGGCACCGAGGAAATCACCCGAGGCCTCCCCCGCCACCACCATGATTTTCCAGGGATCCTCTTTCATGTTGACGACAGCTCCAAGGTTGCCATCCGCTTGTTCATGCCGAGTTCCTCGCACACGACTACAATGTGACCGTAGCGATCGGCCAATCGTATGGTTTGTTCCGGGTCCAAAAGCAGGGTTCTGTCCGCTTCGATAGCCAGAACTGAGATGCCGCAGGCCTGCATTTTTTCGATGGTTCCTGGACCGACGGTGGGCAGGTCCAGGCGCAAATCCTGACCCGGCTTTGCAGTTTTAACCAGCACCATTTCTCCGCGTCCGGCCCAACCCGAGCCTGAATTTTGCGTCAGCGCGCCGGCACGGGCGATCATGGCATCGGTACCTTCGATCGCTTCAACCGTGATCACAATTTTCCTTTTTACAATGACGCCCTGACCGATGTCCAATTGCCCCAGCACCTTGGCGGCCCGCCAACCAATGGTGATATCGTTCCACAGGGATTCGTCGGGTTGACGCCGTGTCAACACCCCGGCGGGTGCCAAAAGTTGGGGTAAATAGTCGGTTACCGAACGTACCTGAAACCCCAGGGCTGCCAATTCAGCAGCTATGCCCCGCAACAACAGATCATCATGGAGATGTCGCAGGCGCCAAACCAGTTTCAACGCCATGGTATCCGGGCGAACACGCCAAATGGACGCTTTGGCAATACCTCCCACGAGTACCAATTCTCGAACTTTTCTGGCGCGGAAAAAAGCAACGATTTTTTTAAAACGCCCCAGGGGCACCCACAATACCTCAGCGACCAATGCGTTCATGCGTTGATCGGTTTCACCGACATGGGCTGCCACGACCACAGGCCTGGATTGCTCAATGGCAACTTTTTGAGCAAACAACAAGGGGAGTTGGCCACTTCCGGCAATCAGTCCAATGGGATGTTCAGGGTCGGGTGTGGGCAAGGGGAGGGCGCCCTGATTTGAAAAGGGTGACTTTGAGATAGGTGCTGCGGCATCGGTATCCGTTACCGACAAAACCCACGCTGACCGGTCTGCAAAAATTCCAGCATGCACTGTACCTCAAAGGTTGCTGCAAATTTTTTTTCAAGCTCTTCAATCGCCTGTTCAAGACGCAAGTTGGCACGAAAGACGATGCGATGCGCCTGCCGGATGGCGGCAATGGATTCCTCGGAAAAGCCACTGCGGCGTAGCCCGACGACATTGACTCCCATCAAGCGGGCGCGGTTACCGGCTGCCGACAAAAAGGGAACGACATCCATGGATACAGCGGAAGCACCACCGATGAAGGCGTTGCGACCGATGCGGGCGAATTGATGAATGGCGGTCAAACCGCCGATGACGGCATAGTCTTGAATTTCCACATGTCCTGCGAGTGTTGCCCCGTTGGCCATGACCACTCGATTACCCACGCGGCAATCGTGGGCAACGTGGGTATAGGCCATCAGCATACAGCCGTTACCCACCCGGGTCAGTCCCCCTCCCGACTCGGTACCCCGGTTGATACTGACAAATTCGCGAATCTGGCAGTCATCACCGATTTCCACGCGGGTTGGTTCACCACGGTAGTGGATATCCTGGGGATCGAGGCCCACAGAGGCGAAGCTGAATATACGCGTCCTTTTGCCAACGGAGGTATGACCATCGATGACTGCGTGTGGCCCGATTTCCACCTCATCGTCCAGGACCACATTCGGTCCAACGACCGCATAGGCACCGACACGGACCCCTTGGCCCATTCGTGTTCCAGCCCCTACGACCGCCGTTTCATGAATGTCAACTCCGGGTATTGCAGTCATGGTACCCTATGCCTCCTTGGCATCCCTGGTCATGGCCATCAGCAAGGCTTCTGCTGCCAAATCTTCGCCGGTATAGGCTTTACCGTCGAAGCGCCAAATATCTTTGCGTCGGCGTGCCAGGGTCAGCACCAGACGGAGTTGGTCACCGGGGATCACCGGCTTGCGAAATCTGACCCGGTCGATAGTCATGAAATAGACCAACCGACCGGCAACCGATTCCACATCGGTATAGCCGGCGAACAATGCCCCGGCCTGGGCCATCGCTTCCAGGATCAGGACTCCTGGCATCACGGGATTTTCTGGGAAATGGCCTTGGAAATGCGGCTCGTTGAACGAGACATTTTTAATGGCCACCAACCGTTCGCCGGGGGTGAATTCGATCACCCGATCCACCAGCAAAAACGGATAGCGATGGGGTAATAGTTTCAGGATGTCTTCAGGTTTGTCCAGATTCACGGTTAAAACCAACTCGTTGTACGTTTATTGAGCCTGATGAGAACTTGATCGGTGATATCGATGGCGGAATTGGCGTATAACACCTGCCCTTTGCCAAATATGACGGTGTACCCCCTTTCCCGACCAATTTCCTCGATAACTTCGCGCATTGCCTCACTGATTTTTTTGGTCCATCGACCGTTTTCCCGATCAATGGCGGCTTGGTTATCTTCCACCAAGCGTTGGTATTCACGAAATTTACCGCGAACGCTTTCGGAAGTCTCGGCCCTGGATTCAGGAGTCATCGCATTTTTGCGTTTTTCCATGTCATCTTTCAAGGCCTTGATTTTTTGCTCCATGGCATCCACCTCCCTTTGTTTGGAAGCCAATTTTTTTTCCAGCAGTTCGCGCGCCCGTTTGGCGGCATCGGAGGAAGCCATGGCCCTGGGCACATCCACGAAGGCGAACAAATATTGCTCTGCCAAGGCCGTGGTTGGGCCAGCAAATAGAAAGAGGAGGGAGAACACCACGCCAGCCAGGGTATTCCCCCGCAACATCCATCGGGCACCCATACGCCCCCCCTGTTGTCGGTCAGTCATGTTGGAAGTGTCTCTCATTACAACGTTGTCCCCATTGTAAAGTCTAATACACGCGATTGATCATATTTTTCTTTAACAATTGGAGTCCCTACGACCAACTTGAGCGGACCAAAAGGGGAGTTCCAGTTGATACCGACACCGGTGGATACGCGGACGCCACCAGCTTCCGTGATGGTTGAAGGCAACTTCCAATCCCCAACGTAGGCGGCGTCAAGAAATACCAAGCCCCTGACCCCTTTTTCCTTGAGATCCCAAATGGGGAACAACAATTCCGTATTGATCTGCTCGTAGTGAACACCACCGTAGGCCTCTCCCTGAGCGGTTCTCGGTCCCAGACCACCCCGGGTGAATCCACGGATGGAGCCGATGCCACCCAATTGAAAGCGTTCAAAGATAGGGATGTCATCCCCCAGGCCGTCCTCAATGCCTGTCCGTCCATGCACGTAGGCAACCCAGGATTCGTCGAAGGTCAACGGGATGTACTGTTCGTGATCCAGGGTCAGTCGGGCATAGGTGATATCGCCGCCAAGACCGGAGAAGTCGGTGAACACTTTGCTCTTTGAACCCGATGTTGGGAACAAGGGATCGTTGGTGTAATCCCAGGAAAAGGCATGGCTGACCATGGATTGGTAGTATGGACTTTTGTTGGCCATGGCCTGAATCATTGTTGACGCGCCCGTTGCGACATTTGTGATTTCGGTATGCGTCAAACTGTACGTGGCGTTACTGCGCAAATGTTCCGAAAGGGGAAATCCGATGCGCAGGTCACCACCATAGGTATTTGCTTTGTAGGAGGAAACCCTGGTTTGATCGGTCTGTCGGTTGAAAATATCGAATCCGGCAGAGAGATCCTTTCCGAGGAAGTAGGGTTCGGTAAATCCTAAATTATAGTTTTGGCTGATACCGGAGACCATGAAGGACAAAACCAGTTTTTGTCCCCGTCCGAGGAAATTGTTCTGGCTGATACTGGCGGTTCCCAAGAAATTTTCGGTGCTGGAATAGCCGCCACCAATCGAAAAAGTACCGGTCGGCTTTTCGGTAACCTTGACCCGGACATCCACTTTTTCCCGATTTTGCGCCGGTGGGGTTAATATTTCTATATTTTCAAAGAAATTAAGCTGCTTCAATCTTTCTTTGGAGCGGCGGAGCTTGGAAGCGGAAAACAGATCGCCCTCCGTCATCCGTACCTCCCGGCGAATGACCTCGTCGCGTGTCCGATCATTGCCGGCAACCTCAATACGATTCAGGTAGACCCGTTGCCCTTTTTTGACCTGAAAATTGACTGAGACGGTCAAGGATTCATCATCCACCTTGGCATCTGGCTGAATATCCAGGAAGGCATAACCAAAATCACCAATCCGATCCGTCAATTTTTCCATGGAGGTCATCAGCTTGGACTTGGAATACCAATCGCCGGGCTGGAATTTGACCTCTTCCATCAGCGTGGCATTGGGCAGCTCGTTGAAGTCACCGTTGATTTGGATGGATCCGAACTTGTAGCGTTTGCCTTCGACAACCGTATGGGTTACCACGAACGCGCTTCGATCAGGTGTCAATTCCGCCACGGATGAGTCCACCTGCACCCGGTAAAATCCATGATCCAGGTAGGTCTTGCGTATTTGTGCCTGGTCAAAGAGCAATTTTTCCCGGTCATAGGTGTCATCCTCGGTAAACCAGGAGAACCACCCGCTTTCCTTGATCATGAGGCTTTTGTGCAGCACCTTGGTATCCAATTGCTGGTTCCCGACGATTTTGATCCGTCTGACCTTGGATTTTTCCCCTTCGTTGATCCGGTAGACCAAGTTGACCTGATTGTTTCCAGTGGCGTTGACGAGAAGGTCAATCTTGGCCAAAAACAGCCCCTTGACCCGGTAACCCTGGCGCAAAGCGGCCAAATCGCGTTCGGTTTTGGCACGGTTGTAGATCGTGGCGGCTTTAACCTGGACCAATTTTTCCAGTTCTTCCTTGTTGAAGGCATCGTTGCCCTCGAAGGTGATTTCATTGATAACCGGATTTTCCGACACCCGGACCACCAAGTCATCGCCCCGTCGGTCAATGGCCACATCCTTGAAAAAACCGGTATCGAACAGTTTTTGAATGCTTTTGCGAATTTTGTTGGTGTCGAAGCGATCCCCTTCGCCCAGTTCCAGGTGACTTTTGACCGTGTCGGTCTCGATTCGGGCTGTCCCTTCCACGACAATCTGGCGGATGGATGCCCCGGCCAAAGCGCCAGAGGGGGCGATGGCGACCAGGAGCAGGAGGAACAGTACTGTCAAATGGCAAGTTTTGGTATGGGTCATTGTCATGTTTCGGCAGCAGGATGCCCCAAAGGGCACGATCGAGACTCTTGAAGAGGGAACTCTCCAAACCGCTTAAGGATAGCCATATTACCGCTAAAGGGCAAGAAACCGCGAGAATGTTCTGACCCGGAATATGGAACAATCTTCCAACAACAAGGAAATACCCATTCTTCACACATGGATAACCGCCCCATTCGTCCATTGGAGCAATCACGCCAGCAACGATTATGTGGCAAACAGCCGCGTTAAATCATTTTTGAGGGCCCATACCATGAGCAATACCAGCAACGTCAATCCCACGCGGTTGGCAACGGATTGAATTTTCTCGGTAACGGGTCCACCCTTGATGGCTTCGATGGTAAAAAAGAACAAATGTCCCCCGTCCAGGATCGGTACCGGCAATAAATTGAGTATGCCCAGATTGATACTGATCAACGCCATGAAAAACAACAGACTGGTTGCCCCCTGGTTCGCCGTTTTGCCCGCCATTTCGGCAATCAGCAAAGGTCCACCGATCTGGTCGGCTGGAACGACCCGTGTGAGCAATTTCCATATGCTCGTCACCGTCAGATCCATGATCATCCACGTCTGTTTGACCCCCTTGATGACAGCCGTTGGCAATCCGTATCGTACGAACTCCTGGTCGCCACTGGGGCCAACACCAATCAGGGGATAACGTACCGATTCGCCAAACAGATTGTGGACCTCCTTGATTTGCGGCATGACGGTGACTTCGAGTTGCACATGGTTCCTCTCCACGGTGAGATGCAACTCCGTTTCACCCAAATCCTTGATGCGACGACTCATCGTCTCCCATCGGGTGACCGCGGTGCCATTGATCGCAACGATGTGATCGCCCACCTGGATTCCAGCTTTTTGTGCGGGCATCCCCTCGGTGACCGATCCCACAACCGGCAAGGCCTCTTCCACGCCCACCATGAAGGCGATGATCAAGGCCAGCATCGCAAAAATGAAATTGAACAAGGGACCGGCGAACACAACGCCAAAGCGCTGGTAAACGCTTTTGGCCGCGAAGGATTGATCCATGAGGGATTCCGGTATTTCTTCCTCCGGGTCGCCCGACTCGCCCAACATTTTGACATATCCCCCCAGCGGCACGAGCGACAAACGGTATTCCGTACCGTTTCTCCCTGTTCTCCCCCAAATTTTGGGGCCAAACCCCAAGGAGAAAACCAAAACGCGGACCCCAAACAGTCGCGCCACCAAAAAATGGCCCAACTCATGGACAAAGATAAGGATTCCCAGGACTACGACAGCCCAAAATACCGTGTGCATCATGGTTGACCAGCCACCCCTGTCTGAGGAAAAAACTGTTTTTGCACCCGTATGCGTGTTTCTTTATCCAAAGCGATAACCTCGGCCAGGGTGTCGGGTATGGATCGCAAATCCGTTTGTGCCAAGGACCACTCTATGATTTCGGGAATCTTCATGAAACCAATATTTCCGGCCAGAAAACCCGCTACCGCGACCTCATTGGCGGCGTTCAACACCGCCGGAGCGCCCCCACCCAGGGTCAGGGCCTCATAGGCCAGGCCGAGGCATGGAAAGGCTTTTGGTGCAGGTGGGCCATAAAAATGTAACGATCCCTGGGTCACCAAATCCAAGGGTGCGACATCGGTTTCGATACGTTCGGGCCAAGCCAGGGCCACCGCTATCGGGGTGCGCATGTCGGGTGTTCCCATTTGCGCCAACACCGACCCGTCTTTAAAGGCCACCATGGAGTGGACAATGCTCTCCGGGTGGACGATGACATCAATCTGTTCCGGTGGAAAACCAAACAGGAAAAAGGCTTCGATGACTTCCAATCCCTTGTTCATGATGGTTGCGGAGTCGATGGAAATTTTTTTTCCCATGGTCCAGACCGGATGGGCCAATGCCTGATCGACGGTTACAGTACGTAATTGATTGGCGGACCAACCGCGGAAAGGGCCACCCGAGGCCGTCAGGATCAAGCGGTCGATCTGATCCCTGTTGGCCATGACCAGTTGCCGGGGATGGGACGAGGAGCCGCTGTACAAAGCCTGGAAAATGGCGCTATGTTCGGAATCAACAGGCAAGAGACCAACCCCATGACGGCTGACCTCCCGCATGAAAATATCCCCCGCCATGACCAGCGATTCCTTGTTGGCCAGGGCCAAATCCTTGCCCGCACGAATGGCAGCCAAACCCGGCTCCAAGCCATCGGCACCGACGATAGCCGATACCACCATGTCGGCTTTCGCTAGGCTTGCAACTTGGAGAACCCCTTCTTCCCCTGCGCAAATTTCGGTATGTACCCCGGATAGTGCTTCTTTCAATGCTACATACTGTGATGGATCGCGAATGGCCACCAGTTCGGGTTGAAAGTGCCGGGCCTGCAACGCCAGGAGTCCGTAATTTTTTCCGGCGGCCAAGGCGATAACCTTGAAGCGGTCGCTGTGGCGGTCCACGACTTCCAGCGTACTGACGCCAATGGATCCGGTGGAGCCCAGAAGGGTGATGTTTTTAACGGTCACAGGTTTTCAGCTCCTAGGGATGCCAATCCCAATAGCGAAGCAATAAATAAAGGGCCGGAGCGGCGAACAACAGACTATCCAAGCGATCCAGCAGCCCACCGTGTCCCGGGATGAGCCGCCCTGAATCCTTGACTCCCGCCTCCCGTTTCAGCATGGATTCGGCCAGATCTCCCAATTGTCCCAGCAACGAGAGTACTGTCCCCACCAATCCCCCTGTGATCCACCCCCCGGGCAATGTCAAGGGGCTGGCTATCACCATCCCGACGATGCCCCCGCAGGCAAGTCCCCCCCAAAAGCCGGCAACAGTTTTTCCCGGGGAAATGGCAACGGCCAATTTACGCCGTCCCAACCATCGACCAATAAACAATGCACCGCTGTCGGTTGCCCAGATCACCAGCAGCAGGAATAAAATCAACCCTCCTCCCATGCGGTGGTAAACTTCCAATAACATTATCAAGGGGAAGATACAATAGATGATGCCGGTCAACGGGTGGCCGATTTTCATACCGAGTTGCCAGTGATCCCGGTACTGGGGCATGAAGGATACAAATAAAAACATGACATAGAGAAAAACGGGAAGTTCCATGGGAATCAGGGATCCCAGCCATTGATTCAGTAGCAGGAACCAGGAAAACCCGATTGCAACGGCCAGTCGAAGCCAGGAAATTTGGCCCACCAAGGCGTGCCACTCATAGAGCAGGATGGCGCTGATGGGCAAGAGGAGGAAAAAAATCCACGTAACCGTACCATGGAGCAACAGCAAAAGCAGGGGTGGTATCAGAACAACCGAGGAGAGGATCCGAAGTGCCATGACTTCGGTCTTAAGTTGAAGCCCCGAAACGGCGTTCCCTTCGGCCAAATTCTTCGATGGCCTTACGCAAATGGTCCGCATCAAACTCGGGCCAGAAAATGGGCAGGAACACCATTTCGGAATAGGCAAGCTGCCAAAGGAGAAAATTGCTGATTCTTTGTTCGCCGCCGGTACGTATCAGGAGATCGGGGTCATCTATCCCCGCCGTGGTCAAGCGTGCGGCGAGTGTGGTTTCGTTGATGTCGTCGATGTGCAGGCGACCTTCTGCGACTTCCTTGGATATTTGCACCGCAGCGTCCACCAACTCCTGACGTCCCCCGTAATTGAGGGCGATATTAAACAGCAATCGGGTATTGCTTCGTGTCCGGTCTTCCAATTCCCGAACCAAATCCTGGATGTTTCGGGGCAATTTGGCAATGCGTCCCAAGGCTTGGAAGCGAACGCCCTCCTGAATCAATTCATCCATTTCCTTGCGCAGATGAATGGCGAGCAAATTCATCAGGGCAGACACTTCATCCTGTGGCCGGTTCCAATTTTCCGAGGAGAACGTATAGAGGGTCAGGACCGGCACCCCGAAATCAAGACAGGCTTCCACAGTCCGACGCACGGCCTTGACCCCTTGGCGATGGCCTTCAAATCGGGGCAAAAAGCGCGCTTTGGCCCAACGCCGGTTGCCGTCCATGACGATGGCAACATGCTTGGGGATCTTTTCTGTTGGCGGAAGTGGCATTACCTGTTATTTCCCGGGGCCATGGCTAAACCTGCATGACCTCTGCCTCTTTCTGGGCCATGATCGTATCGATTTCTTTGATGAAATGATCGGTATGTTCCTGAATCTTTTTTTCAACCTGCCGTAATTCGTCTACCGAGATTTTTTTGGCCTTTTCCATTTTTTTGACCTGGTCCATGCCATCACGACGGATATTACGCATGGCCACTTTGCCTTGTTCGCTCAGTTTATGGACCACTTTGACCAGTTCTTTGCGTCGTTCCTCGGTCAACTCGGGCAGGGGAACCCGGATGAATTCGCCATCGTTCATGGGATTGAGCCCTAGCCCCGATTCCATGATGGCTTTTTCCACGGCTTTGGTCGTGCTTTTATCCCAGGGTTGCACGGTGATGAGACGGGCTTCCGGGACGTTGATGGCCGCCAGTTGATTCAAGGGCATGGGCGATCCATAGGCTTCCACCATGATATGTTCCACCAGCGCGCTTGAGGCCCGCCCGGTGCGCACGCCAGCCAACTCCTCTTTGACAGACCCGAGCGCTTTTTTCATGCGTGTGTCCAACGATTGCAACACGGGATCAACCATGTGTACCCCCTATCAAAGTATAAGGCCCCTCTGAGCGCATGACGTTCATCAGCGCCCCTGGTTGAAAAATGGAAAAGACTAAAATGGGGATATTGTTATCGCGGCACAGGGTAATGGCGGTCATATCCATGACACCCAGATGCTGATTCCAAACATCGTCGTAGGTCAGCCTGTCCAAACGCTTGGCCTGTGGGTTGACCACCGGATCATCGGTATAGACCCCGTCGACCTTGGTGGCTTTGAGCAGGCAGTTGGCCCCTATTTCGGCGGCCCTGAGGCTGGCGGCGGTATCGGTGGTGAAAAAGGGGTTACCGGTCCCCGCCGCAAAAATGACGATGCGTCCCTGCTCCAGGTGGGCCACGGCGCTGTCGCGGGTGTAGTGTTCACAAACCTGAGGCATGAGCAGGGCTGACAACACCCGCACGTCCATTCCTTGGCGCTCGAAGGCACTGCGCAGGGCCAGCGAATTGATGACCGTTGCCAGCATGCCCATGTGATCGGCGGTGCTTCGTTCCATGCCTTTGGAACTTCCAGCCAATCCGCGAAAAATATTCCCCCCCCCGACGACGATGGCCACCTCGACCCCAGCAGTACGCACGGCCTTGATATCCAAGGCCAGTTGTTCCAGGAAGACCGGATCGATGGCGTCACCGCCCCGCATCAACGCTTCGCCGGACATTTTGAGGAGAATTCGGGAAAAGGTCAGTTTTGCCAAGGTTGGAATCCTCAAACCTTGGCCGCTTTGGCAACTTCACACGCGAAATCATCTTCCCGTTTTTGCAGGCCGTCCCCCAGCACGAATCGTTTGAAGCCGACGATACGGATCGTGGTATTCATTTGTTTGGCGGTCTGTTCCACCAGTTGACCCACTTTGATGTCGGGGTCCATGATAAACTGTTGTTCCATCAGACAGTTCTCTGAGTAGAACTTGCTCAGGCGACCTTCCACCATTTTTCCGATGATGGCATCGGGTTTGCCCGAAGCCCGGGCTTGTTCCGTGAGTACCGATCGTTCGCGTTGCAAATCTTCGCTGGAGACGGCGGCCCGATCCAGGTATGGCGGTGCCGATGCGGCCACATGCATGGCCAGTTTGCGTCCCAGATCGGACAGTTTTTCGATATCCCCACCCGACTCAACACCAACCAGTACGCCAATCTTGCCGAGCATGTGAATGTAGCTGGCCACACATCCCTCGCGCACTTCCAGGCTGGCGAGTCGGCGCAGATTCATGTTTTCACCGATGGTGGCAATCTGGTGGGTCAACTCTTCGGCCACCGTCCGCCCGGTAGCGGGAAAGGGATGTTTCGACAAGGTTTCAATATCTTGGATCTTTTGTGCCAATGCCACTTCCGCGGCGGTTTGGGCGAAGGCGATGAATTTTTCATTCTTGGCGGCAAAATCAGTTTCGGAATTGACTTCAAGCAACAATCCCATCTTGGCATTGGAAACCGCGACCACTTTGCCTTCTGCCGCCACCCGGCTCGCCTTTTTCGCGGCTGAAGACAATCCCTTCTTACGCAGCCAATCGACGGCCTCCTCCAGGTTGCCATTGGTTTCCGCCAGGGCTTTCTTGCAATCCATCATCCCAACGCCCGTCTTTTCACGAAGTTCCTTCACCAGGTTTGCACTGACTGACATCGTTTCAATCCTCAAAAAACAGTTCGGTAACAAGGGATCCATCATGGATCCCTTTCAAGTCCCATCGGATTACAATTGTTCGATCATTTCCTCATCCTGATCGGCCTCTTCAATGAGTTTCGATGGCATTGAGGCCAGATTGATGGAGGTATCGTCCTCGCGTTCGTAAACGGGATTATCACCACGCACCTGGATGCCATCCTGAATGGCCTCTCCCATTTTGGTCAAAAAGAGTTTCAAGGAGCGGATGGCGTCATCGTTGCCGGGAACAATGTAGTCGATGGTATCGGGATGGCAGTTGGTATCCACCAGGGCTACCACGGGAATGCCCAATTTATTGGCTTCCTTGACGGCAATGGCTTCTTTGTTGGTATCGACCACGACGATCAGGCTGGGCAGGCGGGTCATATCTTTGATACCGCCGAGGGAGCGTTCCATTTTCATGCGCGACCTTTCCAGGCCCTGGACCTCTTTTTTGGTCAAGGCTTCAAAGGTGCCGTCGGTTTTCATTTTTTCGATGTCTTTGAGGTGGCGGATGGA
>JADGCN010000032.1 GCA_015228975.1 Magnetococcales bacterium
CAGACGGAGCCGAAGCATCTTCCATGCGCTTTGGCCGAAACGATGATCAAGGCCATCCCATCCAAGGGAATGCGAAACACTAATAAACACCACTAAGCTTAAAGGGGCCAGAACAATTTTGCAAGGTTAACCATCATTCATGAAGAAATATTCATATCAGTGTGGCTGTGTTGCCTCATGTGTTGAGAATAAAATGACCATGCCCGTACCTTTGGTTCACTTCCAGGGGTGGGAGCCGTTATTCTACCCTGTAATGTCAATGTTGTCATCAAAACTGTGCCAGCTCCCGGAAGAGGCCCCCTGCCATGGATTACAACGCACGTATTGTCAGTGATGCCCGCATTTGCGGTGGCGCACCAGTCATCAAGGGAACCCGTGTTACCTTGCGCACTGTCTTGGCCAGCCTGGAGGAAGGCTGTACTCCGGAGGAGATTGTGGCGGGATTCCCCTCCTTGAAGGTGGAGGACGTCCGCGCCGTCATCGCTTTCGCCGCCGCATCGGCCAGGGAGGACATGCCCAGACCGGGAGTTCCCAGAGTGGCGTGAAGATCAAACTCACGGTCTCGGAGAAGAAGGTGCGTGTCTTTCGTTCCCCGGAATGATTTCAAGTGCAAGACGTGTTCTCGCTACCAACCTGGGGCATTGGGCCATCGAAAACTGTTGCCACTACGTGGCCGACTGGAACTTCGACGAGGTTCACCGTGTTCATTTATGCGGCTTTTCCCGAAATTGTTCCATGATCGTCAACATTTCCGGCAACACATCAACGAAGCTCTCAACGATTTTATCCTGGAAGTGAATCCCTTTGGCGGCGACGATGGTTGCCACGGCCCGATCCACTTCCCAGGCCAGTTTGTAGGGGCGGGCCGAGGTGAGGGCATCGAAGACATCGGCGAGTGCGGCGATTTGGCCACTGAGAGGGATGGCATCTCCTTTTAATCCTTGGGGGTAGCCGCTACCGTCCCATTTTTCATGGTGGGTCAGGGCGATATCCCGAGCTATTCGCAACAATTCCGAAGGTTGGTTGGAAAGAATTTCCGCACCGATATCGGGATGGGTGCGCATGATCACCCACTCTTCGTCATTCAAGGGGCCGGGCTTGAGTAAAATACGGTCCGGGACACCGACTTTACCGATATCGTGCATGGGAGCGGCATGGAGCAACAATTCGGTAACCCGGGGGTCCAATTCCATTCCGGTCCCCAGGATGCGGGAATAATGGGCCATTCTTTGGATGTGCAAGCCGGTTTCGGGATCTTTGCGTTCTGCGGCCCGCCCCAGACAGGTAATGGTGGTCAAGCGACTTTCACGCAACTCCCGGGTGCGTTCGCGCACGCGTTGTTCCAGGAGTTCATTCTGATTTTTCAAAGCCCTGCGGGAGTTGAACAATTCCAGATGGGTGGCCACGCGGGCCTGGACGATGGGGATGCTGATGGGTTTGGTGATGTAATCCACCGCCCCGACGGCCAAGCCTTCCGCTTCGTTTTCCTCCTGCGACATGGCGGTGATGAAGATAACCGGGATTTCCCGCAGATTCGGGTCTTTTTTGAGTCGCCGGCAGACCTCATAGCCATCCATTTCAGGCATCATGATATCGAGCAGAATCAGATCGGGTGGGTTTTCACGGGCGCTGGCCAGGGCTGTTCGCCCATCGGTGGCAACAGCCAGATCATACGCGCTTTCGAGCCCTTCGACCAAAATGTCAATATTGGTCTCGGTATCATCCACCACCAACAGGGTGGGACGTTTGTGGTCAAGGTTCATGGTGGCCCTCCCGGCCTCCAATGTTTTCAAGGATGTGAGCCAACGTATTGTGCGCATCTTTGTACTTGTAGCGTTTGATCTGCTTGATCATTTCCTCCACCGAGTCTTTAACGCCATCGGGCCAGGCCAAGGTTTCGATCTCCGCCAATATGGGCTTACAAATACCGGGCTTGCCCGTTTTCACTCCGGGTTCCAATCGCTGCAAGATTTCCCGATAGGGTGTCATTTCCGCATGGCACACCAGCGGGGTGCTGGAAGCTTGGTCCTCCGGCTTTTTGGGAATGGTCGCCTTCATGGCGCGATTGATATTATCCGCCAACTCGGAGGTGATTTTTTCAAAGCGTCGCAAGCGGTCCGCCAGGGCGTTTTCCTGGCCGGTCTCCATGGCCTGTTCCAGGGAGAGGCTGGCTTTTTGCAGGGAGCGGCAACCGATATTGCCTGCCAAGCCCTTGATGGTATGGACAATGCGTTTGGCCTCGGCATTATCTCCCCGGGCGATGGCCTGACCCACCTGTTGGCCGCAATCTTGGTAACTTTCAGCGAATTTGACCAACAGTTTGACATAAAGTTTCACATTGCCGCCAACGCGGTTAAGCCCGAAACGATGATCGACATCGGGAATGTCGGGGTATTCCCATTCCAGGGAGTTCTTTTCGCTTGGCGTCGTGATCTCCACATGGACATGTTCCTGACTGGACACATCCAGCCAACGGGCCAGGGTTGTGAACAATTGTTGCAGGTCGATGGGTTTGGAGACGTAATCGTTCATGCCCGCCGCCAAACATTTTTCCCGTTCCCCGGCCATGGCATTGGCGGTCATGGCGATGATGGGGAGGCGGTTGAACCCATCCTTGGCGCGAATTTTTTCGGTTGCACCGTAGCCGTCCAACACCGGCATTTGCAAATCCATCAAAATACAATCGTAGTGGGCCTTTTCCACCATGATCACCGCTTTCTGGCCGTTTTCCGCCCAGTCCACGGCAATGCCGGCCCCCTCCAGTAATTCCTGGGCAACCTGTTGGTTGATTTCATTGTCTTCAACCAGGAGGATACGTGCCCCGCGAAATTTATCGCTGAACTGGCTGGCCAGGATATCGGGGTCGATGGTGGCATGGTGCGGAACGCGGCCCTCTTCGCCGAAGGCCACCATAATGGCATCCAGCAACGAGGAATGGCTGACCGGTTTGGTCAGGAAACCATCCAAACCCACCGATTCCGCCCCCTGGCGAATTTTCGGATCATCGAAGGCGGTCATCATGATGATGCGCGGCGTTTTTCTGAGGGAGGAGGAACGGATGCGCTTGATGGTTTCCAAGCCATTCAATCCGGGCATTTTCCAGTCAACGAACACCAGTTCAAAGGGATGGTCCATTTCCCCTTGCGCGATCAACGCATCTACGGCGGAGAGGCCCGACTTTTCCGTGGTGACATCCATGGAAAACCCTTCGAGCATTTGTTTGAGGATGGTTCGGGCCATGGCATTGTCATCGATGACCATGACTTTGAGCCCTTTGATGTTACGGGGTGGGGCATAGGATTGCGCCCGGGTTTCGGTTGTCTTGCAGACGAAATCAGCGGTGAACAGGAAAGTACTCCCCTGACCCGGGGTGCTGGTGACCTGGATGTGACCATGCATCAATTCGACGAGGCGTTTGCAAATGGCCAGGCCCAGTCCGGTTCCGCCAAAACGGCGGGTGGTGGAGGCATCCACCTGGGAAAAGGTGCGGAACAGTTTGGCGATTTGCTCTTCGGACATGCCGATGCCGGTATCCTGGACGCTGAACTGGATGGTGACCTTATCCTCGGTTCGCTCAAGTGTTTCGGTGCTGACGACCACCTCGCCATCCGAGGTGAACTTGACGGCATTGTTGACGAGATTGATCAGAACCTGTTCCAGGCGGTAGCTGTCCCCCACCAGATTGCGGGGAATATTGGGATCGAGGCGGAACAGGAGTTCCAATCCCTTGTCCTGTACCGGCAGCGACACGATCGCGGCCACATTGAACATGACATCATCCAGGCGGAACGGCGCCGCTTCCATTTCCAGGCGTCCCGCCTCGATTTTGGAAAAGTCGAGGATATCGTTGATGATGCGCAGCAAGGAATGCGACGAGGTATCGATTTTGGTCAGATAATCCCGTTGTTTCTGGGTCACCTCGGTGCGCAGGCACAGTTTGGTCAAGCCGATGATGGCGTTCATGGGGGTGCGGATTTCATGGCTCATGTTGGCCAGGAATTCGCTTTTGGCGCGATTGGCTTCTTCCGCTTCCCGGGAAGCGGCCATCAGTTGATCCTGGATGGCTTGGAGTTCGGTGATGTCGTGATGGGAGACCACGGCCCCTTCGAGGAGTCCTTGTTCGTTGCGGATGGGGGCCACGGTGACCTGACACCAGAATGGTTCCCCGGGCTGATTGGCGGAGCCGGTCCATTTCTGGTTGAACAGCGTGCCACGCCATTCCTCCCCACGGCGGAGCGTTTGCCACAATTGTTCGTTCATGGCATCGTCCAGGCCGGTCAGGAGATCCCGATGTTTTTTCCCTGTGGCGTCCCGGGGTGACCAGCCGGTCAGCGGTTGAAACGAGGGATTGGCATATCCCACAACGCCTTGGAGGTCGATGAGGGCAATGGCATCGGCAGTTGATTCCACGGCGCGGGTCATGCGCAACCATTGTCGGGAAACGCGACGGTTCTGGTAGAGGAGGAACAACAGCAAGGCCAGGAGAACCATGGCGGCGAAATACAGGAGGAAACGATTGCGATTGGCTTGTTTTTGTTCCTGCTCCACCCAGAGGGAGGAGCGGTGGATGACCTCCTGGGTCAGTTCGCGTAACGGCATCATGGCCAGCAGGCGATGCAGGGCGTCATCGAGTTCGTCCTGGGTTCGGAACAACTCCTGGGACAAGCCGATGGTTTCCTCCAATTTGTTTTGCAGCGGCCCCGGGGTTCGGATGACGAGTTTGATCAATTGCATGACCAGATTGTTTTGTTGTGCCCGAATATCATTTTCGCTCGTGGTGCCCGAAGATCCCCCCGTCATTCTGGTACTTTGGGCGAACAATCGGAGCTGGGCCAGTTTCCCCTCCAGTTGCCGGGCGTGATCCGCGTCAACTTCCCGGATGGCACCCAGTTCTTGCAAATTGGCTTCGATTTTTTTGGAAAAGTCGCTGCGTCCGGAAACGAGATGGGTCCGTCGTGCGAGGAAATCCTCGATCTGAGAGCGTTTGTCCTGCATCACCTGTTTCAGGCGTTTGACCAGCAGTTCCAATTCCGGTTGCACCCCGGAAAGGGTATGGAGATGTTCGACAACTTGGTCCAGGGCTTGGGTGGAGGCATCCAGGAGTTTTTGCATTTCCTGGGAGGAGGTGTGGTCGTGGTGGCGAAGGAGGATCAATTCCTGATTGATTCGATTATTTTGATCAGACGTTTGAAACATGGCCGTTTGCAGAAAGTCATGGACGCGACGGTCGACGTCACCCTGGGATAAAAGTGCGGTCATGACCGCGGCAAACAGCAGTACGACGAGTATTCGTGACGTGTCTGTGGATTGGATCGTCATTAGTGTTTCAGGAATTGGGAAAAGTGTCCGAAAAAAAAGAGAGCGAGAGTGACGGTACATGAGACTGCAATGAGGATTGATTGGCACGTGCTGGTGACGGCGCTTTCTTGATTAAACCAACCTAATACAGACCAACTCGCAATTCAATAGATCACAAAACAATCGGGTCGTTTTTTTATCGGGCCATAAAGACTGTAATGAATGTTTGTTAATATATAGATTCATGCCGTAACTGGGAGATCCCCCCGTGGCCAATATACTGTACCGACGCATCGTCAGTGTTGCCGTACCGATGTTTGACGAACATCATCGCTTGATAGCCGATGGTATCATGATGCTGTCCCGATGCATGACGATGAGTTGCTGTGAGGAAGACAAAAAAACATTGGAGTGTTTTGAGAATGCGTTCAAGCTGATCAAATCCTATGTTTTCGTCCACTTTTCCTGTGAGGAAGCCTTTTTGCAGTACATACATTTCCCCCATTTGGAACAACACAAGCGTCGGCATCAAAATTTTATTCAGGAAGCGATGCGTATCAAGGAACTCGTCACGGAATCCGACTTGTCCCATATCGCCGATATGAGCTGGTTTTTGTTCACCTGGCTGGTGGGACATATCAATGAAGAGGATATCCAGTATCGACAATATTTCAAAGGGCCGGAGCTGATTGATTTCATGGAGAGTTATCAGGGACCCATGCAACTGGAGAAACCTGATTTCTCCAAAAAACGGATGGTGCTTGACCTCTTTGGGCTTTGATGGAATATTCGCTTACTGTCCGGTTGCGCCGAAACACACGATCCAGCGTCGTTCAAAGCCCATTCTGGAAACGATCATCATGATTTTTGATCAACCCAACCGCAGGCAAAAGGTTTTGGTAGTCGATGACACCGAAACCAACATTGATGTGTTGCTGGAATTGCTGGATCCGATCTATGAGGTCAGTGTGGCCCTGGATGGTCGGACCGCCCTGGATCTGGTGGTCAGGGAACGTCCCGATATCATCCTTTTGGACGTGATGATGCCGGAGATGGACGGCTGGACGGTCTGTCAACGGCTCAAAAAAGACGATACCACAAAAGATATCCCGATCATTTTCCTGACGGCTCGGGGTCACATCGATGATGAGCTGCGTGGTTTTGAACTGGGGGCGGTTGATTATATCACCAAGCCTTTTGCCGCCATTGTCGTCCAGGCCCGGGTGAAAACCCATCTGGAGTTGAAAGCGCAACGTGATTATCTTTCGGCATTGTCCACCCTGGATGGATTGACCGGAATTCCCAATCGTCGGCGCTTCGACAGCGCCATCTTCCACGAGTGGCAACGGGCTGCGCGCAGCCGGACGTCGCTGTCCCTGGTGCTGATGGATGTCGATTTCTTCAAACTTTATAATGATAATTATGGCCATGCCGCTGGCGATGAATGCTTGCGCAAGGTAGCGACCGAAGGATTTCGCCGGGTGGTGCATCGGGTTGCCGATCTGGTTGCCCGTTATGGCGGCGAAGAGTTTGTCTGTCTGCTTCCCGATACCGATCATGATGGGGCGCGCCATGTGGCGGAAGTGTTTCGCGCCAATGTGGAAGGGATGCGCATCCCCCACGCCCATTCCGCGACCGCCCCGTACGTTACCTTGAGCCTGGGGGTGGCGACATTGATCCCTTCCGTGGAGTTCGACCCGGTTTTCTTGATTGAAAAAGCCGATGCCCATTTGTATCTTTCCAAGAAAAATGGGCGTAATCGGGTGACGAGTTTGGATCTCGGTAAACTTTAGAATACGCTTGGTGTGTTGCTTCAAGCCTTTTGCCGGCCTGCCACGGCTGGTCGGAACCGGGAAGAACAGATTGGTAAATGGGTGTCTCATGTCGGCGGGCTTTAAACCGCAGCTATTTTGGGATGCGTAGTTATTGTCATCCCCGCCCCCGATTAAAGCATTCGAGGGCAGGCTTCAGCGGGGATCCAGAGGATCTTCCTACCTTCCCTGACTTTCTGGATTCCCGCTTTCGCGGGAATGACGCAGGAAAACTACATATACCGCGATGGTTGCGGTTAAAGCCTTATGCCATTTTTATATTTCTCCTCTTTTTTCCGGGAGACGGTGCCGCCGGTGATAATGCCGGGCGTTGGCACGTCATGGGCTATGGTACGTTGGGTCTCAATGCCGACGACAGCCATCCCAAATCATCGTTTGTTCGTGATATCACCCAATTGGAGCAGGATTCCTCAACCACCAGTTCCCTGATCACGGATGATGCCTGGAAACGCGATACCCGACTCGGTTTGCAGGTGGCCTTTCAAGTGACGCCAACGGTTTCGGTCGTGAGTCAGGGGGTGTTGCGTGATCAGGTTTCCTCCAAGCTGATCCATTATATTGATTGGACGTTTGTCGCTTTCAACCCGATACCCGAAGTGGATGCCCGGATCGGTCGCGTTGGCTACGATGTTTTTTTGATGTCGGAACAGCGTAATCTGGGTTATTCGTATCCGTGGGTGCGGCCACCGGTTGAGTTTTATGGTTGGGTACCGTTGTATTCCGTCGATGGGGGGGATTTGGCCTACAACCTGACCGACAAGGGGAGCCGTTGGCGCTTCAAGATTCAGGGGGGCAGCAGTCCGGGGTTGGGGGTGCCCATTGATCGCGACGATATTTTTTATGTGGCGAGCGACAAAATCTTCTCGGCCACGGTGACCCGGGAACAGGGACCATGGCAGTTGAAGGTGGGGTATTCCCACGTCACCGTCAGCAGCGAAGCCGATCCCTTGGATTTCAGATTGGGGTTGTTCACGGCCCTGGATGGCGTTGCGGCGATGGACATTCCGACGATCAGTGCCGATGCCCGGAATGCGCGCCGTCAAATGACATGGAAGGATTCCCGGATGAATATCTATACCATCGGCATGGTTTACGACCAAAAAGATTGGATGGTGCAGGCGGAATTGGCTAAGGTCGTCTCCTCCATCGATATGTCGATGAACGGCACCATGGCTTACGCGGCTGTGGCCAGAAGGTTGGGTGATTGGACCCCGTTCGTCCTGGTCAGTGGCATTCGCCCCGGAGTAGGGGTGCATTCTGCAAGTGTCCCATGGGGCGATGGTCTGCCGGAAGGGGTTCAAGGGCCCCTGAACGCATTGCAGGCGGGTGCCAACCAGGCATTGAATTCAACCCGTATGAACCAGGAGACCTTTGGTTTGGGGCTGCGATGGGATGCCAATAGTCGGGTTGCCCTCAAAGGGCAATGGGATGCCACCCATGTTCGTGCCAACAGCTATTTATTGCGTCCGGCCATGGATGTGTCGCAGGATGTCCATGTGAATCAGTTATCCGTCAACCTGGATTTCACTTTTTAAAAGCCATGAATATTTTTGCTCATCATCTGCTGGTTCTGAGTGCCGTTTTGGCTGCTGTTCCCAATGTCGGTGCTGCGGAACTGTCTGTCGTCGCCCACCCGCAAAATACTTATGATACGATGGATAAAAGTCAGGTTTCCGATCTCTACCTGGGGAGAACGCATCTCTTTCCCGATGGCAGCCATGCCAGGGTGATCGATCACCCCCGGGACAGTGACATTCGTAAAGAATTCTTTGAAAAGGTCAATGGCATGTCCCTCAACCAAGTCAATGCCTATTGGGCGCGGATGACCTTTACCGGCAGGGTGTTGCCCCCCGAAACGGCTGCGGATAGCCAAGCGGTTCAGGCCATTGTTGTGGATACACCCCAAGCGATTGGTTATGTCCCGGATGCCCAGCGGCAGCCTGCGGTCAAGGAGATGCTTCGTCTTCAATGATATCCGGTCGATCCAGTTTAGAGTATCGCCTGACGATTTTTGTTGGCTTGGGGATGACGCTGTTCGCCTTGCTGATCGGGGTGGGAACCTACGATTACGTGGTCGATACCGAGGTCAACAATGCGTTGATCCTGGAGGATCAGTTGGCACGAACGGTTCTTTCCCAGGCATCGGTCGGTGTCTATGCTAAAAATATTCTTATTTCACAAGATGTTATCCAAGCGCTGATGGTGAATCCCCTGATTTTGGCAGTGCAGGTCAGCTCCCATGATGGTTTCCTGGTGGAACAGAACAAAACGCCGGGATTGGATGTTACCAAGGCTGTTATTCATCCCTTGCCGTCACCGGTCAATGCCGCTGAAAGCATTGGATCTTTGCTCGTTTTGCTGGATTTTCCCGCCATTCATCGGGGGGCTACCCAAAAATCGCTCTCCTATGCCGGGGTGATGGTGGCGCAATCCGTTGTTGCAACAATGATTGTTCTGATCCTGGTTCATACCCTGCTGGTCAAACCGGTCACCCGCTTGGCCAAACGGATGGGTGCGATCAAACCGGGTCATGGGGATCGATTGCCGATTGATGACCACAGCCGCGACGATGAAATCCTCCTGCTGGCCCGAAGTGCCAATGTCTTGCTGGATGCCGCCGAGGAATCCATCGCCCTGGAGCGGCAATTGCGTCAGCAATTGGCTGAGATCAATCACAAATTGCAGGAAACATTGCAGGTGGCGGAGCAGGCGACACGCAGTAAAGGGTTGTTCCTGGCCAACATGAGCCATGAAATTCGTACCCCGATGAACGGTGTTGTGGGGATGATCGACTTGGCTCTGAATACCCCCATGTCGGAGACTGGTCGCGATTATCTGTCCCAGGCGAAAAAATCGTCACGGCACCTGCTACGCGTGATCCAAGACATTCTGGACTTTTCCAGGCTGGAGGAACGTGGAATAACGTTGGAATCCTTGGAATTTGATTTGGATACCCTGCTACGTGACGCCATGGACATGTGTCGTTGGGGGGCCGTGGGCAAGGATATCCAACTGATTCTGGTGTCGCCACCCGAGCCCCTCGGAATTGTGATCGGTGACCCGTTTCGTTTGCAACAAATCATGATCAACCTGATAGACAATGCCCTCAAATTCACCGAAGCGGGTGAAGTCATTCTTCGGGCCGGGGTGTTGGAACGATTGGGGGATAAGATAAAGTTGCTATTTTCGGTTCAAGATACCGGTTTGGGTATTTCCCGGGAATACCAGGACAAGATTTTTTCTTCCTTTACCCAGGCGGATGAGAGCATTACCCGAAAATATGGTGGCTCGGGGCTGGGTTTGTCCATTTGTCAAAGCTTGGTGACCTTGATGGATGGGGCGATGTGTTTGGAAAGCGAACCGGGTCGTGGGAGTATTTTTTATTTCACGGTTACATTGGGGTGTGGTTCGGAACCCGTGCCCCGGGTTTTGCCCCGGGAATCGCATCGGCTGGAAATAGATGTCCCCTTGTTTGACCGGGAAACGTCTGCAAACGCGTCAAGTCCGTCACTTTCCCGGATTCGTGCTCTCGTGCGGCGTGCGGTATCCGGGGCCAGGGTGTTGTTGGTGGACGATCAAGCCGTCAATCGGCTGGTTGCGACTAAAATGCTGGAAAATGTCGGCTTGGTGGTTGAAACGGCGGAGACGGGACTGGGTGCTGTCAACAGGGTGAAATCGCAACACTATGACCTGGTATTGATGGACCTGCAAATGCCGGAAATGGATGGATTGACGGCAACGCGCTGTATCCGTGGCGAAGCATGCGGGGCCAATCCGCCCATTCTCGCCATGTCGGCCCACGTGACGGGGGAGGATCGCCGGAAATGCCTGGAAGCGGGTTTGAACGACCTCATCAGCAAACCGATCGATCAGGAACACCTGTTTCGGGTTTTGCTGCGCTGGATGGGGCCGCGCAATCAGGAGGTTCAAGGGGTTGCCAACAGCGAAAGGCGGGCATTCTCTTTTCCCGGTATCGATCTGACTATTGCCCTGTCGCGTGTGAATCAGGATTGGCGTTTGTTGCGCACCGTGTTTGCCGATTTTCGCAGCCAATATGCCGAAGCGGGGGAGCAGATTGACCACTGGTTGGCAAGTGGTCATCCGGATGACGTATTGGCCGCCGAACGATTGCTCCATGCGCTCCGGGGCATTGCTGGAAATCTTGCGACCCCGGATCTTCTTGCGATAGCGGAAACATTCGAGGCGGCGCTTCGGTCCCGCGACACCGGGCGATGGCCTGTCTTGTTGCATGCTTTTCGGAATACCTTGACCGTGGTTCTGGGCTCCATGGCTCATTGGGAGCGGCAGATGGCGCAGCGGGTCGGTGCCGCCGGTACGGTTTCGGATGTGCGACTCGCCGTGGATTGCCTGTCGGCGGTCACTTATATCGAACAACTGCAGGTGTTGCTACAGGCCCGCGATGTTCGGGCGCAAACTGTTTTCTCCATCCTGAAACCGCTATTGATTAACCAAATATTTTCCAGAATCTGGCTGGACCGCCTGCATTCTATCGATTATTATGTAGATCATTTTGATTTTAGTAAGGCACTTGCTGTTTGGATGACGGTATTACCGGAATTGACTCTTTTAGAACAGGGTGAGCAGCGGTAGTCTCGGTGCATGGGGGGATGGTATGGAATCGCAACGGCAATGGTGCGTGTTGTGCGTCGATGATATCGTCATTGATTTAAGATATATTGTAACAGTATTGCAGGGGACCTACAGGGTATTGGTGGCGACGAACGGCAGGGAGGCCCTGGAAACGGCGCACAACGAAGCGGTCGATATCATTTTGTTGGATGCCAACATGCCGGAAATGGACGGCTATGAAATTTGTCGCCGCCTGAAGGGGGATCCTGTGACCGCTGGTATCCCCGTTTTGTTCTTGACCGCCAGACATGAGGAAGCGGACGAGGCCAGGGGATTGGCTTTGGGGGCGGTGGATTACATTCGCAAACCAACCAATCCACAACTTCTATTGGCACGCATCCACAACCAACTGGAATTGATACGGCATCGCAACCATTTGGAAACCATGGTGCAGGAACGTACCAATGAGTTGGAACATGCCCGCTTGTTGCTGGCCTCCGCCAATCAGACCATCGCCCGGGAAATCCATGATGAATTCGGCTGTAATTTGGCAGCGATTCGCATCGCCTTGAGTTTGTTGGAGCGGCAACAAACAACGGTCGACGCCAGACAACGTTGCCAGGAAATCGTTGCCTTGGTGAATCATACGCAACACATGGTGCAACGCATCGTGATGTCGTTGCCCCCTACCACGTTGGACTATCGGGGGTTGTTCGCCGCTTTGGAATGGTTGACCGGGCAGATCGCCCGGCACTCCGGCTTGAAGGTGCAGTTGATCAAGAAGGCGACCTTTATCTTGAATGATGCGCAATCCATGGCCCTGTTCCGCATCGCCCAGGAAGCGATCACCAACATTTTACGCCATGCCCAGGCATCATCCATCGACGTTATTCTGGGACTTGAAGGGGATTGGGTGGTGTTGCGGGTTTGCGATGATGGCAGGGGAATTCAGCGACTCCCGTCCGATCCCGGGACATCCTTTGGCATCGCCGGGATGGAGGAGAGGGCCAGGGTATTGGGGGGACGGGTTACCATCGCGACCGGAACCGGGGGACGGGGAACCGAAGTCATGGCCCGGGTACCGTTATTCTGTGAGGCTTGAATCCCATGTTCAAACTCTTTGTCACCGATGATCATGCGGTCCTGCGAAAGGGAATCCTGTCCCTGTTGGCCAATGAACCCGATTTTCAGGTGGTTGGCCAAAGTGGTAGTGGTCGGGATACCATTCGCCAGGTGGTCAAGGGGGATGTGGATATCCTGGTACTCGATCTGGGATTGCCGGATATCAGCGGTTTGGATGTCTTGCAACGTGTCAAGTTGGACAAACCCGCAGTCAAAGTGGTTATTTTGACCATGTTCGCCGGTGACGACTGGGCTTTGCGGTGCCTGAATGCGGGGGCATCCGGCTATTTGACCAAGGACATGGCTCCCGATCACATCGTTGCCGCCATTCGTTCCATAGCCAATGGTGGCAAATATTTGTCCCCTGCTGTGGGGGCCCTTTTCATGGAAAAAACTTTCATGAAAAGTGGTGAATTATCGCATCAATCCCTGACGAACAGGGAGTTTGGCATTTTCCTTAAGCTTGCCGCCGGTGTTCCGATTGCTAGAATTGCTGAGGATCTTTGTCTCTCTCCCAGTACGGTCAGTTCCTACCGCTTGCGCATCCTTAAAAAAATGGGCATGGCCAACAATGCCGATCTCGTACGGTATGCCGCCCAGCATGGTTTGGTTTCCTGACATTCAACGGGACCGATTGCAGTCAAGTTATTTTACCCCGGCATTTTGCTTGATGTTTTTCGCAAAAGACGGGAAAGACATCAAGGGTCAACCATGGGCAAGAAACAGTTTTCCCGGCAAAGGCGGAAGAGTGGGTCAGAAAAAACCAGCGCACCCGTAAGCCCGCTCCCGCAAACCGCCATCGATGAGATATTTCAAACCGGGGTCCGTTATCAGACCCTGGGACACCTGGAGCAGGCCACGGCCCGCTACCAACAGGTGTTGCAGCATCAACCCACCCATGTCCATGCCTTGAACAACATGGGCATCATTCTGCAGGATCAGGGGGCGTTGGCGGAAGCGCGGGATTGTTTCCAACGTGCCCTGATCCTGCGGCCCGACTTCGTTGAAGCCATGAACAACCTGGCCACGCTCCTGAATCAACAAGGTCATCCGGATGCGGCCTTGACGTTATGGCAGCGCGCCCTGCACACCCGCCCCAACTATCTGGAAGCGCTGTATAATGCCGGTTGTCTGCTGCAATCCCGTGGAGCGTGGGCACTGGCGTTGGAGATGTTTTCCCGTGCCGAACAACAGTACCCCGACCATCCCGACATCCTGATGCAACTGGGGCAGGTTTATCAGCAACAAGGTCAGTTGGATCAGGCCATTCACACTTGGCAACGATGTTTGGCCCTGCAACCCCACCACCTCGCCCTGCTCAACCTGTTGGGCATGGCCTGGGATGCCCGAGGGGATGGGGACCGGGCCATGGCGTGCTTCCAAAAGGCGTTGCAGCTTAATCCCAACACCCCGGAACTCCATAATAATTGTGGCAATCTCCTGCAAAAGCGCCTGCAACCGGAGCAGGCGTTGGCCTATTATCGGGAGGCTTTGCGCCTGAAACCCGATTATGGGGACGCGTGGAGCAACCTGGGGGGATGCCTGCATCAACTGGGTCGCTTACCCGAGGCCCTGGAGGCGTTGCAAAGGGCACAGGCCATCCAGCCCCACGCCCCTTCGGCGCATTACAATGAAAGCCTGATCCGTCTGTTGATGGGGGATTATCCCCTGGGATGGCAAAAATGGGCCTGGCGTTGGCAATCCCGGGACATCGCCCCGCATCCCCATCCGCAACCGTTGTGGGATGGAACCCCCATACCGGGAAAGACGTTGTTGTTGCATTGTGAACAAGGATTTGGCGACAGCCTGCAAATGATTCGCTATCTGCCGCTGGTCAAACCACGGGTGGGCCGGCTGGTACTCCTCGCCCCGCCGCCGCTCCAGCGTTTGTTCGCCACCCTGCCCGAATGTGATTCCCTCCCGGGGCCGGGCGATCCCATCCCCCCGTGCGATTATCAACTCCCCCTCATGAGCCTGCCGCAGGTGATGCGCACCACCCTCGATACCATTCCCGGACGTATCCCCTATCTTTCGCCCGACCCCGACCTGACCGCGACTTTCCGGGAACGGTTGCGTTCTGTGAACACCCCGATTATTGGCATCGCCTGGCGGGGCAATCCAAAACAAAAGAATGACGGCAACCGTTCGCTGGAATTGGAGACCCTGATACCCCTTCTGGAACTGACCGGGGTAACCTTCGTCTCGCTGCAAAAAGACATCACCCCTTCCGAACGGCACCTGTTATCCCGTTATCCCCACATCATGGATTGCAGCGGGGAATTAAGCGATTTCGCCAGCACCGCCGCGCTGATCCAGCACCTGGATCTGGTGATCGCCGTGGACAGTGCCGTCATCCACCTGACCGGTGCCCTGGGGCGACCCGGTTGGGTGCTGCTGGCGGCGGTTCCCGATTGGCGCTGGTTGCTCAACCGCTCCGATTCCCCGTGGTATCCGACTTTGCGACTGATTCGCCAACGGCAAGCCAAACAATGGGGATCGGTCATGGACACCGTGGTGAACGGACTCAAGGAAAGGATGATGCAGGCCAAAATTGACCAATAATAAGGCGTTTTGAATGACTAATGCCTCATAGTTAAGCATATTGCCAATAAAACAGGCAACCCGTGACACTAGGGAATACCCCAACACCTTGTTCTTCCATGGAATCATCCCCTGGCCCACCCCTTGCTGGCGGTAATCCGTTTAAGGTCAGTAACGGTAAGGGAATCGCGGATCCCCTTCTTGGAATCAACCCCCAACTTGAAGCCAATGCCCCATGAAAGATGGCCCACACTTATCCCGAAAACTCCCCGGAGCAAGCCTCGCCCTGCTCGCAATGCTCACAGCAAGCCATGCCCACGCCGCGGAAACCGTTACCCTCAATGCCGCCAATACCTCCTGGGTATTGACCTCCACCGCCCTGGTGCTGTTCATGACCCTCCCGGGCCTCGCCCTGTTCTACGGCGGCCTGGTGCGGCCTCGCAACGTCCTCTCCATTCTCATGCAATGCTTCGCCATCGCCTGCCTGGTTTCGGTCGCGTGGTTCTTCATCGATTACAGCCTGGCCTTCGGCGACGGCGGCCCCCTCAAAGCTTTTTGGGGCGGCCTGGGCAAGGCATTCCTCCTCGGCATCTCCCCGACATCGCTCTCCAATGATATCCCCGAAACCGTGTTCGTCATGTTTCAAATGACCTTCGCCATCATCACCCCGGCCCTGGTCATCGGCGGCTTTGCCGAACGCACCCGGTTTTCCGCCGTCCTGCTGTTTTCCGTCTTCTGGGTCACCATCGTCTATGCCCCCATCTGCCATTGGGTCTGGGGCGGGGGATGGCTACAGGAAATGGGATTCATGGACTTCGCCGGCGGTGCCGTCGTCCATATCAATGCCGGTATCGCCGCCCTGGTCTCCGCCCTCATCATCGGCAATCGCCGCGGCTTCCCCAAAACACCGATGATGCCCCATAACATGACCATGGTCTTCACCGGTGCCGCCATGCTCTGGGTCGGCTGGTTCGGCTTCAACGCCGGTAGCGCACTGGCCGCCAACGGTAACGCCGGTATGGCCATGCTCGTCACCCATATCGGTGCCGCAACAGGCTCCCTCGCCTGGATGACCATGGAGTGGGTGCGCCACGGCAAACCCAGTATCCTGGGTATCGTCACCGGCATGGTCGCCGGACTCGGGACCATCACCCCGGCCTCCGGATTCGTCGGACCCATCGGTGCCGCCGTCATCGGCTCCAGTGCCGGATGGGCCTGCTACTGGTTCACGCAGCTGATTAAACAACGTTTGAAAATCGACGACTCCCTCGACGTTTCCCCCGTCCACGGTGTCGGCGGTATCCTCGGAACACTCCTGACCGGCGTTTTCGCCTCCCCCATGCTCGGCGGCAGCGGCTTCGCCAGCGGCGGATCCATGTCGCACCAACTGCTGATTCAATCCTTGGGCATCGTGGCAACCCTCGCCTGGAGTGGTGTCCTGACCTTTGTCATCCTTAAAATCATCGACGGCATGGTGGGCCTGCGCGCCGACCGCGATCAAGAGTCCGAAGGATTGGATCTGGCATTCCACGATGAAAAAGGATACAACTTCGACTCGGGTTCCTTTTAACGTAAGCTCCCGATGGGTGCGTGCCACACAGATAACCATCAAGACACGTCCTCCGGGTGAATTATTAACATTCCAGGAAAAGAGAGAGGATTGGCATAATGGCTGATCAAGAAGCGGTAAAAAAAGTTATGGCCATGATCAAGGAAAACGACGTTAAATTCGTCGATTTCCGCTTCACCGATTTTCATGGCCAATGGCAGCACATCACCTGTCCGTCCCGCATGTTCAACGAAGATGTTTTCGAGAACGGCTTTGGTTTTGACGGCTCTTCCATCGCCGGCTGGTGCGAAATCAACCATTCCGACATGGTGTTCAAACCCGATCCGACCTCGGCCGTCCTGGATCCGTTCACCGAAGCGGCGACACTGATCCTGTTCGCCGACATTCACGATCCGTTCACTGGCGAAAACTACTCCCGTGACCCGCGTGCCGTGGCCAAACGGGCCGAAGCCTACCTGAAATTCACCGGTATCGGCGACACCGCCTTTTTCGGACCGGAAGCGGAATTCTTCATTTTCGACTCCGCCCGTTTCGGTGCCGGTATCAACTATGCCCAGGTGGAACTCGACTCCGAAGAGGGGGCCTGGAACAGCAATGCCGACTACGAAGATGGCAACCATGGCCATCGCCCCGGCATCAAGGGTGGCTACTTCCCCGTGCCCCCAGTGGACTCCTTCCAGGATTTGCGTTCCGAAATGTGTACGATGATGGAATCCATGGGGATCAATATTGAATTCCATCACCACGAAGTCGCCACCGCCGGTCAGTGCGAAATCGACATGCGCTTCGACAAGCTCACCCTTATGGCCGACAATGTGCAAAAATACAAATATGTCGTGCATAACGTCGCCCATGCCGCCGGCAAAACCGCCACGTTCATGCCCAAACCCCTTTCCGGTGACAACGGCTCCGGCATGCATTGCCACGTCTCTATTTGGAAAGATGGGCAACCCAAATTCGCCGGCAACCAATACGCCGATCTTTCCCAAGAAGCCCTGTGGTTCATCGGGGGCATCAAAAAACATGCCCGCGCCCTGAACGGGTTCACCAACTCGACCACCAACTCCTACAAGCGTCTGATCCCTGGCTTTGAAGCCCCGGTGTTGTTGGCCCATTCGGCCCGCAACCGCTCCGCCAGCATTCGTATTCCGGCGGCCACCAATCCCAAAGCCAAGCGTTGCGAAGTCCGGTTCCCCGATCCCGCCTCCAACCCCTATCTCGCCTTTGCCGCCATTCTCATGGCCGGCCTGGACGGAATCGAAAATAAAATCGATCCCGGCGCCCCCATGGAGAAAAATTTGTATGACCTGCCGCCCGAGGAATTGAAAGCCATTCCCACGGTGTGCGGATCCCTGCGCGAAGCTTTGCAGGAACTCTCCAAGGATCGCGAATTCTTGAAAAAAGGTGGGGTGTTCAGCGACGATCTCATCGACGCCTGGATCAACCTGAAAATGGGTGAAGTCTACCGGATGGAGCATACCCCGCACCCGGTGGAATTCCTCATGTATTACAGCCTCTAATCCCCGAAATCATCCGGTGGGACTTTGACGGCCCTTTTCCTGCGTTGGGAAAGGGCCGTTTCTTTTGTGAAACAGTCTCCTGATTCTCGGATTGTCACGCTTGCGCATTTAGGGCGCGTTGACATTCAAGGTGCTTTTTCTTGGATGGATGGGGCCGAAAAGGGGAATGCTCCTTCCCGGCAGGGTTTGGGACCGCGTTCCAAGATTTTGATGGTTTGCGCTCCTTGACGCGTAACGTTTTTTCGCGTGTTTTTTGCAAAAGATACCAAGTATTATACCGGGTATTACGCATCTTTGCAGTTTTTGTCGCTCTCTGACGTCGAAAAAGCTTATCAATACCTTGCTTGATGACTTCCATTTGTTCAATTCCCGCCGCAGTGTCATGCCTGTGACCCTTCTTGCGAATGGTTCAAGAACACCGGGGCATACAGGTACCCTGGTGAAACAAATGCCAGTGAATGCAGCAAATTCTTATGGAAAATTAATAAGCCACGATTTATTTAATGATTGCGACAATCTGTTAAAAGGGTTTATACTGACCGACTGTTAACGTGTTTTAGATGCTTGTGCCTTCATGGCTGGATGGTGTCGCCACTTCAACCTTGGATTTGACAAAAACATTGTTACATTTTTATTGGTTCCCGTTGCTGGCCGATGCCAAGTTGCTCAACTTTCAGGCTTTAAGGGACACATATCATGAAGGGCTATGGTAAAAAGGTGTTTGGCACCGATGATCATGTGTCCCCGGGTGACAGTGCGGAATGTTGTGATCAGGTCAGATCGCGAGGATTGGTTACGATAGGGGATCGTCTGCGCTCGAAAGTGGGGCGACGCTCTTCTGGCCACCGTCACAGGTTCCCTTTGAGCTGGCTTTCTCTGGCTGCGTTGCTGTCTTTGGGTGACATCGGCCAACTGTATGCCCAACCACCGGGCCTGCCCCAGGGGGGGAACGTCATTGCCGGGTCGGCGACGATTGCCGCTTCCAACAAGCAGATGACGATCACGACCGGCACGGATCGGAGTGTGATCAGTTGGGATAGTTTTTCCATAGGCAAGGGCAATCAGGTCACCATTCAGCAGCCGAGTGTGACTTCGGTTAATGTGGATCGGGTCACCGGTAACGATCCATCGCGGATATACGGCTCCCTGCAATCAAACGGGCGTGTGGTGCTGACCAATCCCAACGGGGTGTGGTTCGGTCCCGATGCAAAGGTCAACGTTTCCGGAGTCGTTGCCACATCGCATCGTCTCAGCGATGCCAATGCGCAAGCCTTTGCCAAGGGTGATACCCTGAAGCTCGATCCCGGTTCCGCCACCGCCTCTGTCGTCAATGAGGGAACGATCACCGCTTCTCAAGGTGGTTTCGCCGCTCTCGTCGCCCCCGGGGTGAGCAATTCGGGTACCATTAACGCCCGTCTCGGCAAGGTGCAACTGGCATCGGGGACTACCACCACGGTGGATTTTTACGGTGATGGTTTGATCAACCTCGCTGTCAGTGGTCAAACATCATCCCGACCCTTGGATGCAGACGGAAAACCTCTCGACGCGGCTGTTGCAAACTCCGGCAAAATATCCGCCGAAGGGGGAAAGGTGACGTTAAGTGCCAACGTTGCCAAAGGAATCATCGACCATGTCGTCAACATGAACGGCGTGATCGAAGCCAAAGGGGTTTCGACCAAGGGTGGTGTGGTTGAATTGTTGGGTAACGACGGATCGGTTTCTGTCGGGGGTTCGGTTGATGTTTCCGGGCAGAAGGGACAAAAAGGGGGCCGTATCCGACTGCAAGCCGGAGATGCCAAGGCAAGCGATGGAGGTGTTGCCAATCTGACGGGATCCATCGATGCCTCCTCGGCGGACGATGCGGGTGGCACGGTCGATGTGTCAGCCCGATACGCCTATGTTGGCGGATCCGTCACGACCAGCGGGAAAAGTGGCGGCACGGTCAAGGTCAAGGCGAAAGCCGTATTGCAAACCGCGGCGGTCCGTGCCGATGCGACCAAGGGACCGGGTGGTTCCGTGGAGGTTTTTGGTTCCGAAGGTATCATCCAGACATCCGGTGCCAAAACCACCGCGACCAGTGTTGAAGGGGCTGGTGGCAGCCTCAGTCTGACAACCGGAGCCAACGGCAGGATATTCAGTTCGGGATACCTGGGTGCGACCGGTACGACGGGTGGTGACATCACACTCCTGGGCAACAGCATCGCCCTGGCTGCGGCAACCTTGGACGCCAGCGGTGCTACCCGGGGGGGAAACATAGTGGTTGGGGGTGTGGTTTGCATGGCCAGGGTGATCTCAGGGCCTCCGAGACGCTGATCAACCCCGCCACGCTTCTCAATGCCGATGCCACCGGCAGTGGCAACGGTGGTACCATCGTCGTCTGGTCCGACACCACCACCACCTTTCAGGGCAGTGCCCGTGCCCGTGGCGGTTTGAACGGCGGCAATGGTGGACTGATCGAGATCTCCAGCGCCCAGCAATTGAACATGTTCGGAACCGGTGACGCCAGTGCTGTCAAAGGCGATGCGGGCACGTTGCTGCTCGACCCGAAAAATATCATCATCGATAGCACTGCCGGCGGCGTGGCACAATTTGACCTCATTGATCCCACGGCGGGTACCGGCACGCTTTTCGGTAATGTGACGGTGCAATTATCCGACGGCACTATCGTTGTCACCAAACCGGGGGCCACCATTGGCGGGGCGGCGAACGCCGGGGCGGTCTATTTCTACAATCCCTCCACTGGGGCGTTGACCGCTACATTGACCGGCTCCACGGCCGGGGACCAGGTTGGCTCCGGCAGTACCTCTTACGGGGGCGGGAAAAATGGCGATGCCATTTCCTTCCTTAATTACACTTATTGGTATGATTATGGGTTTGGACCTAATGCCGGTCTTGCCGATCTTGTTCGCGATGGAACCAAATCTTATCTGATTGCCAGCCCGAACTGGAACAACGGTGCCGGAGCAGTTACCTGGGTGGCGGCCAACTCGACGATCAGCGGTATTCTCTCTTCTGCCAACAGTTTGATCGGCAGCACGGGAAACTATACTGCCAACAACCTTGCGGGTGACCAAGTCGGAAGCGGCGGTTTGATGATGTTGAAGAACAACAATTTTGTCGTTCTCAGCCCCACCTGGAACAAATCGGCGGGTGCCGTGACCTTTGGGAGTCAGGCGAGTGGCTTCACCAATGGTATCGGAGCCGTTAGCGCCACCAACAGCCTGATCGGGGCCACCGCTGGGACGATCTATCATAATACAGTTTACAACAATTATGCCTTTTACGATGCCGATGGTGTGGGCAGTTCGACCAGCACCATCACGACCCTGTCGAGTGGGGACTATGTCGTTGCCAGTCCTGCCTGGAATCATGGCAAAGGGGCAGTCACCTATGGCAGTGGCACAACTGGAAAGGTGGGCACGGTTGGCAGTGCGATCAGCTTGGTCGGAACCACCGGGGGTAGTGGCGATACGGGTGGTAATTTATACTATACGAACAATTATGGATACCGCTATTATTATGGCAGCGATTTACTGGGTTCGGGTGGTGTAGTAGAGCTTGCTAATGGTGCTTTTGTCATAAAGAATCCCAGTTGGAACAGCAACAGGGGTGCCGTCACCTATGTCGCCAGCGGTACCACCGACCTGCACACCTTGACCGTCTCCGGTTCCAGCCTAGTCGGTTCGACGGCTGCTACCGGCGCTGGAACCTACGACGGTAATCATAATTCCAATTTCAGTGGCGGTGACCAGATCGGTAGTGTCACTGCACTGCCCAATTCCAATTATGTTGTAACGAGTAGCGTCTGGAATTCATCGAAAGGTTCGGTGACCGTGGTCAGCGGCAGCAATGGTTATACCCTTCTGGGTTCCAACAACAGCGCCGGAGATACCGTATCGGCAACCAACTCGTTGGTGGGTGGCAGTGGAGGGGACGCCGTGGGAACGACGATTACCACCCTCTTCAACAGCAATGGTACCAACAGCAATCAATTCGTCGCCAGTTCGTCGGGCTGGGGCAGTGGCAAGGGTGAGGTGACGTTGATCGATGGTGCCACTGGTCTGGTGGGTACCGTTTCATCGACCAATTCGCTGGTGGGTACCACCGCCTATGTGACCGGTTCCCTCGGTGGTGACAATGTTGGCAGCAGTATCACCGCCCTGACCAATGGCAACTGGGTGATCACCAGTCCCAATTGGGCGAATTACAAGGGGGCGGTAACCTTTGTCGCCTCGGGCACAACGCCTACCGGGAATATCAGTTCCACGAACAGTTTGGTGGGTGCCACTGCCGCCAGCTACGGGACGGCTCCGTACACCAACGGCATCTGTACAACGTGTAGCAATGGCAGTCCCGCCTATTATGGCGGGGACCAGGTTGGCAGCGGTGGTATCTTTAAATTGACCAACAACAATTTCCTGGTTTTCAGTCCAAACTGGTCTTCAAAAAAAGGTGCCGCCACCTTCGCCAATGGCAGCAGTGGAGCGATGCTGGATGGTACCACGTCACTCAAGGGCAACATATCCGCCAGCAATTCGTTGGTGGGATCCAATGCCAGCACCGACTTCACCAGCAGCCAAACCGATAGCAACGGTACCGTGGTCAATTATACGGGATGGCGCTACACGGTTGGCGGCGATCAGATCGGCTCCTCAGTTAGCGGAACTCCGGTCGTCAGCCTTTCGAATGGAAACTTTGTTTTGTCCAGTTCCCATTGGACCAATGACACCGGCGCTGTAACTTTTGGTCGATCTGACGGAACGTTCGACGGCACCAATAAATTGATTGGCACCATCAGCAGTACCAACAGCTTGGTTGGCAGCACAGCCTCGGTGCAAACCAGTCCGCCTAACCTCGCCTTGGCCAATTACGCCCTTAACGATACCGGTGACAGGATCGGTTCCGATGGAGTGGTAGGGTTGACGGGAGGAAATGGCAGTTATCTGGTTGGCAGCAGCTATTGGCAGGGAAACAAGGGGGCCATCACCCTAGGAAGCGGAACATCAGGTATCACAGGTGTCCTGAGTAGCAGCAACTCCCTGGTAGGTAGCACTGCCGGAACTTATGCTGGTACGGGTGACACTGTTGGCTATTCCTTGCCATGGTATACCTATTATCTCCCAACAAATAACAGTTATGTTGTTGAAAACCAGTTCTGGAATGGTGGAGCTGGTGCCGTCACCTATGGTACACCAAGCGCTTTAACCACGGGTGCCATTTCTTCCAGCAACAGCCTGGTTGGCGGCAATGCATACGATTATGCCGGTATTTCGGCTACGTATCTACCTTCGATTACGTTACTGGGTGGTGGTGATTATACCATCACCAGTTCAAGCTGGAACAGTAATGCCGGGGCGGTCACCTGGAGCAACGGCACGGGAGCGGTCACCGGGGTCATCTCCACGAGCAACAGCATCACTGGTGCAACAGCGCAATCCCCGGCGAATACGTATGCGCAATCCCTTGTCGACCCCAAACAGTTTTTAATCGCCATGTCAGGAGATGGCAGCGGGCGCGTTGTCCTCGCGCATACCGATCCGACGATCTGGACCTATTCCCGCGCCCAAGGGAACACGGTCAAGATCGGTCCGTCATTGCTGACAACCGCACTCAATTCCGGTACCAACCTGGTCCTTCAGGCCAACAATGATATCACCGTCAACAGTTCGATTGTCACCAATGCCGCCTCAACGGCATCGCTGTCACTGAGCGCCGGTCGCAGTGTTGTTATCGGCGCGGGTGTGAACATCAATACCGGCAATGGCAATCTGACGGTATTGGCCAATGATTCGGTGGCCAATGGCGTTGTTGACGCCAATCGCGATGCTGGCAATGCGGCCATAACCATGGATTCTACCGCCACATTGTCGGCGGGAACCGGGACGATTACCCTGACCCTGGCCAGCAGTACCGACAAGACCAATAATGGTGCCGGCAACATCAGCCTGGGAACAATCAGTGGTTCCACTGTTACAGTGAAAAATCTGGGATCGGCTGGTGGTGCCTTGACCCTTGGGGGAAAAATTACCGCCACAGCCACCGGTACCTCTATCCTTTTGGCCACCGGAGGGGTGTACACTAACGATGATACCTCCGGTACCACACTCACTCCTGGAGCGGGCCGTTATCTGATTTACTCGGGTGACCCCCGTAACAACTATTTAAATGGCTCCGGCGGTGCTGCGGGAGCCTCTGACGGTACCAACCATCTTTTTGGTCAGACATTCACCGCCAATCCGCCCGCGTCCCAGGCGGCGAGCGGCAACTATTATCTGTACAGCGCCACGCCAACGCTTACGGTGACATCGAGCGGCACGGTCGGTTACGGCGACACTTTGGGAAGTCTCACACCGCAGATCACCGGTTACATTGATGGCGATACGGTGACCACGGCGGTGTCGGGCTCCGCCTCCTATAGTTCGGCCTATGTCGCCGGGGATGCCGTTGGCAGCAACAAGGCGGTGACCGTGTCCCAGGGGACGCTGACCTCCCCGTTGGGCTATATCTTTGGCTTTTCCGACGGCACGGTTAGCGTCACGGCCAAAACACTTACAGTTGCCCTGACAGGGACGGCGAGCAAAACTTACGATGCTACCAACACGGCGACATTATCCGCTTCCAACTATCAATTGACCGGTCTTTACAACACGGACACGATTTCAATCAGCAAGACGGCGGCAACCTATGGCCAGACCGACGCCGGTACCGGGCTTGCGGTTTCGGTGACGGGGGGCTTGGTCAATGGTGATTTCACCGCTGGTGCCGGTACAACACTGACCAACTATGTGTTACCCACGGGTGCTTTGTCGGGTACCATCGGTACCATCAACGCCAAAACATTAACCGCCTCCTTAACGGGTGGCCCGATCAGCAAAGAATATGACGGCACCAATACCGCAACACTGACGGCGGCCAATTATTCCTTGAGCGGCCTGATCGGCGCGCAATCGATGACCGTCAACCAAACATCGGGAACGTATGCCCAGAGCGGCGTTGGGACTAACCTTTCCGTTACCAGCGCCACTCTGGCGAGCGGCAACTTCACCGCAGGTGCCGGTACCACACTGGCGAACTATGTCCTGCCTACCAGTGCTACTGGGACCATCGGTACCATCACCACCAAAACCTTGACCGCTGCGCTGACGGGGACGGTGAGCAAAACCTACGACGGTGCCAATACGGCCACCCTCGCCGCAAACAATTATCAATTGACCGGTCTGGCCAGTGGGGAATCCATCACCGTGAGCCAGACATCGGGAACTTATGGCCAAACCGGGGTTGGTACGAACATCAGCGTCAGCAGTGCTTCTCTCGCCAACGGTGACTTCACGGCGGGTGCTGGCACCTCGCTGGCCAACTATGTCCTTCCCAGTGGCGTCATTTCAGGAAATATCGGTACCATCACCGCAAAAACGTTGACGGCGACTCTGACGGGTACGGTGAGCAAAACCTACGACGGCAGCAATACCGCGACACTGGCTTCCAACAATTATTCGTTGAGCGGCTTGGTCGGCGCACAATCCATGACTGTGGGTCAAACTGCGGGAACCTACTCGCAAAGCAATGCCGGGACTAATCTGACCGTTACCAGCGCCACGTTGGCGAGCAGCGACTTTACCGCTGGCGCTGGCACCTCGTTGACCAATTATGTTCTGCCGACGATTGCTTCCGGGGCAATCGGTGCCATCAATGCGAAAACGTTAACGGCCTCCCTGACGGGCGGTCCCATAAGCAAAGGTTATGACGCGACCAATTCCGCGACGTTGGCTGCCAGCAACTACCAGTTGAATGGCCTGGTCGGCGCACAATCGATTACCGTATCCCAAACTTCAGGAACCTATGCCCAAAGCGCCGTTGGGACGAACATCAGCATTACCAGCGCCACGTTGGCAAACAGCGACTTTACCGCCGGTGCTGGTACGACGTTGAGCAACTATGTGTTGCCCACGAGCGCCAGCGGGACTATCGGGACCATTACCACCAAGACGTTGACAGCGTCTTTGACGGGTACGGTGAGTAAAACCTACGATGGCACGAATACGGCGACGCTGGCATCCAACAATTATCAGTTGACCGGTCTGGCCAATGGAGAATCCATCACCGTGAGCCAGACATCGGGAACTTATGCTCAAAGCGATGCCGGAACAGGCATCAGTATCAGCAGTGCCAGTCTGGGAAACAGCAATTTTACCGCCGGTGCTGGCACGTCTCTCGCCAACTATGTGTTACCCAGTGGTGTCATTTCAGGAAATATTGGCAACATCACCGCCAAGACATTAACGGCGTCTTTGACGGGCGGGCCGGTCAGCAAAACTTACGATGGCAGCACCAGCGCCACACTCACCTCCAGCAACTATCAACTCAGCGGTCTGGTTGGCAACCAATCCATCACGGTGGCGCAACCTG
>JADGCN010000033.1 GCA_015228975.1 Magnetococcales bacterium
TCCCCGCGAAAGCGGGGATCCAGGGCGTATATTCTAATGTGACAAAGTAGAATTACATAAATCGGAGCTCTCCGTTATCGGAATCCGACTCCCAGCCCAACTCCCGCTGGAGATAGTCCGCCGTGGTCTCCTGGACCAGGATGTCTTCGTTGCGGGGGCTCAACGCTTCGGCCTCTTTATGATCAGGCTTCACGTTTCCACCTCTCTGGCAATGGAACGCCGCCACTCAGCCAGTGCAATTGCAAGTGAGCCTTCCAACCATTCGTTGAAACGATTGTCAATGCTCTTCAGTGGTTCAACGTAGTTGAATTGAAAGAAATCGGGTGAGGAAGGCCGCACATCTATAGGCTCTGTACCCTTCTGTTCCTCACAAGGTATGCGAAACAGGGTGAAACTGGAGGCCGCCATAATTCCTTTGTAATTTGGCCCGAAGCCGTGAAATGAAACAACGAATTGGAAGCGGTTCAAAGACTGGATCGTCAATGAGGCCCAAGCGCTATTTTTGGAGAAGTTGGCGTAATACTTGTAGTGGCGCGCTATGTCAATGATTTGGTTTCTGTAATAATGGCGCCTGTCAGAAGTGTTCCCATGTGATGCACATGTAGAGCAATAGTCACGCCCAGGAGGGGTGATCTCGCTGAGTTGTGGATTCAGATTCTGGACAATAGAAGAAAGACGTCTTTCAGTCGCAACTCTAAGCGCTTCCGCATGGCTAAGAACATCGTCCATGCGGCTGGTTTCAGCAACGTATTGGTTCCTTAATAGTTGTAGACCGGATGAGAGGATCTCTTCTGCATGCCGTGCCTGTTGGACAGCTTGCTCAATGCCCAGAGCAGCCAAGATGAAATCACGCTGATTCCGGGCAAAGAAGCTGCAAAGGGGCTTGATATCACCCGCATCGGCTTCTTCGAGGATTTGAATATATTGGCTTCGATGCGAATCCCGGATAACGACAGGAAACAAGCCGCATTTGAGAAACACGATACTTGCCAGTGCACGGGCAACACGACCATTGCCATCCTGGAATGGATGAATCTGTGTAAAGCGATGGTGCAGAAAAGCGGCCAGGACTTCGGGAGGAGCCTGTCGTTCTTCCCAAGCCAAATACCAGGAGATTAGATTGCCCATTTCCTCTGGGACATGCACTGGCGGGCAGTATGTGTGGATGTCCCCGTTTTGGCGTCTGGGATTGTTTGGTTGCTTTTTATACTCCCCCTTCAGCAGTTGGACCTTCAGAGGACGGCCATCCTCGGTTTGAGCCTCAATGAAATCCTGGTGTGCCGTGAACTCGGCATGCAAGGAACGAATATAGTGCTCCGATAGTGGCTGGTTTCCTTTGACGAATGAAAACAACCCTTCAACGATGTTTTGATGATCTTTGATCATGGCGGTTATGTACTCGGCCTCATCCCGATCCATGCCTCCACGATGAGAAATGAGACTAGCCTCCACACCCTGCTCTATCAACACTTCGGTCACGCCACGATCCCAGGTATAGAGCCGCTCAATGATGCCTGTCTCAATGGCCCATTCCCGCTCCATTTTCTTCAGGAACTCTTGATATTCTCCACTCACTTGAATCTGTCCTTTGCGCTCTTGCCACACTTTGGACAGTGCTGCGAGTTCCTGATTGATCAGGCTGGAAATATCGGTTAAGTTAGCAATAAATGCATACATGGAATCACCTCTGCGCGGTCGGCTTGGCTCTGAATGACAACATATCCACGTTCCACTTCCACTTGGAACGCTTTAAGCAAAACTGCCTTGGTCCCGCCTTCGGAGGCCAGCATGTCAATCTCCAGGAAATTCTGCTCCATCTTAATCTCTCTGATCCGCATCCAGTGCCAACCACGCTTCATAAAGCGGTTCTACGCTGGTTTCGTTCCCGCAGCACCTCCTGCTGTTTGAAATAGCGTTGGAGAAAGCTGTTTGGAGCGTTTCGGAAGAACTTGCGGGGGTGGTAATTGGCCATGGGTTCCTCGAAGATACCGTTGGATCAAATGGAAAATGCGCCGAACCCCAACGGCTCGGGCATGGATTGGAACACATGGTGGAAGATCCGTTCGGTCATGGTCTCCACCTCCTCTTCGGCGTAGCTGTCAACGGGAAGGCCGGTGTCATCAGCGTAGAGGAAATCATGGATCTCCTGCCGCACCGCATCCCGGGTGGCTTGGCGCTCCCGCCAATCGTGAATGCGCTCCACCTCGGCCCGCACCTTGGCCAGAAGCTCCCGGGCCACCTGCTTCACCCGTTCCCGCTCCTTTTTGGAAATGTCCGGCTTGGCCAGCAGGTCGAACAGGGCCAGGGAGGCCTCGTCCAGTCCCTCCCGGACCGCCCGTTGCTCCTCTTCATCCAAGCACGCCGTGAATTTCAGAAGTTCCTCGAAGGTGCGCTCGATGGTGACGCGGTCCTTCTCCCGGTTGTACGCCTCCACAATCTTTTCGTAGTGGCGCTGTAGGTCGGATCGCAGAGGGTTCTGCCGCAACATGCGCTGGAGCCGTTTTTCCACCACGTCCTTGAGGCTTTGCACGGTGGAATTCTTGGCCGGGGAGCGTTCAAACTCCTTTTTCAGCCGCTCGAAGTCGATGCGGCTGATGTCGTAGGGTTCCGGGTCCGCCCCCTGGTCTCTTGTCGTGGTGTCGATGGTCTCGTCCACCACCCGGTGCAAATCCCGGATGATATCGGTGATGTCCGCCTTCTCCCGATCCTCCTGGAGTTTCTTGTAGATGACCTCGATGGCATCGTAGGCGTGGCGGTAGGGATTGACCCGCTCCTTCAGGGGAATACAGGCCTTGAACTTGCGGAAAACCGCCCGCGCCATGATTTCAAAACGCTTGCGGGATTCATCGTTTTCGTTGGCCGCCTCCTTGGCCTTGAGAATGGCGGCGTTGCGGGCAAAGCCGGACAGTTCGGTGATGTCGTCCAGACGGGATTCCCGTGCCTCCAGAAAGCCCCGCACCATGTCGATGGCCTCGGCCAAGTCGGCCAGCAACTCCTCATCCGGTTTCACAGGGTTCGGGTTGTTGTCGCCACCTCCATTTCCTCCGGTTCCGGCAAAAGTGGCCAGAGCCTGGCGCAGGTTTTTCAAAATGCCGCAGTAGTCCACGATGAGGCCGTTGTTCTTGCCCTCGTGGACCCGGTTGGCACGGGCGATGGCCTGCATCAGGGTGTGGGCCTTGAGCGGTTTGTCCAGGTAGAGGGTGGAGAGGCTGGGCACGTCGAAGCCGGTCAACCACATGGCGCAGACAAACGCCACCCGCAAGGGGTGATCCTGGCGCTTGAAGGCGGTCTCCACGTCGATGCGCTGGCCGTCCGGGGTCTCGAAGCCATTCTTGATCAGGGCGCGGTGGGGGGTGATGTCCAGGTCCCAGGCCTTGAACTTGGCCACCTCCCCTTGCTCTTCGCTCACCACCACCGCCATCCGGGTTTCGCGCATCCAGGCGATCTGGCGACGCAGGTGGGCGGCCTGTTGGTCGTCGGCGGCTTGGTTCGCCTCTTTTTCCAGTTCGGTGATTTTGTTGTGCCAGTAGCCTGGTTTACGCTCTTTGTCATCCGGTTTTTTCTCTCCCATGACCAGATCGTACATGCGCACGCAAGTGATTTTGTCGATACAGACAAACATCGCCTTGCCGGTCTCCCAGGCGCTGGCGTAGTGGTCGGCGAAGTCCCGGGCGATCTGCTCCAGCCGCTTCTTGGCCGTGATCAGGTGGTAGTCCCGCTGGAGTTCCTTTTCCAGCTTCTGGGCCACGTCGATGTCGTCGATCTCCAGGCTCTCCAGCTTTTCGGCCACCCGTTCGTTCATGTCGTTGGTGGCCACTCCCAGCCGGTCGCCCCGGGGGTCGTAGTAGAGGGGCACCGTGGCCTTGTCGTCCACCGCCCGCTGAAAGTCGTAGGTGGAGACATACTCCCCGAACACCCGCTGGGTAATCTCGTCATCCTTGAACAGGGGCGTGCCGGTAAAGCCGATGAAGGCGGCGTTGGGCAGGGCGTTGCGCAGGTTCAAGGCCAGGCGGCCATACTGGGTGCGGTGGGCCTCGTCGGTGATGACGATGATGTCGTCCCGGTCGGAATAGGGATTGGCCGGGTCCACGTCCTGGTTGAATTTCTGGATGAGGGAAAAGACAAACCCCTTGCGCTGGCCAAAGAGCGCCCGCAGGTGTGCGCCCGAATCGGCACGGCAGGTGTCGCGGTCGTTGTCCACCAGCCCGCACCCGGCAAAGGTCTTGTAGATCTGGCTGTCCAGGTCGTCCCGATCGGTGAGGATCAGGAAGGTGAAGTGGCCGCCCAGCTTGCGCCGCGCCTTGCGGGTGAAAAAAACCATGGAATAGGACTTGCCGGAACCCTGGGTGTGCCAGAAGACCCCCAGCCGTCCCTGACGCTCCCGCCGCTCCTCCACTGCTTTCATTGCCCGCTTGACGCCCAGATATTGATGATTGCGGGCCAGGATCTTGATGGGCGGCCCCTGGCGGCTTTCGTCCCACAGGATGAAGTTTTCCAAGATGTCCAGGAGGTTGCGACGGTCACAGATCCCCTTCAACAGGGTTTCCATGTCCACCACGCCGGGGGCCTCCTCCTCCAGCCGTTTCCATTCGTGAAAATGGCCGTATTGGCTGGAGAGCGTGCCGATTTTCGCCTTCACGCCGTTGCCCAGCAGCAGAATGGCGTTGTGGTGGAACAGGTGGGGGATGGTGTCGCGGTAGTCGGCCAGGTTTTTCTCGAAGGCGGCCCGGGTATCCTTGTGGATGGCCTTCATCTCCATCCAGATCAGCGGCAGGCCGTTGACGAAGCCGATCAGGTCTGGGCGGCGACGGTAGAGCGCCCCTTTGACCCACATCTCGCGAACGATCAAAAAATGGTTGTTGTCCGGGTTATCGAAGTCGATCACCCGCAACCGCTGTTTGACCCGCTCCCCCTTGTCGTTCTTGAAGGCCACCTGGACACCATCGCGCAGCAGTTTGTCCTTCTCCTGGTTGATCTGGAGGGGGGACTGGGAGACGGAAACGGCCAGGATCTGCCGCAGGGCCTCCTGGTAGGCGGTCTCAGACAGTCCGGGGTTGAGTTTGACCAGGGCCTCCCCCAGATAGCGAGTCAGCACCACCTCCCGGTCGTCAACACGGCCCAGGCTACCCTCGGGGCCGAAGGTCTCGGCGTTGTAGGCGGTGACCGACTCCCAGCCCAGCTCCCGCTGGAGATAGTCCGCCGTGGTCTCCTGGACCAGGATGTCTTCGTTGAGGGCCATGAGTCGTCAGACCGCTATGATGGTAGTTTCAAAACGCTCATCCGGAACCGGCAATCCCCGTGCGCGCAGGGCGGCCACATGAGCCAGGATGGCCTCCTGAATGCTGGCAATGGCTGCTTCCCTGGTCTCGCCTTGGCTGATGCAGCCGGGCAGGCTGGGGCACTCCGCCAGCCAGAATCCGTCTTCGCCGGGCCGGAGGATGACTTGGCGCGGCTTGTATTTCTCTTGGACCGATGGGGTTACCCCGGGGTCACCCTGGAGGATGATGGGCTCCAGGCCCGCCTCCCGGGCCTGCTGCTGGGCTTTGGCGGCGGCGCGATGCAGTGCGGCTTCAGCACGGCGGAAATCGGGATCGTTCAACCGGCGGACCGGTTCATGTTGATGGGACATCGTATTCCCCCTCTTCAAGCAGGATCGGTGCGGGACCGGCGTTGTCGTAGAGCGCTCATTCGTTCACCAGCGGGCGGTAGAGTGTTTGAAAATTTTCCCAGCCCTTGGTAAAGCGTCGACGGATAGTCCCTTCGGGTATGTCATGGCCGCCCAAACGCACCCGCTGTTGTACCCGGCGGATAGCAAAGTCGGCGTCGGGTAGGCGCAGAAAGAAGAGTTTTACCCGATAGCCCCGGGCCTGCCACTCTGGAATGCGGGCGGCATAGCCCCTGCCGCTCATGGTGGTTTCAAAGGCAAAGTCCACCCCCCGGCGGACGAAAGCGTGGATCTGTTCCAGCATCAGCCGCCCGGGCTGCACGGCGGCGCTCTCCGGGGCAAAGGGGCTCAATCCGGCAGCGATCAGATCGGCGTTGATAAAGCGGAATCGACCCACTTCCTGGGAAAGAAACTCGCAGGCGAAGGTGGTTTTGCCCGCGCCATTGGGACCGGCCAGGATCAGGATTTTCGGCCCGGCGCTCATACCACAATCTCCCCGTTCATCAGGCGGGGGAGGAGAAGGTCGCGGGCTGCGCGGAGTTTGTTATTCACCTCAATTAGTTTTCGACATTGACCATGAACAGGAGCGATACATCGTTTCCATTCCTTTTGGATCTGCATTGAAGGGAGTAAAATGGTCAATATTCTGAAATCTCGAAGAACGATCCTTGGGATAGCAACTCCTGATTTGCTTTGCTTGATCCTCCGACTGACAGATTCATCCCTCAGTTGGGCAAGTAGAAACTCAGGTTCAACGCTGTTCCCAGGCCTTAAAATCGCTATTGAAGAAAGTAGTACAGCATCGACAGGCTCAACGACCAAAAAAGTATGTTTATTTAAGTTTGCCCCATCTTTTGCGACTAAGATATCATTTGGTAGTGGTTGGCAATCGTTGCGCACCAATTCATTGAAATGGATTGGTGATATGTGGCGACAGTTTTGAAGATTCAACCCCCATTCGTGCATGTCCTTTACTGACGCCATGAGTTTGCCGTTTTCTACCGATGGCGGGCTTTTGTGCGCACCATCAGTTATTTTTTCGCAGACTTCCCCCAGCGTCTTCCTCTCCCACCTTTCCGGCACGCCGTCGATGATCTTCACATGTTCATGGCCGGGGAAGCGGAAGTGGACGAACCACTCCCGGTAGAGCAGACGGGCCGCCTCCTCCAGCAGCCGGATGCGGCGGCGGTTGTTCTCGATGAGTTCGTCGTAGGCAGAGAGGATGGAGGCGATGCGGCGTTGGACAGAAATAGGTGGAACTGGTACTTCAAAATTGCGTAGGACCGTTAAATTAATATGCGGTACGCCAGAAGATGAGGTGTAACTCAAGATTCTATCAATCGCTTCTTGGCTTGAAAAATAATAGTAGAGAAATAGACTGTCTGATTTTGCGGAATCAACAGTCATTTTCATTTGGCTCTGCGAGACGACAAACTGATCAAACGGGCCACCTTCAGGGATAAGTGCTACTTGCCCAAGCGTCCCCCTTTGAGTAAAAACCAAGTCTCCAGGACCAGCAAGATTCCCGAACAAATCAGTACGAACTTTGTCCTCTGTGACGAAAACAACATCATCAAAGCTAATAAATCTGCCATTATTGAGATTGCTTCCACGTATAACTGGGATGCCATCTTCAACGTAATCTCTGACGGTTAATTTGGAACCAAACGGTCCCCCAACTACAGCATACGGGACATCCAACGCCAGCGATTCCAGTTTTGCGTTGGGCCACCTCATACCCCCAACTCCTCAAAGTTGCGGGCAATGCGGTCGGCCAGATCGGATGCTTCCAGATTGAGGTCCAGCAGCTCCATGTGAATCTCCCGCAGGGTCTCCTCGAAATCGAACTCCTCGTCCACCGCTTCCGGGGCCACTCCTACGTAACGACCCGGGGTCAGGCTCCAATCGTTGGCTTTGATCTCGGCTCGGTCCACCAGCTTCACCAGACCCGGCACATCGCGCAGCTCGGCATCAGGAAAACGCTCCTGGAGCCAGCGGGCCTGTTTGAAGAAATAACGCGCCAACTTCAACTGCTCCACCGCCCCATGGCGAGCGGCGTCCAGGGCCTTGATGGCCTTGTTCACCTCGCGGGTGATCCAGGCGTCATGGCTCTTGGAAGAAAGCTCCTTGTCGCAGATCTCCACCACCCTTGCGGCCAGTTTGTAGAGCAGATCCGCCTGCTTCACCAGATCCCGACAGGTTTCCACCAGCGGGGCGAAGGCCTCGGCAGCCCTATGCAATCCGGCGTTGTCCCGGGGGCTCTTCATCCATGCATCGGCGGCTTTCTGGATGTCCTGTTTGAACGCCTTGGCGTCGGCCCGCAAAGTCTTCTCCACCCCGATCAGCTCGGCCAGGGGCTCCTTGAGGGGTTCCGCATCTTCGTTATCTTTGAGAAAAGGCAAGATCCGGTTGATAAGTGCTGACAAGGCGGCAAGCAACCCGTTCAACGGCGCTTCGGTAGTCAGCAGTTCCCGGGCGGTCCGATCCAACCAATCGGTCACCAGGGCCAGGAAACGGTCACTCTGCCCCCGGTACAGCCAGACAATGGCAGCGAGGTTTTTCGTTTGTTCCGGGCTGAAGTCGTAGATCTTGCGGGTGACTTTGCGGTAGACGTTGCGGGCGTCGATCATCAGTACCCGGTCCCGCATCGCCTCGGACTTGCCCTTGTCAAAAAACCACAACTCGCAGGGCACGGTGCGGGTATAGAAAAAATTGGAGCGGATGGCCACCATCACATCCACATGGCCGCTCTCGACCATCTTGCGCCGCACCTCCGCCTCCTGCCGCCCGGCGGAAGAGGCCTGGGACGACATGACGAACCCGGCCCGCCCCGTCGCGTTCAAATAACTGTAAAAATAACTGATCCACAGATAGTTGCCGTTGGAGACCGCCCCCTTTTTATTCACACCCGGCAGGCCGAAGGGCAGGCGCGGATCGTTCTTCACCTTCTCCGCGTCCACCTCGTCCACGTTGAAGGGGGGATTGGCCATTACGAAGTCCGCTTTGCCCATCAGTTCGTGGGGGTCTTCATAATAGGTAATGGCTTTATGGATCTGCCCTTCCAGGCCGTGGACCGCCAGGTTCATCTGCGCCAAGCGAATGGTGGTGGGATTTTTCTCCATGCCGTAGAAGGTGGCCGCCTCAGCGGGGTTGCCGTTCAGCCCCTCGATGAAATGGGCGGACTGCACAAACATGCCGCCAGAGCCGCAGGCGGGGTCCAGCACCCGGCCATGGTCCGGCTCAATAACGTTCACAATAGTCTGCACCAGAGAGACTGGGGTGAAGAACTCGCCGCCGTCGTGGGCCTTCTGGTCGGCAAACTGGGTCAGAAAATATTCATAGATGCGCCCGAAGATGTCCCCGGAGGCCTTTTTCAATGCGACATCGTCGAAGGTGTTGATGAGGGTGCCCAGCACCTCGTTGTCCAGCTCCTGGTATTCCCCCTTGGGCAGCACACCCAGCAACGCGGGATAGTCCGCTTCGATGGTCTCCATGGCGTGGATCACCGCCTGGGCGCGATCCTGTCCACCGGGCAGCCCCACCAGATGGTCGAACTGCGCTTCCTCGCGCAGATACAGGGCGGACTTGCGGGAGAAATCTTCTTTTGTCAGTGCCCGGGTCTTGCCCCCTCGGGTGGGCAACCCGGCCACGATCTCCTCTTTCACTGTCAGGAACCGGCTGAAGGCGTGACGCAGGAAGATCAACCCCATGACGGGAAGGAAATATTCATTGCTGGCATAATTGGAGTTCGCCCGCAGGTTGTCGGCGCTGGACCACAACCGGCGTTCGATGGCTTCAATGTTTTCAAGCTGGGACATGCGCTCTCCCGCACTCAATGGGTCAATGGCTCAACCAGGTATGGGTGGACTGATGAATACGCCCGGAGAAAAGCCATCCCTGGATCCATGAAATCTATCGCATCGGGGAGGTTTAGGGAACGGAATGCAGTAGAGACCCTACTAATAACAGTGTTTTTATTGTATAATAAGTCGGTAGTCAACAACGATGCAGGAGGTTTTCAAAGTGACCAGTCCCAGACGAATTCAAGCCAACCAGACCAATTCCTCCTTGAGTACCGACCCCCGCTCCCAAACCGGAAAGGCCAAGTCCAGCATGAATGCTATCCGTCACGGCCTATTAAGCCGCCATCTGCTCATGGAGGGTGAACAACCTGAAGCTTACCAAACCTTGGTTGAGGATCTCCACTGGACTTTCCGTCCCGTGGGAGCCTTGGAACAGGGACTGGTGGAGCGGATCTCGCCCCTGGCGATAGGCACGAGTAGTGGCGTAGTCGATGACGGCTTCAACCTTCCTCGAACACGGGAAGCGGTTTCAGCCTTGATGGTCCAGATCGGTTTCAGGCGATGCAGAAAATCCTACCCACGATCCTACCCACAACCGTGTCTCGGATTCAAGTGAATTCTATTGTACGTCTTTGGACGGTATATTGGTATTTGTCTTTGATTTAAGGAGATTTTTGGATGTTACTGGCAGGCTTGAAACAAGGGATTGGCGGAGAGAGAGGGATTCGAACCCTCGATACCCTATTCGGATATAACACCTTAGCAGGGTGCCGCCTTCAACCACTCGGCCATCTCCCCTTGGTTGCACCAGAAGGATCATCCTTCAAACGGGAGAGGATGTCAACCTTACCTTGAACCTCCCCACGCGTCACAACGATTAAAAATGTTTGAAACCCGCATCCGAAAGAACCAGCGGCTTGCCGGAATTCCAGACACGGACCCCCTTTTCCCGGGTGATCACACCAATTTCAGTCAAAGGGACGCCTACTTTCTCGGCAATGGCCGGGATTTGATCCAGGGCGCCCGGGGATATGGTGAACAAAAGCTCATAATCTTCACCGCCGGTGAGCAATACCCGCCAACGATCCCCATCCCCATCACCCAACCATTGGCGTGCGGCCAACGATAGCGGCATCTTTTCCAAATGGATATCAGCCCCCACACCCGATGCCGCACACACATGCCCCAGATCGGCGAGCAAACCATCGGAAACATCCACCGCAGAGCGGGCAACAGCGGCATCCACCAAAGCCATGCCCAACTCAGTTCGCGGCATGGGCCGCACATGCCGATCCAGCAAAAAATCGACCATGCCCTTCTCGCATGCCCCACGATCCACGCCGGTCAAGCGCCGCAACCCCAATACCGAGTCCCCCAAAGTCCCGGAAAGGAAGATACGATTGCCCTCTTCGGCCCCGGAACGCAGGATAGGTCGTCCATTGCCCACGACCCCGAACAAGGAGATGGTCAGCACAATGGGACCCGTCGTCGCCGTCGTATTGCCACCCACCAACGCAACCCGATACCGTTCACCCGCCGCAGCCAAACCCAAAGCCAACTGCTCGACCCAGGCCAAGGGTGTCGTCGGTGGCAAGGAGATGGAAAGCAGGTACCACCGGGGTTCGCCCCCCATGGCTGCGATGTCCGATAAGTTGACACACAGCGCTTTCCAACCCAACTGCCGCGGATCCGCATCCCGCGTGAAATGGACACCCTCGACCAGGGTATCCGAGGTCGCCAGCAAATCCTGGGTACGCGGAACGAAAAGCACTGCGGCATCATCCCCGATACCCCTTCCCACGCCCGGAATATCAGACCGGCCCAAATTTTTGAAACAGTGCTCGATGAGGCCGAATTCGCCTACGGAGGACACCGTTTTATCGTTTGCCACGCGTTCACACTCCCACAAATCTTTAAGGCCGCACCTCTCGCGCCAGGCGATCCAATACCCCGTTGACAAAGGAGGCTGATTTTTTATCCCCATACCGCTTGGACAGGATGACGGCCTCGTTGATAATCACCCGCACGTCCAAGTCCGGCTCCGTCAAAAGTTCATAAACCGCCTGCCGTAAAATATTGCGATCAATCGCGGCAATGCGCTCCACCGACCAATTGTCCGCCGACCGGGAAATCAGTTGATCCAATTCCTCCAGACGGCTCCAGACCCCTGCTGCAATTTTCTTGAAGTATTCCAGGTCAACCTTACTGCCGCCATTCTCTTCCGTAAGCTGCCCCACTGCCCGACCAACGGGATCACCGGAAATATCGCTCTGGTACAAGGCCCACAGCGACAATTCCCTGGCCTTGTGCCGACCGGGGGGAGCTGGAAGGAACTCTGCCTTATCAACGCTCACCGGCCACTCCTTCGCTACGATGCTTAAGTCAAGCTCATGCAATCCTGGCGAACAAATCCACCATTTCGATCACAGAAAGCGCCGTCTCCCAACCTTTGTTACCCGCTTTGGTTCCGGCACGATCAATCGCCTGTTCCACGGTATCGGTCGTCAACACCCCGAAACCGACCGGAATGCCGTTATCCAGGGCTACCGATGCCACGCCTTTGCTCACTTCTGCCGCTACATAGTCAAAATGCGGCGTGGAACCTCGGATCACCGCACCCAGACAAACGATGCCGGAATACTTTTGGCTTTTGGCGAGACGCGACAACACCATGGGTATTTCAAACGCCCCCGGAACCCGAACGATGGTCAACGAGGCATTGCCAACCCCATGGCGGCGGAAGCAATCCAACGCCCCTTCCAACAAACGTTCGGTAATGAAACCGTTAAAACGGGAAACGATGATGGCATAACGGCCACTACGACCCGCATCCAAATGACCTTCCACGACTGTGATCTCTTCTGACATCCCTCGGATTCCTTTTCCCTGGTATCGAACGATGATTCCCAACCTTTGAAGAATCAGTGGGAATCAGACCTATCCAAAACCGCGACCCCATCTCCGGATTCCATCCCCTCCTCCACGGGATACGGCAACAGATGGCCCAATTTATGGCGTTTGGTTGCCAAATAATGGGCATTGCTCTGACTTGCCGGAATCGCGATAGGCACCCGTTCCACAACCTCCATGCCGTACCCTTCCAGACCAATGATCTTTTTCGGATTATTGGTCATGATCCTGATCTTGCGCACCCCCACATCCCGCAATATTTGCGCCCCGATCCCATAATCCCGTAAATCAGCCGGGAAACCAAGTTCTTTATTGGCTTCCACCGTATCCAAACCTTTGTCCTGGAGGTTATAAGCATGCATTTTATTGATCAGGCCAATCCCGCGCCCTTCCTGGCGCAAATACAGCAACACCCCGCACCCTTCTTGACCAATTTGCATCATGGCCGAACGCAACTGGCCACCGCAATCGCAACGCAAGGAGCCGAACAAATCCCCCGTCAAACATTCGCTGTGGACCCGCACCAGCACCGGCTTGTTGCCGTCGATTTCCCCCTTGATCAAGGCGACATGTTGAAAATCATCGCAATCATTGGTGTAGACGAACAACCGCCACTCCCCGCCATGCAGAGAGGGCAAACGGGTTTCCACCTGCCGATGGACCAGTTTTTCATGTTGCGTCCTGAAGGAAATCAGGTCGGCAATCGTGCCAATTTTAATCCCGTGATGCCTGGCGAACGGCAACAGATCGGGCACCCTGGCCATGGTGCCATCGTCATTCAAAATTTCACAAATGACCGCCGCCGGTTTGCGCCCCGCCAAACGGGTTAAATCGACCGATGCCTCGGTATGCCCCGCTCGTACCAGCACACCCCCTTCCTTGGCAATGAGGGGGAACACATGTCCGGGACGCACCAGATCCTGGGCCTGACTGGCATCGTCGATGGCCACGGCAATGGTCCTGGCACGATCCTGAGCCGAAATACCGGTCGTGACCCCGGTCCTGGCCTCGATGGAAACGGTAAACGCCGTCTTGAATTTGGCATCGTTATCCACCACCATGAGGGGTATCTGCAACTGTTCCACCCGTTGCGCCGTCAACGCCAAACAAATGAGACCCCGGCCGAAACGTGCCATGAAATTGACCGCATCCGGGCCGCAATCCTCTGCCGGAATAATCAAATCCCCTTCATTTTCGCGATTTTCATCGTCCACGAGGATTATCATGCGACCTTGGCGAAAATCTTCGATAATGTCCTCAATGGAGTTAAAATCGTCAGACATGGCATCAAAAACCTCTCTCACGCAGGTATGCTTCATCAATCCGTGCCATCGTCTCCCCCTGACGCCCGGCCATCAACAACCTTTCCACATAGCGACCCAACAAATCGGTCTCCACATTCACCATACTGCCCGCCACCAAAGACGCCAAAGTGGTCTTGTGACCGGTATGTGGAATCATGTTGACTGAAAATCGCGTCACCGTACCACTATCCTGCACTTCGTTCACCGTCAGGCTGACCCCATCAATGGCGACAGACCCTTTAGGGACAATATAACGGCCAAAGGGACGCGGCACACGGAACCAAATGACCACCGATTGCCCCTGGGGCTGCAAACGTTCCACATCCCCCACCGTATCCACATGGCCCTGGACCAAATGGCCATCCAGTCTGCCACCCAACACCATGGCCCGTTCCAGATTGACCTTTTGTCCAACCCGCAGACCCGTCATGGTACTCACCGCGACCGTTGCCCGGGAAACCTGAACCTGAAAACTCGTTGATTCCTTGGCAATCACCGTCAGACACACGCCGTTGACCGCCAGCGAATCGCCCAGGGAAACGCCGGCAAGATCAAACGGTGCCGCCACGCCCAACGTCCAATCCGCCCCTCCCTTGTGCAGGCTCACGACCGTGCCAATCCCTTCGATCAAACCGGTAAACATGCCTCGTCCCGCATCCAGTCGCCCAAACTTGCCGTAAGCAAAAAGTCGCTGCCCACCCTGCTGATTTCCGCCCCATGCAACCGTGGTGCCTCCTTGAGATCATCCACACCCATGTTACCCAGGAGACCCGGTGCCCCCACGCCACCGATCAGCATGGGTGCCAGATACAAGGCCAAGCGATCCACCAACCCGGAGCGCATGAGCGCCCCCGTCAAAACGGCCCCGGCCTCTGACAGCACGCTATTGATTCCCAAATCACCCAACTGCTTCAATAAATCATTGAGGTCAACCCGACCCACACCATCGTCGCGACAAGCGATGATTTTCGCCCCGCGCCGTCGCAAATATTCCGCCCGCTCGCCGCCCGCCCCCACCGTGGCCAACCACAAAGGCGCATCGGCGGACGATGACCAAACCTGCGCCGCATCGGGGATACGCAACTGCGAATCCACTACCAAGCGGATCGGATCCCGCCCCCCGACGATACGACAATTCAGACGGGGATCATCCGCAAGCACGGTACCGATCCCAACCATGATCACATCGTGCGTATCCCGGAGACGCCCCACGCTGACCCGCGCCGCCACACCGGTAATCCACTGACTTTGTCCCGTTTGTGTCGCTGTTTTGCCGTCCATGGACGCTGCCATTTTCACAGTCAGCAAAGGACGTCCCCTGAGTATCCGGCTGACAAACGGTCGGTTCAAAGCCACGGACTCGGCCTGCCGCACACCGACCCGGACCACTATACCAGCCTCCTTGAGTCTTTCAAACCCCCTTCCCGCCACCCGTTCATCGGGATCACCCATTGCCGCCACGACTTCGACCACCCCGGCCTGGATCAGGGCATCGACACACGGCGGGGTCCGCCCATGATGACTGCACGGCTCCAACGTCACATAAGCCGTTGCCCCACGCGCCCTGGAACCCGCCTCCCGTAAGGCGAACACCTCCGCGTGTCCTGCACCCGCTTTGGGATGAAACCCTTCGCCCACCACCCGACCATCCCGCACCAGCACACAACCCACAACCGGGTTGGGAGCGGTCCGACCCAAACCACGCCGCGCCAGCCGCAATGCCCGATCCATCATGCGCCGGTCAAAAGCCACAGCCGGATCAACCATTCGGATAGATCGGATAACGGCGACACAAGGCCAAGGCGTGACTCCTGACCTCCGATTCCACAGCGGCATCCCCTGCCGGATTGATCGACACCGCATCCACCACCCGCACGATCCAACGACCAATATCCCGGAAATCCGATTCGTTGAAGCCCCGGGAGGTGGCTGCCGGCGACCCCAGACGAATGCCGGAAGTCACAAATGGCGAACGCGGATCGTTGGGAATGGCGTTTTTATTACAGGTGATCCCCGAACGTTCCAACGCCGCTTCCGCATCCTTACCCGTGATGTTGCGCGATGTCAGGTCCACCAGCATCAAATGGTTGTCCGTTCCACCTGAGACGATCCGCAATCCCTTTTCCACCAAAGTTTCCGCAAGCGCCACGGCGTTAGCCCGAATACGCCGCGCATAATCCTTGAATTCCGGTCGTAACGCCTCACCAAAAGCCACGGCCTTGGCGGCGATCACATGTTCCAACGGTCCACCCTGAATCCCGGGAAAAATTTTGGAATTGATTTTTTTGGCCAACTCTTCCCGATTGGTCAAGATCATGCCACCCCGAGGACCACGCAATGTTTTATGAGTCGTTGTCGTCACGATGTCGGCATGTGGAAATGGGCTTGGATGCTCGCCCGCCGCCACCAATCCGGCAAAATGGGCCATATCCACCACCAAATCGGCCCCTACCTGATCGCAAATCTGGCGAAACCGGGCAAAATCGATGATGCGGCTGTAGGCCGAAGCCCCCGCAACGATAATGCGCGGTCGATGCTGCAATGCCAAGCGCTCCACCTCATCATAGTCGATCATCTCGGTTTGCGGGTGCAACCCATACTGCACCGCCCGAAAGAGCTGACCGGAAAAACTGGGGGCGGCACCATGGGTCAAATGCCCCCCGTGCGCCAAAGACATCCCCAACAACAGATCCCCCGCCCCACCCAAGGCCAGATAGGCCGCCATATTGGCCTGGGAACCCGAATGCGGCTGGACATTGGCATATCCACAGCCAAACAATTGCTTCGCCCGTTCCACGGCAAGGGACTCACTGCGATCCACGCACTCGCAGCCACCGTAATAGCGCTTGCCGGGATATCCTTCGGCATACTTGTTGGTCATGACACTGCCCTGCGCCTCAAGTACCGCACGGCTCACGATGTTTTCCGAGGCGATCAACTCGATCTGATCCCGCTGGCGCCCCAATTCATCCCGAATCGCTGCAAATACCTCTGGATCGGCATGTTCCAAGGAAACGGTTGGATCCATCTTCTTCAGACTCCTCATGGGGTACAAAGTTAAAATAGTCACCATCAAAAAACGATCCGGGCTAACCCAGGGCATCCAACACATCAATACGCCTTTGATGCCGACCGCCGTCAAAAGGTTCCGCCAACCAAACATCCAAAATGCCCATAGCCACCCGGGGACCCAGCACACGTCCCCCAAGTACCAACACATTGGCATCATTGTGACGCCGCGACATGCGTGCGGTATATTCATCGTGGCACAAAGCGGCACGGATACCCTTGAATCGGTTGGCGGCCATGGTCATCCCCAGGCCGGTGCCACACAACAGCACCCCGCGCTTGGCTTCCCCACGCAGAATGCGCTGACACAATTGGGCCGCATAGCCAGGGTAATCCACCGAATCGGGGCCATTCACCCCCAAATCGCGCACCTCAAGCTGCAGATCGATCTGCGCATGTTCTACCAAGGCTTTTTTCAACTCCCACGCACCATGATCGCAAGCAATGATCAAATGATTCACTTTAAGAACACTCCATGGAATGACTAAACCGCAACCAACGCGGGATACGTAGTTTTCCTGCGTCATTCCCGCGAAAGCGGGAATCCAGAAAGTCAGGGAAAGTAGGAAGGTTCTCTGGATCCCCGCTTTCGCGGGGATGACAATAACTGCACATTCCAAGATAGCTGCGGTTTAGAATCATGCCTGCTTATTTGTCACGGACGACACGAAAACCCAAATTATTGCCCCTGTTGTCTGGACTGGCGTAACTACGGGCTGTGGAACGAATGAAAACTGGGGCCAGATCCCATCCACCACCACGATTCACCCTGTGTACACCCCCCGACGGTCCGTGGGGATTTTCCGGTGCGGAACGGGCATAATAACCATCTTCATGCCAATCCCCCACCCACTCCGATACATTGCCACTCATGTCATAGATGCCGAGGCCATTGGGGGCTTTGGTACCCACGTTGTGGGGTACCCCTTCGCTATTGTTGGCCACCCAACCCAAAAGGGCAGGATCATTCCCGCCACAAAATTTTTCCGACTTTCCCCCACTTCGGCAGGCGTATTCCCACTCCGCTTCAGTGGGAATACGATAAGTTTCTTTTTCACCCTTATCTTTGTTCATCTTTCTAAGAAACTCATGAACTTCTACCCACGAAATACCGGTCACGGGACACGCATCACCACATTGCATGGAAATTAAAGTTGGTGGATCCATTCCCATCACCTTCCGCCACTCCCCCTGTGTAACCTCGTATTTTCCAATCCAAAATTCTGTTACCGCAACCAAATGTGAAGGCTTTTCATTATCTGCACAGTCCGTTTGCCATGGGCCACACCCCATCTCAAACTTACCACCCGGGACTTTAACAAATTCCATGTCAAAAACAGGTTCCTTACAAACCACACTCCTGAAGTTTGACCAACAGTCATCTGAAAAAGGCTTCAACCAAACGATTCCACCAATCACCCCCACAATCAAAAGGACAGACACCACCAACAGGTAGATGGGAACTGTCGATTTCCCAGGCTGAGGTCCCATCGGCGCATGCCCCGAAGGAACAAGCTGACCACAGGTGGGACATGTCTCCGACAAGCCAGCACTACCACTTGGGTAAAGTTCACTTGAGGTCGCATCATTAGCTTCGACACGATTTTGCAACTTAGTTCTCTGCAATTAATGCTGAACCTTGATTGTTATTGGGCCAGTGAAACCATTATTCGGAACACCAGTAGTCGCTGGATTATTTGGAGTAAGTCCAAGCGGAGTTATATCGGGAGCATGGTAAGTGGAATGTACATACGGAATCGGAGTAAAGAAGGGGCCAGTAAACGTCTGGGTTGGAGAGCAAACAGAATAATTATTCAAGGCATAACTTGTTATCGTAGAAAATGTTGGCTCTGTCCCCTCGTATGAGTATAAGCCATTCCATTCATTGACCGCATTCATTCCATTCGTCGTAGATCCACCCCAAAGATCAGAAGCTGCTGTACCAAACATTTTGGGACTTAAACTAATAGAGAATACGGTTTTTGCTAAAAGATTTGGCTTTTTAACCAAGACTGTCGGTTGCGCTGAACCACTACATGAAGTACTCGTATTAATAGTTTGTAGTTGAAGTTCAGAATCTGTAATCGCTGCTGCAACAACACCATTTTGATCGATCGTGAAATTATAGTTATTTAGATTCTTTCCAGACACCGTACTGACAGTACTAAAAGGCTGGAAAGTTTGCAGCACACCAACTTCAACGCCATTCGCCATTACCCCAAAATGGAGATTATTGATCGCCGTCCGATTGACCAGAACCTCATCCTTTAACTTATTAAAATTGGCATTCACCTGATTGGCATCCGCAATCGAATTGTTTGAAAATGTATTTGGCAATGTGAAGGTTGGCAAGTCTGCGGTATACGCCGTGGTGACCGCCAAAACCATAAACCCACCGGTCAAAAAAGATGTGGTATGCCGGAGTGCCCACTGGGCGGATTGACGAAGAAGTCTGCCATTTTTATTCATGATCCCAACTCCCCAATAAAAGAGAACTATTTTCTTGGCAATGGATGCCCTACCCAGTTGGTGATACGGCCTTCTTGAGTTCCAACAATTCGCCTGCCTGAGGATAGATGGTCAAACCCTCCTCCAACAAAGGCATTAGTCGGCCTTTATCTCCGATAAATAGTAGCGCTTTGGCCTCGTTGACAAACATGAGTGAATTCGGCCAAATTTTTCTTTCCTGTTTGGACCAGGATACAAATTCCTCGACCACTTTAGAATCTTGCGTCAACAACCCCAACTTCAGCTTAACATCCATGAACAGTCTGGTCGCAAGTTGTCGCAAATAAAGATTATCCAAACCTGGCTGTAACAGCTCTGCCCTGCTGTCTTTGTGCTGCGTCAGGAACCACATATAATTATTCAGGTCTATCTGAGCGCGAACAGTCCTGAGAATGGAGGCTTCCACGAGCAGAAACAGACACAATGCAACCATTGCCAAACCTCCTCTCACCACCGGGTTCCATTGCCAATGCATTTCCCTGGTAAAATGCGAACTCGGGAGGTAAGCCAAAAACACCAAAATGATCCAGTGCGCTATGGAATCGTGTAATGGCTGTTCCACTTCGGCATGAAAAACAATCGGAACCATCAGTGCTGCATACATTCCTCCACGTCTACGGCCCAACCGCACCAGTAGAACTGCCATGCCACCGACGATAGCCAACACACCAACGCCACCAGCGACACCTGTTTCCGCTAACCAATAGAGCGTTTCATTGTGCGGATACCACTCGTCAACCTGGTAATTATTTCTTTGTTTAATTCTGTAGTACGGCTGATTTGCAACCCACCCTCCCGGTCCTTGCCCCCATATTGGGCGATCCAAAAACATGTCCCAAGCGGCGCCATACATATCGATTCGTTCCCGTCTTGAAATCGTATGGGCCAACTTATCACCAAGTACATACAACCTATCCATCATATTCGTCACATGCATAAAGACTAAGGCAACCAAAAGCGCCATTATACGCAGGAAAAGCCGCCTCCACGCGACACGGAAATCTTGCCATTGGGCGAACAACAGAATCCAGGCACCCAAAGCCGACCCTAGTGCACCAGCACGTGATCCTATACACAATAGCACACTGATCATTGTGGGGATTACTAAAAAGAAAATAGCCCGATTAAACCAGTGCCACCGTCCAAACTGTTTACTGACTATTAAATAAAAAGAAATCACCAAACAGGTTGCCAGGAATGACGCCAACTGATTGCCCTGATTCAAGAAACCCGATGGTGCCGAACCAGAGGGCCACCCTGCGGAAAAAGTCAGCAAGGCATGCGTTTGTTGCGGATAAAACACCTGGAACAAACCAACAACACTCTCGACAGCACCGGAAACAAACAAAGCCAACAACAACCCATCCCTCTGCCCTTCGGTCAGATTGAACTGATGCAAGGCGACGAAGAACAACAATCCACCAATCAGGCCAGCAGTTTGGAACACCAGTACATGGGAATCGACAACATCCTGGAACTGTGCTGACAGTAAAACCAGGATCAGAAACAGCAAATAATATTTGGTATAGTCTGGAACGACAAACACCCCCCTTTTCAAAGCATACAAGAGAGCCACCGCCACAACAGCAGCCACCGTAAGCCAAACCAGATGCGCAGCTATCGGTACAATCGGACCGCTACCCAGTGCCGGCACATAGATATGAATCACAAACAGGAACAACCCATACAACAGAAACAAATGCATCCGCAAAAAAATGCCAAGCTGCCGGGGAGTACCTGATGCGTCGGATGTAACAGTCATTTGTCCAATGCGCCAAAATTCAACTGGCCTGCCAATTGCCCTGCCCCCAATAGAATTGTCCCCAATAACTGCCTCCAACAACACCATTGAACGGTGCCGCTTTTTGATAGATTGTTTTGTTCCCTGCCGCATCCTTGGCAACAACGGCATAGTAATACCCTGTGCCGTTACTCAGGCCAGTATCGGTATAATTTGTCGCTCCGTTGGTTAAGGTTGCTATCACGGCACCATTCCCCTCGGCTGCGGCAACAGTGCTGATATTATCCGTTGTAGAGCGATAAACCGTATATTGCATCCCATTTTGCTGTGTCATATTGTCGGTTGCCGAAGCCCAGTTCAGCGTCACACTATTCGCCCCCAAGGTCGTGGCTACAACACCACTGCCACCAACGACCGGCGGAGCCATATCCAGGCCCGATTCCCCAATGGTGTACCAATTCTGGCCATTACTCATCACGGTCATTGCGGCATATTGCGTTGCCAATGTATGCGTGGCTTGACCATCGACGATGCCATTGATGACCACCTGACTGGACCCTGCGTCTGTCCGCTTGATGGTGTACGTCCAGCCGGCATTGGTCGGGGCGGCTGGAGGCAGATTGAGAACCGTATTGCCGGAAACAAAGACGATCCCCAGATGATCGATAGTCAGATCACTGTTTTGGTTAATCATTTTGAACGTTTTTATCCGGGGTTCCAGATCGACGGCATGAATACCGTCCAGCATATCCGCATTCAAACCGGCAACACCCTGCCCATTGGGTCCCACCAAGGTTTGCAGCTTGTCACGTATCTGTATCCCGGTATCTGGGGACCCGGCCGGACCCTGCGTTCCAGGAGTACCATCCATACCTTTGGCCGCCAACAAAGACCAAACAGTAGAGTTGGGAGTCATTGGATCGTTATTCATGGACGGTGCCTTGGCAATCCAAGCCGCACCCGCCCACGCGACGGCATCCCCGGTATTATACTGCACCGTCGCATCCCATCCATTTTTCCACCACAGCCCAGGAACGCCCTGGGGCCCGGGAGGCCCGGACGGGCCTGGTTGACCCGGAGGGCCTGCAGGGCCAACAGCCCCTTCCGAACCTTTGGCAGCCAACACATTCCAATACATCGAACCGGGCACCGGCTCGATGTTTTGCGATCCCAACTTGGCAATCCAGGACGAACCATTACGTGTGACCACATCCCCCAAAACATAAGGAGCGGTCCCATCCCACTCACCCTTCCATGGAAATGACGCGCCGCCGTTACCGGAACCACCCCCGGCCAACGGCACGGGATCCCATTGCTGCGAATTGGTCGTTGGAGCAACGGCGGTCACACCGGCTTTGGCGACCCAGGTCGAACCATTGTTAACCACCAGATCGCCAGGGGTGTATGCCGCCTGGGCATTCCATGTCCCCTTCCAATTGAGCATGGAGGAGCCGGAAGGTAGCGTCACATCCGCTGAACAGGCCCAACCGGTATCGGTTTTTTTCAATATTTCACCCGTGGCGCACTTTTCGCCAATGGAGGAGGCTTTGATCGACTTGTCGGCGACCCCCTCCGCCACACTGGCACGCATGGCATAGCCCACACTCGAAAGTGCCAAACGTGGCGTCATCTCGGCATCACCACCCACCTTGATCCCTAAAAAATAGGGGACATCAAAGGGGAGAGCGATGGGCGTCACATTTCCCAGAACAATGTTGTACCATCCCCCAGTAACGGTAACCGAATCCGTCTCACTCCAAAGCGCCACGCCACCAGTGGGAGCCGAATACAGTGAAAATTGAATGGAAACATTACCATCAACCGGTTTTTTCTTGGTGTCGGTCAGGTACCCCTGATACGGTATCCCTTTGGGGACTTCAGCCAAAACAGTCAACGGCCACGACGCCAGCACGATACTCGTAGTCAGAATTGCCTTTGCCAATGTGGCCTGCATTGTTCTTTTCATTCTCACCCCCAGACGGTTATCTATTTCCTCTCAAATCACCGTAATACGAAGTCGTGCCATTAGTGCCCAGAGCTGTTCATATATAAAGCGCTCACGCTTGTTTGACCAGGCGACAAAGCCCAATTCATTTTTGCAATGGGTTGCATGAAATTAGCCGACAGTTCCGAACTACCCGAGAAGAAACCGTCCGCTGAAAGCCAATAATTACTGCTCTTGCGCACCACAAAAAACGAATTACCAGACAATTTCGCTTTAACATCAAAAGAATAACTACTACTGTCCGTGCCATTGCTGACAATCAGGAGAAGCGTATAATCTCCGACAACAGATGGTGTGAAGATCGGCGTTGACGTGTCAGACTTAAGCAATGTTGCGGAATCCCCAACAGGACTTAAGAAAATACTCCACGAATAATTCAATGTTTTTCCCTGGGGATCGCTGCTGCCCGAGGCGTCCAGAGCGATGGGAGAAAAAATATCCACAGAGTGATCACCATTCACAATAATTTTCGGTTTTTTGGAAGTGTCACCCGCAGAATTAATTAACGACTGGGATTCGGTATTGAGTGTCTGTTGCAATGTTGTTGCTTTAGCCAGAATGCCAGGATCCGTCTGCGCCAACTGTCCTGTCAGGGTATCCAGTCCTATTGGCCCCCCGGCGTTAACATTGTTTTTCACCGTATTCAACAAAACAGTGGTACCCGCTGTACTCAACTGACTCCCAACAACGGAAGCTGCGTTATTTGCCGTTGCAATCAAATCACCCAATGACATGCTCGTTGAAGAAAATAATGCCTGTGTCACCTGTTGCATGGCATTAGAATTATTTTTTATCGCTGAAACGACCTGCGACGAACCATTTCCAGGCTGTGCCTTGGCTGTTTGGACCAGGGATGCCAATGGCGTGGCGATCGCACTTTCAACCTGGGATAGATTGCCCCCTTTCGCAAGCACAGCCGTTGCCGTATTGGCGGCCAAATCGGCAACGCTGCCAACAGACGATTTCATAGCGTCACCACCGGAAGAAATCGCACCTTGGACCTGGGTCAGGACAACGCTTACGGCACTACCATCCAGACCACTTTTGGTCAGGCTTGATGTAACATTCGCCAGAGATACCCCTTGATCTGTAAAAGACTTGAACAAGGCTTCCGTGTTGTTCTTGGAGGCAACCACCACTTGGGAAGCGTTCTGCTGCAAGGTTGCCAAGGTTGAAGAATCGATGGCTGCCGTGAGAGAGGCTGTTTTTTTCAACTCTGCGGTGGCACTGGCAACGGCGCTGGAAGCCAATACTTGCAGATTGCTCCCCTGATACGACGATACCTGCCCAACCTGAGTTGCCAACGCCGCCCCGATCGTCTGCGCCATGTTGGTGGCAACATTGAGCGCGGTTGTAGGAGGCGCATCGCCAGTAAGATCCAGCCCCTTGACTTCCTGCAACACTTGCTGCGCCATGGCTCCCGTCAGTGCTGATTGTTTGCTGGTCGCCAGCGCAGCCGTACTGGTAGAAAGTGCCGCGGCATTGTTGACCACCACCGTTGCCATGTTGCTCAATACCTTGATAGCCGCCCCGGAGAATACAGATGCATCCACGGTCAGGTCATAACTCTTGAAGGTATCCGTTGCCTGAGTAACCACAGCATTTGCCATGGAATTCAGCACCTCGGTGCCCATCGTGGCGGCACCCTTATTCGTAGCCATCCCAGTCAAGGAGGAATCCAGGGCTGTAGCCGCATTTTTGGCGGTATTCGTAGCTTTGGTCAGATTGGCCTTCTGGGCATCGGTCATTCCCGATTGATCAACAGCCAAGTCGTTCATGTAAGCGGACAGGGAATTGGCCACGCCTTTTCCAACGTTGGCCGCGACAAGCAACTTGGTCTTATCATCCAGACCGCTCTTATCTTTACCAGAGTTCAGTGTATCGGAGACCGCTGTGGAAACAATATTACCAAAATTCTTAACCTGGGAACCCAGTGTGGTTACGTTGGCACCCGACGCCGTTAGATCTACAGTAGAGGTACTGATTAAATCGGCTATCTGATCACGCGTTGCACCCAGGATCACAGCAAGGTTGTTTCCTCCCTGACCCTGGTTGGCCACTCCGATGGCAATCAGTGGCCCTTTGACGACTGTCAGGCTGTTGCTCAGGACATTGGCAAGGGAATCGCCACTGGAAACCGATTGTTTGTCCACAATTTTGGCGACCGTCACCGCGGCGGATTGGACAACGGACGATAGAGCCGCCCGCTTATCGGCATCGGAACCGGTGAGTACACTGTTGGCACTGGTGAACACGTCCTGGAAAGCGGTCGCGTAAGCTGCGGTATTGGAAAGGATCGTGGTCGTGTCACCGCCGCCCACGGCTTCGTTCTTAATCAAGGTCGTGACATCACCGGCTTGGCGCCCCTGGGATATCAACTCGCCAGAGAGTCTGGCTTGAAAGGATGAATTGGCCAGCAAATTTTTTGGGACAGAGGGATCTTCGGTATCGGCGGCACTGGCAAGGATATCCTCAGGTTTGCGCGACGAATCCATGCCGGCGATGGTATCGATCAGGGTATCGGCCAATCCCCCCGCTTTGGGATCGTCCGCAGTGCGGGCCTGCATGGGCTTGTTGGCAAAGGTGTCATAGTCAACTGAGCTACCAAGGGCAGCCTGCACCACCGTCTTGGCTTTGCTGGCAAAACCGCTGACATCCAGGTTGGCAAGGTTGGTCCCGGTGGGCAATACCTGGTTGGTGATCGCCTGGGTGATGGGATTGACGTTAGCAGTCGCGGCACTGTTATTGTTATTCAGACTGGGGATGATCGAACGCAGGACATCTTTGCCATTAGGCAGGGTAACGCTCAAGACCACGGGAAAACTGGTGCCATCCGGCAGAGGAACCCCGGAAAATTGCCCCTTGTTATCGGTGGTCCCGATATCCTTCGTGTCACCCTTGACCGTTTGCAGGGTCACTTTGGCGTTGGGTAAAGCCAGACCGTTGGCAACTGTGCCAGAGAGACCCGTAGTCGTTGTTTCAGTATTATTCGCGGTATTCGTGGACCCGGTATTCGTAACACCGGTACTGTTCGCGCTCGTCGAGCCATCTCCACCCCCGCTACCACCCCCACCACCGCAACCCGTGGCAAACGCAGCAAGGAACAGGGCAGAAGCCGTGACGACAAGTTTCTTCGACAGCATGGACAATTTCCCCCAAAAAAGGCCAACGCAGCAAAGGGAAGAAGAATCCCCACGCATGGCACCCCTCGCGCCGTCCCCGCACGCGAACACGCCCCTCCCGAACCGTACTTGGAAAATGGTGGCAATTCAGCATCCTTGGCCAGGAGTGTGCCACCTCCCCCTCGCAATAATCAAGCAAATTATTCGCATTCGCGGTAGAAAAACATTATGCGATTGATAAAACTATATTTTATCTTTGGCGAGAGTATCTGTAGACGCTGAACGAACCCCATCCTCAAAAGATCTTGTTTTTTCCAGATATTCTTGAACGTGTCAGGGATGAAAGCCTTTAAAACCCTCGTTTATCCTTTGTTTCCAAACCGATCCCCTCCCCTTGGTCACATCACACCTTGTCCGAAAAAACATCGTCCAAAGACTGGGCATCGAAAATACGAAGGCTCCAATTTTCCAGAGAGGGCAGGTCAGCTTTGGAAAGCCTTTCGCTGGCCCATTCGGGCATAGAACCAAAACGACGTTGCAATTGGCTCGTCAACATCTCCACCTTGCCTTCCTGACGACCTTTTTTCACGCCCCGTTTTTCCCCTATCCGTTCCACACTCGAAATGTACGGCATTTTCTGGTTCTCCTCAAAAATGACAATCTCCGAGAACAATCGATCATCCAGTTCTTCCGGCAGGTGCAGCACCCAGTCGATGAAACGAAAC
>JADGCN010000034.1 GCA_015228975.1 Magnetococcales bacterium
CTTTCGCGGGAATGACACTGGAAAACTACGTTTCCCGTGTTGGTTGCGGTTTAACAGCTACTGTTTCACCTGCCATACACAGAGCTGGCTGATGCTCCCAGCAGCCTCTCAATCCACTAAGCCATCGCTTTTTTACGATCCTGACCGCTGATCCGCTCCAACAAACGTTCCAGTTCACACGCCAGTTTGGAATTCATGTCGATGTGGCGGGTATTCACCTGCTGCATCAACAGTTCGGCTTTGAGCCGGTCCTGTGAGTACTCCCGGAACAGTTCGCAACGCGGGCAGGTCTTCACCGACCCTGTTGAGTCTGGAGTATGAACATCACTGTTTTTATAGGATTCGATGGCCATTTTTTTTCACCTTCGTCGCAAAATTGTCCGTCCAATTTATGGATCCTTACCCCACACCATGATCTCTTCTCATTTATTAATAAAAGCAAAAACCGGACCAGAACCTTATCGAATTTTTCGGTACTCAATTTTGGCATGAAAAACGTATGGGGCTGGCGATTCACGATGGGTGACACAAATTTTTCAGGAAACTGCAACAAATAATGGCCACGTTCCCAATTTCGGGGCATAAGCCAAAGGGAATCAATGCAGGGGCGTTCAACCAAGGAATCTGGGGAAGATCGCAAAATTTTGACAGGTGCGGATTTTTTGGCGGTGCTTCTTAATCAAGGGCTGCCACCAGGCAATCTCCAACCTCTCCATGCAGACCCGCCCGGACAACAGGTTCTGGTCAACAGGAATTTCATGAAGGTCGCCTTCAACATTAAAAACTATGGAGAATTTATCATGTCCTCTTTCGGCTACCTCATGCTATTCTGCGCCGTCTGGATCGCCTATTCGTGTTACTTGGTATTGAAAAATATCCGGTGGGCCGGACAGAATCCAAACAATTACCCCAGCAGTCAACCCGTCGATTCCGATGCCATGACCGGCTGGCGCGTTGGATAACAGATGCATCGCGTTCTTCGTTCATGAGCAACCCTACCCAGACCATGAGGATATTCAACTGTTGACCTCTCTCCCGACCATGGCGACGTCCATCGTTAGCAGCGAGGGTGATTTAACCATCCTGTCCGCCGTCGTCGCTTTCCTGGCCATGTTCCTGACACTGGAATTGGCAGCACGCCCATTCGCTGCTCAGAGCAAACATTATGGAAAGCGCCAATTATTGGCCGGAACCCTGGTCTTGGGGCTGGGGTTGTGGACCATGCACCAAGTCGCCCTGGTTTTGCTGTCGCTTTTTCTCATGGGCACCGACTATGCCTTCCACCTCGTCCACCCCCGGGAAATCCTGCCCCCTATGCTGGCAGCACTGGCAGTCGCTTATGGGACCATGCGCATCCTGTTGTTCCATACCTTGACGATCAGAAATCTTTTCATCGTCAGCCTTTTGCTCACCCTGGGCATCCCAATCATCATCCTGGCCACCCTTCTGGCCGGCACACTCCCCGGTGACTGGCATGGTAACATCCAGGGTGCCGTGCTGGCCGCTACCCTCATGCCCCTTGCCACTTTCATCGCCTTGTATCTGGCACTCCTGCTGCCCTCCCAATTTCGCATGCATATAACCTCGCGACTGACCCTGGCCTCCATCTTGTTGGTCATGACCTGGATTATCTGCCATAACCTGTTCCTTGATGCCATCTACATCCCGGATTTGAGAATAGACCTGGCGAAACAACACAATATGGAACATGAATGGACCACCTTCCTGGTCATCTATCTCCTTGTAATAATTATTATAACTAATTATTGGCATTTGTTTCAGGTACGTGCCCAATTGGAAAAAAATATCCATGACCTGCATTTGGCTCAGGATATCGCCCACATGGGTACCTGGGATTGGAATCTGGAAACCGATGAAGTGCAATGGTCACAAAGGTTGGCACGCATTTATGGGATCGAAACGATGGCCGATCACGGACGCGCCAATTATTTCACCCATGCCATCCATCCTGGAGACCGCGTCGATGTCCTGCAATGTCGCCGCGAAGCCCGCCAAAATCCCAAAGGTCAATGGAGTATCCGCTATCGTATCAATCGACCCGATGGAAAAATATTGCAAGTGCGCGAGCATGGCCGAACACTGACCGACAGACAGCAACATCCCATCCGGCTGCTGGCAACCGTCGCCGATGTCACCCACATCTACGACATGGAAAAACGTGAAGAACGGGTCATGCAGTCACAAATCGCCCTGAGCGCCCTGTTGGAAACCGGCTTGGAACTCCTGACCCTCGAAAAACAACTCCAGATTGCCTTGCATATCATCTTGACGGTGCCCTGGGTCTCCCTTCAATACCAAGGCTCCATCTTTCTGACCGATCCCGACAGCGGAGATTTGCTCCTCGCCTCCCAGGTTGGATTGTCGGAAATACAGTGTCAGGTCTGCTCACGGGTCAAACCAGGCTATTGCTTGTGCGGTCGTGCCCTGCAATATAGAGAAATCATCTTCGCCTCTCAGATCGACGCCCGCCATGAAATCTCATACCCGGACATGCACCCGCATGGTCACTATTGCGTACCCATCCTGTCACGCAATCGGGTCCTGGGAGTCCTCAACCTGTATGTCCCCAATGGCTACAAAAAAAATAACGAAGAAGATGCCTTTCTCACCACCATTGCCAATTCATTGGCCGGATTGATCGACCTGCGCCACACCCAGGACAAACTGCGTAATGAACAGAAATTCATCGCCACCATCCTCAGTACCGCCCCTTCCCTGGTGGTCGTGCTGAATCAAGCTGGGGAAATCATCCTGTTCAACCACGCCTGCCAGCTCCTGACCGGTTATACCCAGGAAGCAATCGTCGGACGCAAGATCGGAGAGGTATTGATCCCGAATGAAGAAATCACCGCATTTCAGGAAAAACTGGACGCCATCCTCCCCGGGACAACACCCCAGGAACATGAAAGCCACTGGTTAACGCAAAAAGGGGACAAAAGACTCATCGCTTGGTCCTTCACCGCCATCGATCCCACCCCGGGAACTGGACGCCACATCATCGGTACCGGCGTCGATATTTCCGAAAAAAGGCTCGCCGAGCAAAAATTGCAGTTTTTGGCCAGTCATGACTCCCTGACCGGGCTACCCAATCGGGTACAATTCATGGAACATCTGCTCATCGGGATGGCGCAAGCCCGTCGTACCGGACGACATTTGGCGGTCATGTTCCTGGATTTGGACCGATTCAAACCCATCAACGATACCCTGGGCCATGAAGTCGGTGACCAATTGTTGATTGCCGCCGCCCAACGCATACGCTCCAGCGTACGCGAAATGGATGTGGTCGCCCGAATCGGCGGCGATGAATTTACCGTTCTCATGACGGGATTCAACGAAATGGATCACGTCGCCACAAGCGCCCGGAAAATTGTCACCAACCTGGGAAAAACCTTTGAAATCGGTCCGCATCGCTGTCACATCGGCACCAGTATCGGCATCAGTTTGTTTCCCGCTCACGCCGATGACCCGCAAATACTCCTGAAAAAGGCAGACCAAGCCATGTATGCCATCAAGGAGGCGGGCAGAAACAATTTCAAGATTTGGGACGAAACGTGCTGACTTAACTGCCAAACCTTGCAAGCAGGGCAATTGCATTTGGATTTCGTTAACTTTCTCATAATAGCTTGCATCTACCACTTTGCGGGACCGAACGTTACCAATTTCGGAAAATTCTCTGTTTTTGTTGCGTTGCAGCATGGAGAAGTTCTGAATCCTCTTCGGTGACGATTTTCTGTTGTATGATGCTGTAAATTAATAATATTTCCTCGTCATGTAAAATACCCGGGAAGATAAGGTTCGCTTTGGGTACCGACTGGGTACCAGATGAATTTGGAAAACTTTCTCCTCGGTCCATTACACCTTGTCCGAGAAAACGTCGTCCAGAGACTGGGCATCGAAGATGCGGAGGCTCCATTCTTCCAATGAAGGTGGTTCGGCACTGGCAATTTTTTCTTTGGCCCAGTCTGGTAGATTGCCGAAGCGGCGTTGCATCTGGCGAGTCAGAATTCTAGCCTCGCCTTTCTGCAGAACCATCTGGGTCCATTTTGGATTCGTGTTCTCAATAACGCTTTGCGCAAATTTTGACATCATTTTCTCTTCCTCCTCTGGACGCACCCGCCGGATAATCTCCCGGACATCCTTTTCATCGTAATTCTTGTACGTTTCCACCACATATCGCATGATGAGCATGAAGTCATCGGCGGGAACTTCTGTCAAAACCTCAACGAGAAAATCCTTGATCTCAAGTTGCTTTCCGTCTCTCGTTGCATACTTGGCGGCCAACAACCACGCTCTCAGGTGGGGTTGCTTGGAAAGCCGATGATCCTCAACGTGGCCCAAATCGAAAAGGGAAAACTTGAAGTCCAGCAGGTATGGCCGCCATCCTGTTGGTGCATCCACCAGTGCCAGAAAATTATTCGGGATGCGCCATTTGTCCTCTCCATGGTACACGACCAATGGAACAATGGCCGGCAGCCGTTTCCATTTGGGATTTTCTCGTTCCCATTGCTCAAGTGACCTGACCATATACCTCAATAGCTGCCACGCTACAAACTGATCTGAATAACTTTTGTTGTCAATCAATGCATACAAAAAGGCTTCCTGTCCATGAATGGTCTTTACCCGAAAAAGTCGGTCCGTCAAGTACTCTTGGAGTTCTTGATCAACGAATGAGCCGCCAACCAGCTCCGGGAGTTCATCGGACAGCAACTCCGATATCTCGACCGGAAGTCGTTCACGCAGCAGGCATGCCGCCCTTTCTGGATCCGAGAGAAGTATCTTCAGGAAACGGTCGTGAGGGTGGGCAATCTTGCTCATAAAAGTGCATCGGCCATATGAGGCATTATGAAAAATTGGGTCTTCCTCATTATTTCCACCTTGGCCAGTAGGTTGCGCAGTAGGAGGCGGTTCCGTTGGCCCATGCCAGAAATTTAAGATGCCGATACAGGGGCAAGTGGAAACACCCCCCTCACGCTACAATTGTCCTGGATTTTGCTACCTACGTCTACTGAAATTTGCCAAATCTGGCACTATTACGTCCAAAAACCGACCGGATGGACCAATCGGAAGGGACGGGTGCAAAAATGTCTTGACGATGGAGTCCACTTCACTGCCTCGCAAGTTGGATCGCTTGACAAATGACAACATTTCGTTTACAGTGTCCCCATGAACGCCATGAACCATCATCACAGCCTGCGACTGCCCAGCCTACCACCCTTGTGGGTGGCCTTGGGCGTGCGTTTTCCAAAGGGGTTGGCGGCTGAATAGCAATTCCTTGTTACGAAACACATGATGCAACCCAAAGCCACAGGTCACCAACTTGTGGCTTTTTTATTTTTTACCAATCGGGAGAGTGATCATGATGCAACGACACACAAACCTGCGACTTACCACCGACCGCCACGTAAGCGGTCCTGATCGTACCTGTTTGCAGATTTCACCTTTTCAGTCTCGGAGTCGTTTGCGATGTTGACCCAATCCATGAACAAGTACCACCCCCTCCCCCCCATACCCATGACGGAGCGCCACTGGCCGGATCGTTCCATTACCCGGGCTCCCAGATGGTGCAGTACCGATTTGCGCGACGGCAACCAAGCCCTGGCCACCCCGATGACGCCGCAGCAAAAGGAAACCATGTTCCACCAGTTGGTGGCCATGGGATTTCGGGAAATCGAGGTGGGATTTCCCGCAGCTTCCATGGCGGATGATACGTTTATCCGCCACTTGGCAGGCCAAGTCCCCGAACACGTCACCCTCCAGGTGTTAACCACCGCACGCGAAGAACATATTCGCCGCACCTTTGCATCCGTGGCTGGTCTCCCCAGGGTCATCCTCCATTTTTATATTTCCACCTCCACGGTACAACGCCGCCTGGTCTTTGGCGTCGATCAGGACACCTTGATTCGGCGTGCCACCGACGCCGCCCGATTGATCCAAACCTTGGCCCGGGAACAGCCTGCGACCCAATGGACGATGCAATTTTCTCCCGAAAGTTTCTCCGCCACCGAACCGGAATTCGCCTTGGCCATATGCGAGGCGGTCGCAGACATTTGGCAACCGACGCCAGAACATAAAGCCGTTTTCAACCTGCCGCAAACCGTGGAAATGGCGGCACCCAATCGTTATGCCGACCAGATTGAATGGTTTGCCAGTCGTTTTTCCCGGCGCGATGCCATCCATCTTTCCATCCACCCCCATAATGATCGTGGCTGTGGCGTGGCCGCTGCAGAATTGGCCTTGATGGCCGGGGCCGATCGGGTCGAAGGGGCGTTGTTCGGCAATGGTGAACGAACTGGCAATCTGGATTTGCTCACCTTGGCGTTAAACCTTCACAGCCAAGGGATCGAAACCGGCCTCGATTTTTCCAATATGGCCCAGGTGGTCGCCTGTTATCAGGAATGTACCGGCATGGAAGTCCCGGTACGCCATCCGTACGCCGGCGCCTTGGTTTTCACCGCATTTTCCGGCTCCCATCAGGATGCCATTCGCAAAGGATTGGCCGACTGGCAACCGGGAAAACCTTGGGAAGTCCCCTATCTGCCCATCGATCCCCGCGATGTGGGACGGGATTTCAGTGGTATCATTCGCGTCAACAGCCAATCGGGAAAAGCGGGGGCCAGTTATCTTTTACATCGGCAAACCGGCATCCAAATCCCCAAATGGATGGAACCCGCTTTGGCCCGGGAAGTACAGTCCGAAACGGATCGGTCGGGATGCGAATTGACGGGTGACGATATCGCCACCATTTTTAACCGGACGTTTGTGGAGTCACCCGGTGGATTTGTTGTGTTGGGGTACCAGATGGTACAAAACCAACAGGGCCATATGGCGTTGGATATCGCAATCGATGGAAAAACCTACCATCTCAACGGCCAAGGCAATGGCCCCATCGATGCCGCCTGTCATGCCCTCGCTGGTCCATGGCGTTTGCATCGTTACGAAGAACGGGCGTTGGACAGTGGCAGCTCGGCCCGGGCTATCGCCTTCATCTCCATCGTGGGCGAGGATAAGGACACAACGGAATGGTTTGGCGTCGGTATCCACGAAGATATTGTCACCGCCTCGTTGCAGGCTTTGGGCGTGGCAATCAACCAATGCTTGTGTACGGGTTCACCGGGAATTGATCAAACACCATATTGTCCGTCTACGACCGGAAGGAGTGAGGGATGAAACAACAGGAGGAAAAGCGATGACCATGGACCTTGTCGAAGAACTACAACTGAAGGTTCGTAACCTGCCCCCACTCCTGGCCAGAGAGGTGCTGGATTTTATCGGCTACCTGGAACACACCCATAGGCAAGATCAGGAACGAGATCCCTTGAAGCATGCGCAACTGGTCTCCATGCACAAGATTTGGGACAATCCAACGGACGAGGCCTGGAATGACATATAAACCTGGCACGCTGGTCGTGGTGCCATTCCCTTTCGCCGACTTGTCCTTCAAAAAAAAGCGCCCGGTGCTGGTTCTGACTTTCCCGGACAGGTACGGAGACTTTATTGGGTTGGACATTACCTCCGTTCCCACGCAAGAAAGCGCTATGCATCTTGAGCCATCTGACTTGATCAGTGGGGCGTTGCCCCTGCCGAGTTGGGTACGTCTGGATAAAGTTTATACTCTTGGGGTGGAGTCCATTACCCGTGGATTGGCAGAGGTTCGTCCCGATGTCCTGGTCCGCATCATTCGTGGCACATGCGAAATAGTTGGTCTTGCATCGACTCTCACCCCGTCGTGAAACGTACCGGCTATCTCTTTGATCGGATTGTCGCCTTCTCAAACCTTTGGCGGGCAGCGCACAAGGCTTGGCGCGGCAAGAAGGATAAGACCCGCATCGCCAATTTCTACTTCAACCTGGAACTGTTTTAGTGGATTACTATCGCCATTTTCAAAGATCGAGACCGCAAACCCGAAGCGGCAAGAGAGAAACGAAAGGCCAAACGCAATCACTTTTTAATGGCCTTTTTTGCGGACCCGGATATGGAGCTATCGCCTATTGAAGGCAAATGGTGTTTGATCAGTTCCCGGTGAACCAGTACAAAAGCTTGTATAACCGATCATCAGGTTGTTTCAGCAGGTCGCTGCACTCAATCAACAAATCATGCCCATCCCTTGACCGGATTGTTCTTCCACTTCCCCCTCCAATCAGGAGAGTTTCGCATTTTATCCGAATCCGTGATAACCTTTTGCCACGATCAACCATCCAAGAGGAAGGGTGGGATGCCCATTCCCTTGTCTCTTGAATCCGTTCCGACTGAAAACGACATGGCCGGTCCCCTGGTATCAACACCTCCCAAACTTTTGCTCGCCGATCCCGAACCGGATAAGGCAACCTGGATCCCCCCCCTGTTGCAGGAAAAGTATGTCCTCCAGTTCGCCCGAAATGGCCAGGAAGCCATCACCAAGATGACGGAAGGCTATGCCCCGGACCTGGTTCTGCTCAACGTGACATTACCGGATACCGATGGACCGACCTTCCTTGAAAAGATGCACCATTTTCTGGAAACCCAAGGAATCCCTGTCATTTTGCTGGCCGATCACGCCGACGTCGTCATGGAGCAACGTGGATTGGAACTGGGAGCTGCCGATTATGTGACCCTTCCTGTCATCCCCGCCATCCTGCAACGCCGCATCCATAACCAACTGGCCGTCCACACAACGCACAAGCAGATTCAACATTACCTGGATGTGGAACGCAACAAACTGCAAAAGCTGGTCGCGATTGCCAAGGACCTTTCCATGGAACGGGATATCGATTCCTTGCTGCGCAAAATTTTACATGGTGGCAAAGATTTAACCTATGCCGACAAAGCGACGCTGTATTTACGCACCGAAAACAATCAACTGCGCTTCGCCTATCTTTCCAGCGGCGATCAGCTCCCCTCGTTTCTCCTCCCCTTGTATGATCCAGAAACCGGCCAAGAAGTTCATCGTTTTGTTGCCACCCACGTGGCCCTCACAGGCGAATCGGTCCTTTTGGAAGACCTTTACAATAATGCCGGAACGTTCGATGTTTCTGGCACACTCAGCTACGACCGGGCGACGGGCTATCGCAGCCAGGCGATGCTCACCGTGGCGTTGAAACCTCGGGAAGGGGTTCCCCTGGGCGTATTGCAATTGATCAACCCCGTGCATCCCGAAACCAAGACCATTGTCCCCTTTGATCCCGAATGGATCGGTTTTGTCGAGGCCCTGGCAACCCAGGGTGCCATCGCCCTGGACAACCTGAATCTGATGCAAGCCCAGGAAAATTTATTCAATGCCATCATTCGGGTGATGGCGAGCGCCATCGATGCCAAATCGCCCTATACCGGCGGTCATTGCGAACGGGTGCCCATGCTGGGCAACATGTTGGCGGAAGCGGCTTGCAATGCCGACTCGGGACCCTTTGCCCATTTTTCCATGAGCAAGGATGACTGGAAAGAGTTTCACCTGGCGGGATGGATGCACGATTGTGGCAAGGTCACGACACCAGAGGTCGTGGTTGACAAGGCAACCAAGCTGGAGTGCGTCAGCAACCGCATTCACGAAATTCGCATGCGCTTTGAGGTGCTGTGGCGCGATGCGCAAATCGACCATTTGCAACACCGTTTGGCGGGCCACAATCCTGATGCCGCCCAATTGCAGGCAACCTTGGCTACGTTGCGGGACGATTTCGCCTTCATAGCCCGCTGTAACGTTGGCGATGACCTGATGACCTCACCACACTTGGCTCGTATTCAGGAAATCGCCTCCCGCACCTGGCAACGGTATTTTGATGATCGGTTGGGACTGTCCAACATGGAGGAGTTGCGCCTGGCCGATACCCCTCCCAGCAGTGTCTTGCCAGCCCGGGAACCGTTGTTGATGGACCGTCCAGAACACAAACAACCGCGCCAAAATACACGTCTATCCTACGATCCCGTCGCCTTGGGCATAACCCTGAAGATTCCAGAATATTCTTATAATTTTGGCGAAATTTACAATTTATGCATCCCCCGTGGCACCCTCAATGCGGAAGAGCGTTTCAAGATCAACGAACACGTCATCCATACCCTGGTGATGTTGCGTCAGTTGCCGTTTCCCAAAGGGATGACCCGGGTGCCGGAGCTGGCCAGCTCCCATCACGAAACCATGAAAGGAACCGGTTATCCCTGTGGCCTCAACCGTGATCAAATGAGTATCCAGGCACGCATTTTGGCCATAGCCGATATCTTCGAAGCCCTCACCGCCGTGGATCGCCCTTACAAAAAGGCCAAAACATTAAGTGAATCGTTAAAAATCATGCGCTTCATGTGCAAAGACCAGCATATTGACCGGGATGTGTTTGCGTTGTTTTTAACGAGCGGTATCTACCGCCAATACGCCGAGACCCATCTTAAGGCCGAACAATGGGATGATGTGAATATTGAGGAGTTGTTGCTCAATTTATAGACTCCCATCCTGTTTCATCACATTGACAGTTCGGGGTATGCAGCACGCAGGATTGGATCAACTTGGAACATGGCGTATAGTATGATAATCTGCACAGCCGACATGCAAAATATAATACTCTCAGTGTCAACACGACCTGGGGAAAGGATGCCAACCCATGATAATCGTTACCGGGGGCGCCGGGTTCATTGGTGCCAACATTGTCGCAGCACTCAATCAATCGGGCGCAACCGATGTCCTGATCGTGGACAACCTGGAAAAGGGTGATAAATTTATAAACGTGCGCGATTTACAGGTCGTCGATTTTCTTGACAAAAGGGAATTTCGCAATCTGTTGGCCAAAGATTATTTTAAAGAGATGACAATCGCCGCCATTCTCCATCAAGGGGCCTGCTCCGATACCATGGAGTACGATGGGCGCTACATGATGGACAATAATTACACCTATACCAAAGAGTTGTTTCATTTTGCGTCAGGGCGTCACATTCCCTTTGTCTATGCCTCCTCGGCAGCCACCTACGGGGCGTCCACCGATTTCACCGAACACCCCGATAATGAAAAACCATTGAATGTCTATGGGTATTCCAAACTGTTGTTTGATCGCTATGTGCAACAAAACTGGGATAAGGTGACCAGTACAGTCGTTGGTCTGCGTTATTTCAATGTCTACGGCCCCCGCGAACAACACAAAGGACGCATGGCTTCCATGGTCCACCAATTGTATCTGCAAATCAAACAAACCGGAGTGGCACGCCTGTTCCAGGGTTCCGGCGGCTACGGCGATGGCGCGCAACGCCGTGACTTTATCCATGTCGCCGATGTGGCGCATCTGAATATCCATTTGGCGCATCATCCTTCGCCCCTCCACGGCATTTATAACGTTGGTACCGGCGTCAGCCGCAGTTTTAACGCCATCGTCGCCAGCCTGTACCAGGCCATGAACCTGCCACCGCAACCCATTGATTACATCCCCATGCCCGAAGGATTACAAGCCAAATATCAAAATTATACCCAAGCCGATATGGTCCGTTTACAACGAATCCCCGGGTTACATTATCAGCCCATGACGCTGGAACAAGGGGTTGCCGCTTTTGTCCAGGCCAAAGAAGCGGGACTTTGAGGGCTTCGTCACCTCTTTTGGTCGTCGGTCCCTCGTGGGTCGGCGACATGGTCATGGCACAGCCGTTATTTAAACTACTAAAATTAAAGAACCCGGATTGTCCCATCGATGTGCTGGCCCCACCCTGGAGCCAAGCGGTTTTGGAACGGATGCCGGAAGTGCGCGCAACCATCGAACTCCCCTTGCAACATGGCGAATTGGGGCTCGGTAAACGGTATCGCCTGGGTATCAGCCTCAAGGGAAATTACCAGCACGCCATCGTCTTGCCCAATTCCTTCAAATCGGCCCTGATCCCTTTTTTCGCTCGTATCCCACGGCGGACCGGCTTTATCGGTGAGATGCGCCTGGGGCTCCTCAATGATTGGCGGCGCTTGGATAAACAACGCTATCCGCAAACGGTTCAACGTTTTGCCGCTCTGAGTCTGGCTCCCGGGGAAACCTTGCCGACCCCCCTGCCCCTGCCCCACTTAACGCACAAACCGGAACGGGTGTGTGCCACCTTGCGTGGCTGGGGATTGCCCCTGGATCAACGTCCCAATCTGGCATTCTGTCCCGGGGCGGAATTCGGCCCTGCCAAACGTTGGCCTATCCATCACTTTCAAACATTGGCTCGGATGTGCGTCCAGGAAGGGTGGCGCATCCTGGTACTGGGATCCAGCAAGGAGAAAGCGTGGGGCGAGGCCATCGCACAGTCCGCCGGTGAACAGGGGGTTAATCTGGCGGGTAGTACCTCACTCTCGGAAGCGGTCGATTTGCTCTCCTTTGTCCAGGCGGTAGTGACCAACGATTCGGGACTCATGCACGTCGCCGCCGCCTTGAACCGCCCGGTAGTCGCCCTTTTTGGTTCTTCCGACCCCAAACATACCCCCCCGCTGGCACCCCTTGCCCGTATCATCTCCCGCAACCTCCCCTGCGCCCCCTGTTTTAAACGCCATTGCCCCCTGAAAGAACCAGCCCCCTGCCTGGAAGAAATCACCCCGGATGACGTGCTGCGCCATCTGCGGGAATTGGTTGCCCATCCATGAACGTGCTGATTGTCAAAACATCGTCGTTGGGCGATGTGTTGCACACTTTGCCGGCGGTGAGCGATGCCATGCGCTGGGATCCGACGTTTGCATTTCATTGGTTGGTTGAGGAACACTTCGCTGAAATTCCCCAGTGGCACCCGGCGGTACAGCGGGTTATCGTGTTGCCCTGGCGTCGCTTACGCAAAAAACTATTGCGAAACACCTTTCAAGGGGAATGGCGGAAAGTGTTGCGGGAATTGCGCCGTGATCCCTACGATGCCATCATCGATGCGCAAGGTTTGTGGAAAAGTGCCATTCCAGCACGTCTGGCAAGAGGCGAGGTCTGGGGGATGGACGCGCAGAGCGCCCGCGAGGCTACAGCCTCTTGGTGCTATCATCATCGGGTGACAATCGCCAAGGAGCAACATGCGGTCACCCGTATCCGCGCATTGTTTGCCCGCGTTCTGCATTATCCCCTGCCCAGCGAACCAGCCGATTATGGATTGGCCAATCGTTTTCCCGCCCCATCGCAGAGAAACCACCTGGTGTTCATCCATGGTACCACCTGGCCGAGCAAGCATTGGCCGGAGGCGTTCTGGGGCGATCTGATCCGCAACGTGAGTCAACACAGCGCCATCGTATTACCTTGGGGTAGTCCTGCGGAAAAAGAGCGCGCCGAAACTTTGGCCCGAATTGCCCCTGGCTCGGTCAAGGTACCAACCAAAATGCGTCTGGAACAATTGGCCGAAGTCATCGCCCAGGCACGCGCCGTGGTCAGTGTCGATACCGGACCAGCGCATCTGGCGGCGGCCTTGAACGTACCGGCGTTGTGTCTCTATGGTCCCACCGACCCCGCCCGGGTGGGAACGCTTTGTCAACACCACCAGCATGTTCGGGGAGCGTGCCTGCAATCTCCCTGCAAACAAAGACTCTGTCCTTTGGTGGCCCCCCCGCTCCCCGCCCCCTGCATGGAGAGCATCACACCACAACACGTCATAACCTGGTTGCAAAGCCTGCCATGACAACAGCACCTCTTTCCATTGTTTTAATTACCAAAAATGCCGGACACCTTTTGGCACCTTGTCTGGAGAGCGTCGATTTCGCCGATGAAGTCGTCCTTGTCGATAGTGGCAGTGAGGACAATACTCTGGAAATTGCCTGGAAATACAATGCCCGGACCATCCATCAACCCTGGTTGGGATTCGGTCCGCAAAAACAGTTCGCCGTGGAGAGGGCCAAGCACGATTGGGTGTTGTGCCTGGATGCCGATGAACGGGTCAGCAGCGAACTTAAAATCAGTATCCTCGAAATTTTAAAAACAACACCTTGCAAAGCCTATGAATTTCCTCGGCGCAACCGTTTCCTGGGGCGCTGGCTCAAGCATGGGGAAGGATATCCCGATTATAACCTGCGCTTGTTCCACCGCGACCATGCCCGTTGGTCTTCGGATCCCATACACGAAAAGGTCATCACCCGGGAGCCCGTAGGTCGGTTGGTGGGCGATTTGCTTCATGAATCAGAACAAACCATCGCCGACTATTTGAACAAACAAAACATCTACACCAGCCTCCAGGCCGAGGCCCTGTACGCTTCCGGGCGCGTGGCTTCCCCATGGCGCATGGTGTCGAGCCCGGTGTTGCGTTTTATTAAATTTTATTTGTTACGTCTCGGTTTTTTGGATGGGGTTCCAGGTTTGATACACATTGCCATAGGTTCTTGCAACAGTTTCTTCAAATATGCCAAGTTGTACGCCAAACATAGAACTAAACCGCAACCAGCGCGGGATACGTAGTTTTCTAGCGTCATCCCCGCGAAAGCGGGGATCCAGGGAGTCTACACACTTTTCCCTGACTTTCTGGATCCCCGCCTTCGCGGGGATGACAAGAACTGCGCATCCCAAGATAGTTGCGGTTTAAAGGTGCGTGACGCACTCTTCGTGTCACTCTGATAGTGTGGTCACCTACCAGCGAATCAACGCCGCCGCCCAGGTAAAACCACCGCCAAAGGCATCGAGCAACACCAAATGACCCGGCTGGATCCGCCCATCCCGTACCGCTTCATCCAAAGCCAGAGGGACGCTCGCCGCAGAGGTGTTGCCATGATGGTCCAGGGTCATGATCACTTTCTCTTCGGGCAGGCTGATACGCTTCGCCGTTGCCTGCAAAATGCGTCGGTTCGCCTGGTGGGGAATGAACCAATCCACGTCCGCCACCTTCAAGCCGTTGGCGGCCAAAGCCTCTTCGGCCACCGCCCCCATCGCCTTGACCGCATGCTTGAACACCTCATTGCCCTGCATATCGACAAACCCCAGGGCATCGTGGCGCACATCAAATCCTTCGGGACGTCCACGCGAAACACCCCCGGTCACATGCAACAATTCCACGTGACTGCCATCCGCATGCATGTGTGTTGACAAGATACCGCTGGCATTCTCGCCAGGGACTGCCTCCAGCACCACCGCCCCCGCCCCGTCACCGAAGACGACACAGGTATTGCGATCCTCCCAGTCCACAATACGGGAGAAGGTCTCCGCACCAATGACCAGCACCTTTTTCGACATGCCCGAACGGATGAATTGATCGGCAATACCCAAACCATAAACAAATCCAGTGCAAACCGCCTGGATGTCAAAAGCGGGGGCTTTGGCGTTCTGGGCGCCAATTTTGCGTTGCACGATGGTCGCCGTAGCCGGGAAAACCAAATCAGGGGTCGAGGTGGCGCAGACGATCAGATCCAACTCCTCCGGGTCACAACCGGCTGCTTCCAAGGCTTTGAGTCCTGCTTGCGCCGCCAGATCGGAAGTCACTTGATCCTCGGCAGCGATATGCCGTTCCAGAATACCGGTGCGACTGGAAATCCATTCGTCAGAGGTATCCATCATCCCGGCCAAATCATCGTTGGTCAACCGTTTTTCCGGCAGGAAGGAACCGGTGCCGACAACTCTGGCCCTCGGTGCGTTCATGGCGTCCCCTTTCCATTGTTATGCAGGGCGATATGCGTTTTGATGGTTTGGTTGACCTGGTTGAGGACCAAATCCCGAGCCACGCGTATGGCCTGAGCAAACGCATAGCCATCCGCCGACCCATGACTCTTGACCACAACGCCGTCCAGTCCCAACAGCATGGCCCCATTGTATTTGCGATGATCCAGGCGTTGTTTGAAACGGTTCATAGCCGGGCGCACCATCAAATATCCCAGTCGCGACCAAAGGGAATGATTCATGCTCTCTTTGAGAAAATGGGAGATCATACTCACCACCCCCTCGCTCGATTTCAGGCTGACATTGCCGACAAATCCATCGCAGACGATGACATCGGTCAGCCCTTCGTAGATGTCGGTACCTTCGACGTTGCCGATGAAGTATTCGCCCAGGGCTTTGCGAATCAACTCGGCGGCCTCTTTGACCACGCTAGGTCCTTTGACATCTTCTTCGCCAACGTTGAGCAGACCGACACGGGGCTGCTGGCGATGGAGGACTTGCGAGGCATAGATCATGCCCATGATGGCAAACTGGCACAAATTTTTGGCATCACACTCAATATTGGCCCCCAAATCCAACATCAAGGTTGACCCGGTTTTGGAGGGCACCAGGGTGGCGATGGCGGGCCGATCAATACCGGGCAGCATGCGCAATACAAAACGGGCTGTCGCCATGAGCGCCCCGGTATTCCCCGCAGAAACCAGGGCATCCGCCGCCCCTGACTTGACGGCATCCACGGCCAATCGCATGGAGGATTGCTTTTTAAAGCGCAACGCCTGGGCAGGTTCTTCGCCCATGCCCACCACTTCCGCTGCCGCCATGATTTGAAAATGGTCACGACTGAACCTGACCTTTTCCAATTCCTCCAGGATTCTGTCTTCCCGGCCCACCAGAATAAAGCGGGTCGTAGGAAATTCCCGAGCGGCCTGAACGGCCCCTTCTATGACGGACGCCGGGGCATGATCACCACCCATGGCATCCAGAGCAATGCAAATATCCACCTGGCGGTCATCCCGGCATCACGTTTTTTTGTCAGTCTTCCACTGCCGCGATGATTTCTCGACCGCGATACCAGCCGCATTTGGAACAGACGCGATGAGGAACGACAGGTTCCTGACAATTGGCGCAGACCGACAGGCTCATCGGTTTGATCGCATTGTGCGCCCGGCGCGCCCCACGGCGGGAAGAAGAAATACGCTTCTTAGGTACAGCCATTGCAAACTCCTTGTTAAGAAAAACTGGCTTGAGAACACGGCCCAAAACTTATGGAGACGAATTCCATCAGGATCACGATAATTTGAGATCCTTCAATCGGGAAAACGGCCCCTCTCTGACCTTGCCATCGCAATGACAAGGATTTTGGTTGCGATTGACGCCACAATCGGGACACAAGCCACGACACCCTTCGTCACAGAGTGATCGCATGGGGCTGTCCAACAGGATTTCCTCCTGAACCAGCTCTTGAATGGTCAATTCACCATTTTCCAGCCAAGTCAGATCGTCTTCCATGGCGATATTTTTTTTGCCTAGCCCTGGATCAACCCCCACGCCAAACAATCGATCCACCCGGCTGATCTGTTCCATTGGAAAAGGCTCCAGACAGCGGGCGCAGGCCCGTTCCACCCGGTACGCCAAAGTCCCGCTGACGCGCCATTTATCGTTAGCACGCGCCACAGTAACATCCACCATTACCGGCGATGTCAATGCCATATTTTCCATGAGCAATGACAGACTTTCTCCGGGAACGTCAAGCACGACACGTTTTTCACGGGTACTTTTAACATCCAGGTGAATCACAAGTCCATCCAATTCCGTCACCCCACCTTAAAAAATACCCCCTCTCCCGTTGTAGAAGTCCAACAGGACTGCAATCACGGCAAACCTACATCCGGCTACGCACCAGATAGACAACCACCAAACCCAGGAACATCAATGCAAAGCCCGTATGCCGTAAAGATCTTTCATCCATCTGTGCCACTTTCAGGATCCAAAGACGCATTTTCTCCGGGGCGATAAAATAGGGAATCCCCTCCAGGATCATCATTAAACCCACTGCGGTGAGAAAATCCTTCAATGGTCAACCCTTCATCAAGTTTTCACGGTTTGCCTTCCTGGAGGAATCGATAGAAGCCCGTGGGTTGGACCAATATGGTGGCATCCTCGGCAAAGGCTTTCTGGTAAGCGTCCAAGGTTCGCTTAAACTCATAGAAGCGGGGATCCTTGGCATAGGCCTCGGCGTAGATGCCCGTAGCCTCGGCATCGCCAGCCCCACGGATCTCTTCCGCCTTGCGCATCGCCTCGGCCATCAGGACTTCCCGATCCCGATCCGCCGTGGAACGAATCTTCACCGCTTCCTCTTCTCCCTCCGCCCGATATTGTTTGGCCTGGCGCTCCCGTTCCGTCTGCATCCGCTTGAAAACCGCCTTGGAGTTTTCCATGGGCAGGTCGGTCCGTTTGATGCGGACATCCAACACCTCAATGCCATACTGGCTCGATTGCAGGTTGGCCTGGGTGCGAATCCGCGCCATCAGGTCTTCGCGTGCCCCGGCGACAATTTCCATCATGGTATATTGTCCCAGCACCTCACGCAAATTGGAGTAAATAATATCGTTGATGCGGGATGCGGCACCCATCTCATTGCGTACCGTCTGGTAAAATTTCAAGGTGTCCACGATCCGCCACCGGGCATAACTGTCCACCTTGAGATTTTTTTTGTCGGCAGAAAGGATTTCCTGCGGCTCCTGGTCAAAGGCCAGCAACCTTTTTTCAAAGTTATGCACATCCTGGAGAAAAGGAACTTTAAAGTGCAAACCGGGTTCACTCACCGTTCGGACCGGCTTGCCCAGTTGCAACACCAGGGCTTGTTGCACCTGGTGAACGATGAACGCCGACTGGGAAAACAAAACCATGCCCGCGACAGCCAGGACAATGATACCAAGATGCCACTCTTTGTTCATGGCTTGGCTCCCTGGGTAGGTTGCTGTTGGGTGGTCGCAGCAGGCGGTGCGGCACGCGTGGAGGTCAACGGCAGGTAGGGCAACACCCCGTGACTGGTATCGGCATTCATGACAACCTTTTTGGCCTTGCCGAGAACTTCCTCAATGGTTTCCAGATAAAGGCGGGTCCGGGTGATTTCCGGTGCCTTGGTATACTCTTCCAGCAGGGCGAGGAAGCGGTTGACCTCACCCTGAGCCCGGGCAATCTTGGTAGCTTTATACCCTTCCGCCTGCTGGATGACCTGGGCCGCCTGCCCCTTGGCCCTGGGGATGATGTCGTTTTTGTAACCCTGGGCTTCGTTGATGGAACGTTCCCGATCTTCCCGGGCACTGGCGACATCCTTGAAGGCATGAATCACTTCCTGAGGAGGTGCCACCTGCTGGAGCTGAACATTGACGATTTCAATGCCGCTCTTGTAACTGTCGAGGATTTCCTGCATGGTCACGCGAGTATTGGTTTGAATTTTTTCCTTGCCGGTCGTCAGGGCGGTGTCGATATCGTTGCGACCGATAACCTGGCGAATGGCCGACTCGGCGGCGTTACGCACCGTATTGTGCGGATCATCGCCGGGATTGCGCACATTAAACAAAAAATTGGCCGCCCCACCAACCTGAATGCGATATTGCACCGATAGATCGATATCGATGATATTTTCATCCCCGGTCAGCATCAAGGATTCCGCCGGAACTTCGGTATTGGTGCGCCCCCGGGTGCGATAGCCGATTTCAATGCGCTGGATCTGCGTCACCTGGGGGGTATACACCGCTTCAATGGGATAGGGCAGGTGAAAGTGTGGCCCCGGATCGGTGGTTTCGACATAGCGGCCAAAGCGGACCACCACCCCTTGCTCATCGGCACCCACAACGTAGATACCCGTTGCCATCCACAGCACGAAAGCGACCACCAGTACTGCGGGCCACGCCTGGCCGCCGGGCATTTTGCTCAACAATTTTTGCCGGGCCAGATTGAATATTTTGTCCATATCTGGCGGTTGTGGGGCATTGCCCCCCGAGCCCCACGGACTTTGCGGTCCGCTGCCGTTGTTATTCCAGGTCATAATTCAACTCCTTGAAATACCACCAAGTCTTCCCTCCATGTACACTCTTATTGAAGACAAGAGAATCTTTTCTAAAAAGGCGCGGATTTTCCCACTATTTTCCCTTCAAGTAAAGGTATCATCAAGCATCGTCATCACAGCCATGGCTGCAACAGCCGCGGTTTCCGTCCGGAGCAAACGCCTGCCCAGGGAAACAGCGGTCACATGGTGTTCCACCATCAGAAGCCGTTCCCCCTCCGACCATCCCCCCTCCGGCCCACACATGATGGCCAAAGCCTGATGGGGGTCATGCCAAAGGTTCAATGGCACCCGCGGTTCCCGGGTATCCAAAAAGGCCTTTTTCCCCCCGAAAGCCTCGGCCAAAACTATCCGCAACGATTGCCGCGCATGCAACCTGGGCAGGATCGCCCGCCGACATTGCCGCGCCGCCTGCAGGACTATGCGCGACCAAGTAGCCGATTTATCCTGTCCATGACGCCTCCCCCCGGCAGCGGACGAATGTTCCGTAACCAGGGGGATGATGTCGGTCGCCCCCAATTCCACCGCCTTTTGCAAAATCACCAGCATCCGTTCCCGATCAGGAATCGCCGGACACAACCATCGCGGGTGAAGCGGTTCCACACCCTGGGAAACCGTTTCAAAGACCACCGCCTCCCTTCGGGAAGGTAACAGCCTGGCACGAAAAAAATGGCCGTCCGGGTCCACCATGGTCAGGATATCCCCGACCCGGGCCTGCCAGCATGCCAATTCTTCCTCCATGGCATCCGCCAAGGGTACAACCGAATCCAGATGCGCCGGAACCTCGGCCAGACGAATCATGGCCTAATGCCGCTCGCGTGAGGCGAGGGTCTCATGCAGGATGCCACGCAGGATGGAAACTTCCCGGCTGTCCAGTGCCGCCCGATTGAAGATGGCCTTGAGACTGCCTATCATATGGTGTCCCCGACCGGGTTTGATGAAATCAATGGCTCGAAGTACCTCTTCCAAATGTTGAAACAATCGATCCATCTCGGCATTGGTGGCCAAGGTGCGATGGACCACCGGAATCAGTCCCGGCGGTGAGCCGCCCCGGGTCGACGCCATGATTTCATACGCGATCACCATGACGGCATGGGATAGATTGAGGGATCCATACCCCCCCACGGTAGGAATGTTGCACACGCAATCGGCCCGTTCCACATCCCTGGTCAAAAGTCCGGTGCGCTCCGTACCGAACAAAATCCCCCCCTTGATCGTGCCCGATCTGGAAATGTCGGCCCAGTGTTCCCCGAGCTGGCGTGGCGTCAATACTGTCTGACGCTGGCCACGACCGCGATTGGTGGTGGCCACCAAAAAATTCCGGTCGCCAACCGCTTCCTCCATGGTGGCATATATCTCCGCACGCGCCAATACTTCCGCCCCGTTGGCCGCCAATTGAACCGCTTCGGGATGGGGAAACCGATCCGGTGCCACCAGACGCAATTCCGTCAGGCCCATGTTCGCCATGACTCGCGCCGTCGCTCCAATGTTGCCCGGATGACTGGTCCGATCCAGGATGATGACAGGCATTGCCTGATACAAAGATGACGTGGTATCCCCATTATCCAAGGCAGCCCTCGCAAGTCGTAACATTCCCGATCACTGAAAAACACCGGGATGACTGTGACGCAAATCCAGTTTGAATTCAACAATCCTTCCCACCCGGGGCAAAGAAGTTCATGATGGCCCCCTGAAGGAAAGGGGAGAGAAAGAGTAAGGCCGATGTCCGGGTGCCAATATCTGGGGGAAATACCGCCCAGGGAACCAATACTACTCTTTTGAGTGGGTTTGATCCTTTGAAGTACAGCAAAGGCATGATTGAGCGTCCGCAGGACGGAAAACGGAAGCCTCCGGCTGTTCGGCGACCCGGTGCGGTCAGGGTGACCAAATCATCCCAATCCATTTGGAAACTGCCCGTCTCCCTCTATGACCTCATCCTCCCGGTGATCTTTCTGCTGGCCCTGGCCCTGGGATGGTCGCTACTCTCCTACATCCATCCCAGCGCAACCACCAATCCATCCCCAACTCTTCCCTGGCAAGCCTGTCTGGACAACCAGTCCCGGATAACCCTGGTGGAAATACCCGCCGGAACCTACCCCGTCCCCGATCCGACTTCCAGCCTCGGACCCTTGATGCATTTTAAAGAATCTACCCTGGAAATCAATAATCCCTTCCTGTTACAAAATCGCGAAGTGGATCTGGAACAGTTCAAACGTTATGTCGAAGATGTCGACCGCATGCAAAATTTCAGCGAAAAGGAACGGTTGCGCCTCAGACTGGGCAAACATTGGGAATTGAACGATGCCCAGGATAACTTGGTACGCCATGTTTCCTGGGAAGGGGCCATGGATTATGCTCAGTGGTTGTCGCAAAAAACGGGTTGCGCCTATACGTTGCCTTCCCGTGAAGAGTGGGCCGCAGCCGTCATCCATGCCAGCTCCTACGGACCAAAAGTCATGAATGGGAGCATCTCTGCCGAGGGGTTGGCCACGAATCTTCTCCGCGTCGTTCAAGAATGGTCGCGCTCCCCCTGCCCCGAGGGTTATTTTCTACTGGGCAGTGACAGTTCATCAACCGTGACCGAAGAATCCAAGGAAGTTTGCATGCCGGCGCAACTGGCTGTGGCGGGATTTCGCTTGGTGTTACACATGGCACCTCCCGGGGCAAAATCGGAAAATACTGCCAAAACCGGAGAATTTTTAAAAATGGACTCAGGACTCTCCCTGGGAAAAACGACCAATCCACCCTGATGATCGTTACCCGGCGCCTGACACATGCAACACAAAGTTCAATTTATTAAGGGATCTAACGTGACAAGTCGAACCTCTTTCATACCAACCTTCCTCGGTACGCTATTCCTGCTTGTCGTGTACGGTCCACACTTGGCATTGGCCGCAAATGACGCTGTCCCAGCAGCCAGTTGCTCCTCCTTTGATCTGTCGCGCTTCAAGCAGGATAAAACCATCCTGTGGTCGGGAGTTCTCCGTGTACTCCGACAGGATGCACCCCTCTATAGCGACAACAAAAGTGGCAAGGTTTCCGGTTACCTCATTTTTAATCAACAGGCGGAACTCCTTGATGCCACGGACACCCTGTTTAAAATCCACGCCCTGCGTTACAAGGAGCAACCCGAAGCAACCGGATGGGTTGCTCGGGAGGACCTCCTATGCGGTGAGTTGCCGACCAGGAGCGAGGCGGGCCTTGAGATGAAATTTTTTGTCAAGACGGATACGTCCATCCGTCCTGACGATGCCAAAACACCCGATGATGCGGTCGCTCCCACCGTACAGATTTTTCAGGATCCCGAACTCAAGGATTGCGTCGGTGGCCAAGGCAACTGCCGCGAAGGGGCCTCACGGTTTCACATGTATTTCGTGTTCGCTCATAACGATGGGGCCTATTTGCTGGCCGATCGTTTCCGCCTTGAAAAAGATGCCCCCTTGTTGGGATGGGTTGCCAAGAAGGATGGCTTCCTCTGGAACAATGCCTTCAGCATCCGTCCCCGTGAAGACCTGCTCGCACCCGATGGCGTCAGTCCGGGCACCATCTGCACCTATGAACAACTCAAGGATGCCGTGGCCCACGACAGCAAAACCTGTAACCCCATTCTGGGCGGTCGGGATTGGTTCAAGTCGGCTCTACGCATCCCTGTCCTGGAGATGGTGGATCAGGACGGTCGCTCCGTAGCCCCCGAGGGAGTCGGAGCCGTCAGCACGAAAAAACGATTTTTCAAGGTGGCCCTTGCCCGTCCTGGTTTGGTAGGACGCCGCGTTGGCGACGACAAGGTCGCCATATCCACCGGCCTTGCCCAACGCATCATGCCGGGGATTGCCTCGCTCTCCGCCAAAAAACACATCGATATCTTTTTCCTGCTCGATGCCACGGCCAGCATGGGGCCGTTCATCGATGCGGTGCGCGGAACACCCGACCAACCCGGCGTCATCCAGGAGATCATCAACAAACTGAAAAAAGTGCAAGGATTCAAGGATACCGAATTTCGTTTCGGCTTCCGGGTCTACCGGGATCCTTATGCCGATAAGATATTCACCGACGGTCCCGGTGACGGCATCGGTGAAGGACACCCCCTGCCAGCCCAGTGCGATTTGAACGAAGTACAGCAAAAAGCCGCTTTTGAATCCTTCCAAAAAGCCATCGCCAAAGTGCGTGCCTCGGAAAGCGATACCGATGATGATTACGAAGAAAATTTATTCGGCGGATTGAACCAGGTTTTGAGCATGGACTTAAAACCGTGTCCCGATAATATTAAAATTTTGTTTGTCGTCGGCGATTCGGGTTACCAAACAACGCGGCCCGCCATAAGCAATCGTGGCCAACTCTACCAAAAGGCCAAATATGCTAACCCGGTCAACATAAAAACATTGATTTCTTTGATGCAACGGGGCAACAAAAGCCTGGGTGATAATCTGATCAGCTTTTTTGTGCAAACACCCTCTCTGGCCCACCAGTCCAAACATCCCAAGGCTTATTCCGCCGCCTACGTCAAATTTGAGAATCAAGCCAAGGAGCTGTTGGGACAAACCTTGCCCGCCGACAGCAAAATTACCGACCATGTCCTGCGTCTCGACGAACAAGGTCTGATCCAACGCATGGTTGGCACTGTGGAAAAATTGGGCTCCAGCGCCCTGATCGATGAAATCATCCTTGATATTCACGGCGGCGGGTCGTTGGTGACCATCATCGACCGCCTGCGCCGCGAACGGGTCGATATCCCAGGTGTCTACTGGCATATCCTGAAATCGGGAGCCTGTGGCCAGCTCGGCAAACAATGCCAGCAACGTGTATACGACACGACCCGCACCGGCTTCATCGAGGCAGACGACAAAGTGGTGGAAGAGCTGTGGGTCACCAGTAACGCGTTGACCTCGTGGATCCGCATCCTGCGCGGTTTCGATGGCTACAACGAGCTACCCGAACCCCAGTTGCGTCGGAACTTGAGCAATGCCCTGGCAGTTGGATTGCAGCAAAATTTGCGCCTTCCCGCCATCAACAGCTCCGGCGAATCGCCCATGGAGTACGCCCAGCGTCGCGGTGGGCTGCCAGTACGCAACCATAGTCCATTGCTCAGTTACAATGTCAACGCCTTACTCGCGGAAAAATCGGTTCGCGACAAGGATGGTCATCTGATCGCCCTGGGAAGCAACGGCTCTCCCCTGCTCGATAAAACGGGGGCCCCATTGGCGGCCGTACCGATGTGCGAGCTGCGTCGTCTCGCTGCCTGGGCAATCAACTCCAGGGAAATGTTGGAGATCGTCGAAAAAGATTTCAACAAGCCCGTCTTCAAAGTCGAACCGTTCCGCCCCAACCAGTGCCCCGATACCACCGAAAATGGTCGAAGAATCATTAAAATCGACGGTGGAATCCGTTCCGAACCCCTGGGCAACAACAAAGATTACCGCTTCAGCCACACTTTCGGAGGGACACGGGGTTATTGGATCCCACAGGAGTACCTGCCATGAACTGGGGTTTGCAAGTGCGATCCGCCACCGTGGGCTGGGGCGGGGTGTTCGACCTGCATGTCGGTGGTCTCAAGCTGGATGATGACGATTTTTCCAGACGCCTGCCGGTATTGGGTCGTAGTGGCAGCGGCAAAAGCACCCTGCTCTATCTCCTCACCTTCCTGAAACGCCCCAAGGAAGGCTGGGTTCGTTGGACCTTTCCCGATGGGAGCCAAGCCTCCTGGGGACCCAGGGGATTGGATCCCGCAGCCTCTTCCCTGTCGCTGACCGATATTCGCAGACGCTGTTTCGGTTTCGCCTACCAAAACAGCACCCTGACCCCCTACCTCACCATTCGGGAAAACCTGCGCTATCCTCTGGAATTACAAGGCGGGCTCTCCAAAAGTGACATGGAACGCAAGGTGTACGCCGCCATGGATCGTATCCTGCTGCGCGACGAAGATGGCACTTACATCGAAGAAACCAGCGCCGACGAATTTTTGGAACGCTACCCCAATGAATTGTCGGGGGGGCAGTTTCAACGGGTCGCCCTCGCCCAGGCGATGATTCACGATCCCTACGTCCTGTTTGCCGACGAACCCACCGGCAACCTGGATGACGAAACCCGAAAAGAAGTCATGGCTCTGGTGGATCGCTGGTTGAACAAGGGGGATCGCTTGATCATCTGGGTCACCCACCACCAGTCCGATGCCATGGATCCCAAAGTCAGCCATTGGTTGATGGTGGCCAATAACCGTTGCCACCTGCGACTCAAAGGGGGGCTGCGTGAACCTTTGGAAAGCGCTTCTCAGGAAAACGTCACTGTGGGGCCACCCCCTGTAACTTCCACGGAATAACAAACCATTCACCCGGGAACGCCCCCATCGTTCCCCCTATTTTTACTCTTGAATGCAAAAATATTTTGATTGCTGTTTGGCAATGAGGTAAATCTGATCTATAGTGGGTTATCGGTACGGACGTTAAAGTGGGGAGAAAGTCCCCTCGCATATAATCTGGATCAACGTACGGCCTTGTTAGGCGTACGATCTTTTCAACTCTGAGATTAACGAAATACCTTGGGAGGATAAGCATGAGGAAGACTCTTGGCACTCTGGCCTTGGCGGCCCTGATCCTGGGCGCTGCCACACTGACATCCAACGAAGCATCGGCTTGGTGGGGTAATGGCCCAGGCTACAACAATTGGAACGACAATTGGAACAATAACTGGGGTAACAACGGCTACGGCAATGGCAATGGTCGGGCCTCGGGCAATTTTGGTTTCAATATGAGCGGTGATGCCGCTGGTGGCGGTAACAACAATTGGAACAACGGTTGGAACAACGGTTGGAACAACGGCTGGAACAACGGCTGGTACCCGGGCTATGGTTATGGTCCGGGTTGGGGTGGTCCCGGTTACGGTTATGGTCCCGGCTGGGGTGGCCCAGGTTACGGTTATGGTCCCGGCTGGGGTGGCCAGGGTGGCGAAGGTGGCCAGCCCGCCAAAGCCGAAGGCGATAAAAAATAAAATCTGCCTTTTTGATCGGTTCGATTTCGTACCGGACATCATAGGTGTGTTTTACAAAAGGGAGCTCTCACAAGCTCCCTTTTTCCTTGGTGGCCTGACATGGTTGCATATCTGTAACGCATTATGATACAAAGGCTTT
>JADGCN010000035.1 GCA_015228975.1 Magnetococcales bacterium
TAAATCTTTGTTTTTATTGGAGCCGATGTGGGGAATCGAACCCCAAACCTACGGATTACAAATCCGTTGCTCTGCCAATTGAGCTACATCGGCATCTTGCTGTTTTCCAACCTGTTACACGACTGCCGTTACTTCTTGATCCACCATGGGGTATGGCTGTAAGGGAGCCGTTGGCATGTGCGATAGGGGCAACCGGATGCAACGTACCGTCAACACGCCCCCGTATCCTGACACAAGAGTCGATCTTTTTCCAGTGTGGACGGACAGGATGCCTCTCATTCGGAGCTATCGACCCGGCGCAACACCAGGAGCATCAGCATGGTGCCAACGAAAAACCAGCCGGCACCAAGCAGCCAAAGCGAAAAAGGGAGTAGAAAGTAGTAACCGCGCATCCCGAGGGTATAATGGGCCGCACCCCGATTGAGTGTTTCGGCCACCGGGCGAATACCCGTTGCAACCTTTGGCAATTGGTTCATATCAATGAAAAGACCGGGTTTCTGGAAAACGCTCAGATTTTGTTTTTCCAGGGGAACATTGATGTAGATCGCCACCAGATTGTAGTAACGGATCGAGAGCATGAAATTGGCGAAGCAAAACATAAATATGATGATCAATGCAATCAACTTGTAGATCCACCATTTTTCATGGGTCCATCCAGAGGAGGATAGAATCTTAAAAGTATTTTCTCGCGAGGGATCTCCCAAAATGGCATTCATGAGCCAGAGATCGACCATGATTGCGGTGGACGCCAAAAAGCTTGCGGCCATGGTCAGGTTGCGCAGTGTCTGCACAGCCAGGACGTCTCTTTCCTTGTTCATGACGTGTTCAACCCAACGGGTACGCATATCATTGGATACGCCAATGGATGTGCGGTTGGGTTTGCGTTTGAGAAAGTAAAAAAGGCGGGCGTGGTACGAAATCAGTACCAGGAGCGCCAAGCCGGATAGGGTTAATTGTTCGGTCATGATGTCCATTTCGGTGTCGCTGCCGGGCAACTGTTCTCAATTGGAATTACAGCGTTTTCCCACATCTTTCACCTTTGATTCTAGCGCAAAGGGCCACGATATGGAATTGTCGCCATTCACAAAAGTATGGGACCGGGAATCGTGCGTGTCCTGAAAGGGAACCGGGAGACGATGTGTCACGATTGGCTTTGGATGACAGGGTGGATGTCGTGGCCCGGGGGGGTGTGTTGTGGCGAACGATTTCCCTTGCCACACAGGGTGATGATACCACGCGCCAACAGATGACGGACCCGTTTCAGGATGCGCAGGCGTGCGGCGTGAATCTCGTCGTGGGCGGGGGGTGGTTTGGATGCCATGTTTTCCCGATTCAGTTGGCGTACACGCTGGGACATATTGTTGAAGAATCGGTCCGTCAACGCGGGGGAAACGTGGGACAGGGCGCAGTACAGATCGTTGAGATCGATCAACCGCATAAGTTGTTGCATGCTTCGGTCATCCAGGAGGATGAGGTCTTCAAACAGGATCAGACCCCGACCCATGCGTTCCGCCAGGGCGGCGTCATCCTGATCCAGGCGTTGCAGGATGTGACTGGCCCATTCGGGGCTTTGGCGTTGCAGCAGGGTAGTGAGGCTGTCCAGATCCATTCCGGTGCCGCCAATGCCATCTTCCCGGTCCAACCCCAAAGAAGCCAAATGTTCCAGCAGGGCTGATTCGATTGTGCGCAGTGTTTCAGGTGTGGGTGGACGTTGCGCAATCATGCAGCGGGCCACCCGGGATTGGAGCATGAGGGGAAATGTTTCCATGACCTGGGCGGCTTGGCTCGCCTCCAGCTTTCCCAGGATGAGGGCGATGGTTTGCGGATGTTCTTTTTCCAGGAGTTGCGCGACGGTATTTGCCGGCAACCGCCGGAGTGGAAGCCAGGGTGTCCTGACGGGTTGTACCGAAGCCGCCGCCATCTTCAAACCCGATTGCAGAAAAGAGCGCGCCCGTGCCGCTCCGCCCATGACGGTGCCTTCGCCGGGTGCGACTCCCCGGGATTGGCCATGCCCGGTCATTTCCATATGGGTCATGAGCGCCACGATCTTTTTCAGATCCGTCTCACGCAAGCGGGTGATCACCTTGGTGGCCTCCTCCCATTGGGCTTGCATGAGGTAAAGGGCGATCTTTTCGTGGCGATTCATGGGTAATAACCGGTATTACTTGGAATTTTCATGGTCGGGATGCATCGTTTGCATGGCGCTGTCGTTTTCCCAGAGAGATTTTTGTACGGCCACGGGTTGCATGCACGATGCGGAATCATGAGAAGGGGAGTTGACCCGATCCGAGACGGGATGGGATACCATGCGCAGCGCGGGGAAGGGGGCCAGAATGGCCGCCATGGAACAGACCGGTACCGCAGCCTCCATGTTCAGCCAGGTGGCATAATGTTCCCTTGCCACAATGACCGGCATGCGGTTGTGGATAGGCGCCACACAGGCATTGGCCTGAGTGGTCACAAGGGTGAACGTTTCGATACTGGTTTCCTCCGGGGCATGCCATGCTTCCCATAATCCGCCCATGGCAAAGGATTGGCCATCGGCCATACCAATAAAAAAGGGCTGTTTATCCCGACCTTTTCCCCGCCACTCGTAAAAGCCGTTCGTGGGTATCAAACACCGTCTATGGATGAACGCGTCACGAAAAGAAGGTTTTTCCGTCACGGTTTCACTGCGGGCGTTGATGAGAGGCGCGCCGAAGGGGGGATTCGGGGTCCAATGGGGCATGAATCCCCAACGTAGAAGGGAAGCGCTGGGTGTTTTTTGCTGCGAAAGATGGCGAATCACCACGGCTTGTTGGGAAGGGGCGATATTATAACGGGCAGGTGTGGCGCAGGCCGTGTCGACAATGCCGAGGTGTTCCATCAATCCCTTGCCACCATCGGCCTGGGCGAACCGACCGCACATGGCGTTCTCCTTTGCGTAACTGTTCAATCATTGCGGCGCAGGTCTTTTTCTTGCTGCAACCATGCCGCCACCTCCTGTTTGAAGCGGTGGGCCTTGTGTTCACTCATTCCCATGGGATCGAAACGCCACTGGTAATGGTGACGGAGGAGATCCAGGAGTTCCGGTCGTTGTCGTTCCAGTATCCATGCGGACAGTGGTTCGGCAGGATGTCTGGCGGCACCGCTTCGCTCCAGATGCGTTATGATGGCACCAAAGGGTGATCGTGTTCCCGTCATTCCCGGTGAGGTTGTGTTTTCCGTGTTTTCACGAAAATGGGGGTTGTCCTTCTGGAGTCTTTTTTGATGGGACTTTCGGTAAAAATAAAACACCCCGAGTCCGAGCAAACCGATTCCCGGTATTGCCAGTCGCATTTCTTGTGTCAAACCTTGGATCCATTGCGAAACAGTATAACGCGCCGAGTCGAACAAATCCAACATGGATTGCCAAGGGGTTAAATCGTTGTTGACCTTTTGTAGCCAATCGGGTGGGGTGAAATCCTCATTTCGCCATTTTCCGTCGATGAACACCGAAGTCCATGCATGGGCATTTCTTTGGCGTACCAGATACCATCCTTTTTGGGAATCCGGTTCAGAAACGGCATATCCGAACACATAACGCGCAGGAATGCCGGCCCGGCGCAGCAACAAAGTCGAAGCTGTGGCAAAATATTCACAATGCCCCTGTTTCGACCCCAGTAGAAAAGCGGTCAATGGTGTGGAAAACCGGGAATGATCGGCCAGGTTCAGGGAATATTGAAAATGTTCTAGAAAATATCTGTGCAAATTCTGGAAGACCTGCTCTTTAGGCAGGCCATCCCATTGCGCTTCCTTGAAAACCTGATCGATCCCATTTTTTTCTGCCCGGGGGATTAACAGGTCGGTTTCTGTAAACTCATGATTTTGTACACTTGTGCTGCCTTGGGGCGCGTAGACGATGCTCCAGGGTTGCCCCTGGGCACCGTGTCGATAACGCACGCTGCCAAATCTGTTTTTTTCCAACAGCGCAACGTCCAGATTTTCGATGCGCAAGGGATGGGCGGGGAGGAGCAACAAACCCTGTTCGTTGGCCATGGTGTGCTGCATGGTGACCCTTTGGGTTTGTTCGTTGATGAGGTTTTGTTCATCCAGCACCCAGGCGTGGGCAGGGCTTGCAGGTGGTATCGAGAAGAACGTACTCCTGGTTTGATTCCAACCGCCATCCAGGTAAAAATCGTAAGAGCTTTCACTCAGCAACATCGGCCGTGAGAGTGGGTTTTCATGGAAGATGCGAAACAGGATGCGACCCGACAAGGACAATGGACCGACTCTGCCAATGTCCGTTTGCATGCGATTCGTGTCTTCCTTGCTTTTGAAGAACCATTGATCAAGGTATTGCGGCAGATGATACATGAGTGAGCGTTGCAAGCGGAACAGACCGTTTTGCAACTGGTATCCCATGGCAACGGCAAGCGCCAGCAGCAAAAACCAACGCAATCGCCCCACCTGTCGTACCCGCCAGGGTTCGATGACCAGGGCTGTGAGCAGGGCGGCACCGGGAAAAAACCAGGCATGGGGATTTTGCGCCGCCCCCGCCGCCAGGATGGCAGCAAAGAAAAACCAATAAAACCAATTCTCCTTAGGCAAACCGTGCGATTTTGTCTTTTGGGCCGGTGTCTTGTTTTTTGAAAGAAAGATGTCGGCAGCCAACCGTGTTTCGCTGTCGATGGCTATTATCAGGACCAGGGGCATCCAAATCAGGGGGGAGAGTCGCAAGAGTGCCATGACATAAATTTCATCTTTTTGCAGGAACAGGCTCCAAACGATCACTGCAATGCTGATCACAATGCTGATGTGGGCTATCTTTTGGTAGGTTTCCGGGGAGATGGTAGTTTTTCGCCTGTTCATACTGAGAACGATCAACGATCCACCGGGAAGGGCGGCCAGATACAGCCAACCCGTTTGCCACCCCCAGAAGATTACGGCGGCTCCCAAGAGCAGGGTGGCATGGTTGCGGGGGGTTATGACCATTGCAAACCGTGTCCCATGGTTCCCGAACGCAGCACATGGAAACCTGGCCATGTTTTATGGGGCGGGGCGACCGCGGCTGGCGATGCCTGGTCATCTTGAATCAAGAAAACCCGCATGGGCAACCCCATGGCCCGCAGGGAATGGATCAAGGATTCCCGATCCCGATCCCAGTGAATCAGGACAAGGATAATGCTGCTGAAGCGTTTGGCCTGGGACAGGACCAGATTGGCCAATCGGGAAAACGGTTGGTCGCCATGGGGTTGGGTATGGGCCAGAATTTCCAGGATGCGTTGGCTTCCCCCAAAGCCGCGACCGGAGGTGAATTGCCATGATTTCAGGCCCACGAACATGAAATCGAGCAATGCGTCGAGAGGGTCATGCCCCACGGCCAGAGAAGCGGCCAAGGATACCGCATCTTCAAAGACTGCTTCAGGGACATGGTTCAGGGTATCCAACACCAGGGCATGCCGGGTAAAAAATTCTTCCTGGCGTTCCACGACAACGGGTTTTCCGGTTTTGGCCAACCCGGGCCAGTACATGGCACGGGGGCTGTCTCCCGTGCGATAATCCCGCAACGCGAAAAATTCGTCCTGTTCCCCCACATGGACCGCCATGGTAATGCCCCCGGGTAGGTGTTTACGTCCCCCCGGGATGCGAAACCTTTGTGGCAAGGGATGAACTTCCGGTACCGCCAGCACCATGCCGGGAAGATGGCAGCGTGTGAAACGGCGGAACAACCCAAAAGGATCGGCACGACCGACCAACAATCCGCTGAAATGGATGCCCCCCCTTCGGGTGGCCGTGGCGCGCAGGCGCAAGCGCGTCTCTCCATGGGGATCCAGGGGTTCCAGAGAGATCATTGCCACCCGAATGCCCCGATTTTTTTCGGTCAGTCGAACAAATCGATAATAGCCAACCCACCGGTCATAAGCGTTTCTCCGCCGCTCTTCCGGCTCCTGGCGCGCTTGCATGAATTGTTCAAGAGAAGGGCGTGGGTCGGGAAAGGTTTCAAAAATGACCACGTCTTTGTGCAGAACACCGGATGGGTTGCGCAGGCGCAGTTCGTATTCAAATGGTTTATTCACCATGACCTGGGCGGGAAGGGTGCGGTACCCTTCGAGGGTGACGCGGGTGAAGAAGGCGGCGATCACCGAAAGAAAGAACAGGGAGAGCAAGAGGGAAAAAACTTGGTAGACCATGGAAAGTTCGGTGTTGATACCAAAGATGGCGGCCAAAAACGCCCCTGCCGCCACCCGTTTCCCCATGGGGGTCAACGATTGTGAAAACCAGTGACTCCAGGCGGTGACGCGCCAGGCACCACGCCACAAAATACGGCTGATCAGGTGTTTCATGAGGGGACCGGGGTATCCGCCAGGATATCGGCAATTATTTTTTCCCCCGTGATGCCCGAAAAACGTGCATCATCATCCAGCAACAGTCGATGGGCCAACACGTTGACGGCTATTTCACGTACCGATTCCGGGGGGACGAACGGCAGGTTGTCCAATAAGGCCAGGGCCTGGGACATTTTCATCAAGGTGATCGCCCCACGGGTACTGACCCCAAGGCGGACACCGGGCCACGTTCTGGTTTTGGCGGTTACGGTGACAATGTAGCGTTTGATCTCATCGCTGACACGGATCAAGCGAACCGTTTCTTGAATGAACAGGGCATCCTGGCGTTGGATGCGGGTCTGAACCCGTTTTAGGGGATGGCTTGCGATTTGATCGGAAAGAATGGCCATTTCCATCTCTGCGGAACTGTATCCCAGGGAACAACACAGGGCGAATCGATCCAATTGGGCTTCCGGGAGGGGATAGACGCCATGGAACAAAACCGGATTTTGGGTTGCGATGACGAGGAAGGGTGTGGGCAGGGGGCGAACCTGCCCTTCAACGCTGACTTGTTGTTCCGCCATGGCTTCCAGCAAGGCCGACTGGGTGCGGGGAGAGGCGCGGTTGATTTCATCGGCCAGGACCAGGTTGGTGAAGACCGGCCCGGGGCGGAAATCAAACCGTTTGGCCCCCTGATCAAAGATGGAGACGCCAAGGATATCGGAAGGCAGCAAGTCAGGGGTGAATTGGATGCGTTTGAAATCGATGCCGATGGATTGGGCAAAGGCCTTGGCCAGGGTGGTTTTTCCCGTACCGGGGACATCTTCCAACAAAACATGCCCGCCACTGGCAAAAGCGGCCAACAGCCAGCGAATGGCTGCGGATTGCGTTCGGATCACCTGCGATAATTGCTGCCCAACCGATTGCAAATCGGTTCGTGACTTGAACACGGCTTCTTCCATGGTCATGGGTAACACGGTGTCATCTCCCGGGCGTCGCGGATCCTTCTGTTTCCTTGATCCCTGTTGGCAATTCAACGGTTGCCACGGTTCCACCACCCGGTTCCGAGGCGAAGGAGAGGCACCCTTTGTGATTTTTGATGATTGTTTCGCTGATGGACAATCCCAAACCCATACCCCCTGTTTTCCCTTTGGTGGTGAAGAAGGGTGTGGTGATCCGCTCCAGAATGGGTTTGGCGATACCATGGCCCTGGTCAGCGACGGTAACGAGTACCCGGTTTCGTTCCGGTTCGTGTCGAACATCGACGCTCACCTGGCACTCGCGATTGGGGAGGGCTTGCAAGGCATTTTGGATCAGGTTGATGAACACCTGTTCCAGTTGCAAGGCATTGCCGGGCACGGTGACCGATTCCTGACCGCAGTTCAGGGAGAAGTGTTCGGTATGTTTGACGATCTGCACATGCAAAATGGCGACAGCGGATCGGACGATTTCCAAAATATCCAAATCTTCCTCAATTTTGCCTTCGTCTTCCCGGCCCATGTGTTTGAGGACATCCACCGTTTTTTTGATGCGTTCCACATTGCGGCCGATGCCGTCAATCAATCTGGGCATGGTAGTCATCATTTCCGGCAATGACATTCCCGCCATTTCCCAATCACCGCGTTGTTCTTTGAGATCATTGAGAATGGGTACTATTTCCCGCCAAAAGTGGCCCAACGAGGATGCGGAAAAACCGATGGCATTGTTGGGATTGTTGATTTCGTGCGCCACGCTGGCGGCAAGAATGCCCAAAGAGGCCAAACGGGCATTGCGAATCGCCTGGACCTGGAGGGTGCGTTTTTCGGTGATGTCGGTCAAGACCATCATGACCGAATGGGGTTGGTTTTCCCGGATGATGGGTGCCAGGCGCATTTCCCACCAGGAATCGTTTTCGCTGACCACTTGTAACGATTGGGCGGCATTTTTCTCGATGACCCGTTTCAGGGCGCGTTGACACCGATGGTACATTTCGGCGGGCAACGCATCTGCCAATGATCGTCCCAGAATCATATGCGGAAAGGTGCCCGTTTGCAGCCGATTAAGAAATTGCACCTTTTCCTGGCGGTCCACCGTCAAGATCAGATCGGGTGAATGATCGAACAAGGCCCGCAAGGTTTCCTCGACTTTTTTGCGTTCGCCGATTTCATCCAGCAAGGCGATATTGGCTTGTTCCAAAGCCTGTGTTCGATCCGCCACGCGCCGTTCCAACTCGACATTCAAATCGCGCAGTCGCGATTCAATACGTTTGTAGTCGGTGATATCCTGAATGAACCCTTCCATTCTCAGGGGATCACCCTGGGCATTGCGAATGATTTCCCCCAACAGATGGACATAGCGTACCACGCCGTCGGGGCGCACCACCCGATAGTGCATTTCATAATTGGCTCGGGGATCGTCCAATGCCCGACTCATGGCGTTACGTTCCTCAAGTCGATCCTCGGGGTGGACGGCTTGCAGAAAGGCTTCGTAGGTGGCGCGAAATTCCTGTGGTTTCAGGCTAAATATGCGATACGTTTCATCGGACCAGGTGATGGTATTGGCCGGGATATCCCAGTCCCAACTCCCCAGATGGGCCAACTCCTGCGCCCGCGCCAAACCACGCTGACTTTTCTGCAAGGCTGTTTCCGCTTTTTTGCGGTCGGTAATGTCATAGAGAAAAGTAATGAAATAATCGACCTTGCCGTCGTCGCCCCAGACACACCGCAATGAGGTTATGGCGTCAAAGCTTTTGCCATCCTTGCGGATAAATCGTTTTTCCCGGGTATAGCCGGCGATTTCGCCATGCAAGGCGCGGCGGAATTCATGGAGTTCTTCATTCAGATCATCGGGATGGGTCAATTCGACCCAGTTGGTTCGTTTCAATTCATCCGGGCTGTAACCCAGGATTTCGCACAACCGATCGTTAAAGCGTAACCATCCGGTTTCCAGGGACGTGTCGGCAATCCCTACCAGGCCGACGTCATAATATTTTTGAAAACGTTTTTGGATGGCATTGACTTCCCGAATCAGACTGATGCGTTCGCTCCAGAACAGGATGACGAGAAATCCGGAAGAAAAGACTATGACCAGAACAATGGCATAGGCGGATGGGTACAAGGTGGCACGCAATGCCGTCAAATCGCGGTGTACGAGCAGGATCAAACCTTGTTCCGGTATTTCGTGGATTGCGATGATGGAGACGACACCCCGGGGGTCTGTCCCGACCCACTGATGATCCACACCGCGTTCCTTCATGCGATTCAAGGTTTGCGTGAAGGGTGCGCGGGGATCAAGAATGGTGTGGGATGGTTCCAACCACAGACCATCGGGGTAGTTGAAGATCAGTTCTACGAACAGATCATCTCCCTGCATCATGGGGAGCAAGCGGGCGAGGGGTATTTCCCCTTGCAGGTTCAGAAGAAGCCCGGCGTGGGAGCGCGCCAAAAGCTCCAGGCGATTCTTTTCATTGGTTTCATGAACCTGAAACAGGATGGCGATGGCGGAGGTGCTGATCAACATCAGGACGACCACGGTCATGGCCAACAATACCGGGATACGTTCGTCGGTATGTTTGCGAATGCCTACCGGGGTTGATGCCACCGTGTTTTCAGTCATCGCCACCCATCCTCCCTGGCCCTGGACAAGGGATTGGGAGCGCGATGTGATTGGATCAGGTCGCCTCCTTGTGTCCAGGGGTTCGGAGGTGGATCATACGACTGAAATCAAAATGATTCAAAGTCGTCATCGCCGTGTTTCGTCCCAAGTTTCAGATCAACGCCGTTGCCTTTGTGTGCAATGACGCCACCCGACTTGTGTTCCCCATGGGACAATGCCTTGACCCCCTTTTTTGGAGTGTGGGTGATTGGCCGTCCGGGGTGAGCCTTTGGCCTGGGTGCCGCAGCCCTGTGGACACCCTTGTTCGTCTGACCCAAGTCAAAAAAGGCAATGGCCTGGCTTAACATGCCAGCTTGGGCGCTCAATTCTTCCGCCGTTGCGGCCATTTCTTCAGAGGCACCGGCATTTTGTTGGATCACTTGGTCAAGTTGTTGAATGGCCAGATTGATTTGGGATGCCCCCTGATTTTGTTCCTGGCTGGAGGCGGCAATTTCCTGAATGAGTTCCGCTGTTTTCTTGATATCTGGAACCAGTTGGTTAATGATTCCTCCGGCTCTTTCCGCGACACTGACGCTGGATGAGGAAAGATGTCCTATCTCTCCGGCAGCCGTTTGGCTACGTTCCGCAAGTTTTCTGACTTCTGCGGCAACGACCGCAAAGCCTTTACCATGTTCACCCGCTCGTGCCGCTTCAATAGCCGCATTCAATGCCAACAGGTTGGTTTGTCTGGCAATTTCCTCTATGATTCCAATCTTTGAAGCAATTTCTTTCATGGCTTTCACGGCTTCACCAACAGCTTCCCCCCCTTTTTCCGCATCGGAAGCCGCTCTTTGAGCAATGTTTTGGGTTGTATTCGCGTTATCCGTGTTTTGCGAAATATTGGCTGTCATTTCTTCCATGGCAGAAGATGTTTCTTCAATGGATGCGGCCTGTTCGGTGGTTCCTTGGGAGAGTCTTTGCGCCGAACTGGATATTTCGTCGCTTCCCAAAGAAACTTGCGAGGCCGTTGTCGTGACGTTACCCATGACTTCCCGTAATTTCATGGCCACGGTTGATATTGCGGAGGCCAACTGACCCAATTCGTCTTTGCGCACCAGGGTACAACCGATGGTCAGATCACCACCGGAGAGTCGTGCCAACATGCCGGAACAAGTGGTCATGGGTATGGTGATGCTGCGTGTCACCAACAAGGCAATGAATATCCCCAACAAGATTGCGGCAATGCTGCTGGTGATAATCACGACGATGGCCTGGGAAACCTTTCCCTTGGCTTCTTTTTCCACAGATTCGGTCAGTCGGGTGGTATAAGTCGCAACGTCTTGGATCGCCTTCCGGTGCGCGTCAAAAAGTACCTGCATCTCTTCCACAAGCGGTCGATTCTGGGCAACATCACCAGCTTGCACGGTCTTTATAAATTTTTCATGAACGATGGCGAAGAGAGCCACCGCTGGTTTGTGGGCCTTTTCGATAAGAGCAACCAATTCAGGATTCAGCCTCTCCTTGTGCCAATACTCTTGTCGATCATTATAATCCTTGATCAGTTTGAGCAGACCTTTCGAGTCATTTTCAATCTCTGTTTTGTCCGTTGTGCCACTCAATTCCAGGATGGATAACCAGGGTTCAATGATGAACAGGGGGGGCGGCAACACATCCGCCAATAAATCTTTGTCTTGCACAATATCCTGATAAATCGGGCCATTGATCTTATAGGTCTCGATGGCATTCCAGGAAACGAACGAAACAAGTGCCACAAGTCCCAGTACAATTCCGAAGCCAAGGCCAAGTTTGACACCGAGTTTAAGATCTTTCATGGATACCCTCCAAAAATTGACCCATCCTGCGGGAACGCTATCCAAATAATAATACTAATGTAAATTAAAAAAAATAAAAATAAATATGCATGGGTTAAGTTAAATCCTGATCTAACAGGAAAATGATGTGTATGCATGGAAAGACATGGTAATGGATTATGTCGGATTTATCAAGAAAAAAAACTATCCCATTATTAAACCGCAGCTATCTTGGGATGTGTAGTTATTGTCATCCTCGCGAAAGCGGGGATCCAGAGGACTTTCCTACCTCCCCTGACTTTCTGGATTCTCGCTTTCGCGGGAATGACACTGGAAAACTACGTTTCCCGTGTTGGTTGCGGTTTAATAATAATCACGATGGCGACACGGAGCGTGTGATAAAACCGGCTGCTCCCGGTGAACCAGCACAATTATGAAAAAAAATTTATGAGGAGGGGCGGGTGATGGGCAGGGAGATGACGAAACGTGCCCCGGCTCCGGGACCGGGGCTGTGACCGGTGATGGAGCCGCCCATGTGTTGCACAAAGTTGGCGGCGGAATGGAGACCAAAGCCGGAACCTCGGGACTTGCTGCTGTAGCCGGAGGAAAAAATTTTTGTCAGTTGTGTTGCTGTCATGCCGATCCCGTTGTCTTCGACGGCGATTTCCAGGAAGGTCTCCTCAATGTACTGGGAGGTGATGGTGATACGTCCTGGTTGGACGAGGTCGTGTTGGGGATCGGCAATGGCTTCGCAGGCGTTTTTGACCAAGTTGATCATCATTTGCAACATTTGCCCACGGGGCAGATGCACATCATGCACGCCCTCGCCCGGTATGTAGGTGAGCTGAATCTGGTCCCGGGACAGCAGGTCCATGAGAATAACCCGGCAATCGTCGATTAAATCTTTGAGGACGAATTTTTGCTTCAAGGTATAGTGACTCGATTCCTGCTGGATGCGGATGATATCCCGGACATGTTCCGTGGCTTCCCGTATGTGCAGGGCGTTCCTTTTGAACCCGGTTGCGGCCAATGTTTTCAATTCGTTGGCCATTTCATCGCTGATGGTGACCACCTTGTGCAGAATGGCCGCCGGGTCGGTTCCGTTGCTGGTTTGTGCGCTCACCATGGGACGCACACGGGTGAAGAGTTCTGCCAGACGCTCCAATTCGTTGCAATGATGGGTGATATCTTCGCTGCGTCCCATGAGGCTCATCATGGCATTACCGATGTTATGCAATACGGAAACGCTCATGTCGGCCACGCCGGCCTGGAATGAGGCGAACCGGTCCTGTTCTTCGGCGCGTTTGCGTTCGGTGATATCGCGAACGATGCCGACTACGCGTTGATCTTCACCGCGATGCTCCATGAGGCTGATGGAAAGTTCCACTGGAAATTCTACCCCATTTTTGCGCCGGGCATTCAACGTGACGATTCGCCCTGGTTCCAGATGTTTTTTTTGGGTGAAGAAATGGGCGAACGAGGCATTGGCCTTGGCAAGCATGGCTGCGGGTACGACGAGTTGATGCAGGTTCTTGCCCAGGGCTTCCTGGTCGGAATAGCCGAACATTTTTTCTGCGGCCGTATTCCAAAATCGGACGATACCATCCCGGTTGACCTCGACAATGGCATCCTGGGCCGTACTGGCCATCATGCGAAAGCGGGCTTCGCTACGGCGAAGCCGGTCTTCCGTCCGAACCTGCAACGTGACATCCTCACCAACGCATAAGAGACCATCGTTTTCTTCCTGGTCATTGGTCAGGAGACCGACTTTCCAAGCAACGGTACGCAAGGTTCTGGTATGGGTGATCACCTGGGTGTGTACGGTGACACTTTTATTGGTTTTGCTTTCCAGGAGGCGGCGCTGGCTTTTGATCATGTCGGAGCGCCAATGTTCGGGGATCAGGTCGTTGATCAGGTTTTTCCCGAGCAGATCCTTCATGGTATAGCCCAGGATACCCAATCCCTTTTGATTGATGAAATGGATATTGCCGTTAAAATCCAGGACCATGATGATGGTGTCGGCCATATCGAGATATTGCCGGGTCATATCTTTTTCAAGTCGCAATCTTTTATTCAAATGGACGTGTTCGCTGATATTTTGCAATATGACCAGACACCCGGTCCTGTGACCCATGCCATCGTAGAGGGGGGTGATGTAGACATCGATAAACAGGCTTTGTTCGTCTGACTGTTTATACCAGGTGACCTGGGGCATGAATTCATCGCTTCCCAGCTCTATGGATTTGTGACATAACGCGGCGAAACCATCCAGACGGTTGAACTCTTCGATCTCCTCGATACGGCGACCGAGAATCCCGCTGTCCCATTTTTTGATCAAGGGAACCAGGGGGTCATTGCAGATGGTGATACGGAGTTCTTTATCCAACACCATCTTGCCGTTGAGTCCCACATCAAACAATCTTTCGGAGAATGCCTGTTCTTTGGCGCTGCGCTGAAAAAGTTTTGCCATGCCATGCAGATACAGGGCAATCAAGAGTGTTATGAACAGGCCGGTGACCAAGGCAAACCAGGGATAGAAGGCAACTTGTGAAACATGTTCTGTTTTGGCATGAGTGATGAGGCGCCAATGGTTGCTCCCCAGCGTGACCGATATCCCGCCAGCGTCCGGGGGTAATGGTTGTGGCAATGGGTCCATGGCTGTCGCTTGTGCGGAGTGATCGCGGCGACCACTCGAATTATAGAGTGTAAGTACTTGGTTCGAGTCGGTATCATCGATGAGCCATAACCTGAGATAGCCCTGGATATCCGGTGACATGATGTCGTCCATCCAGGCTGTCAGATTCAGGCCAGCGGCGATGAATCCCGTTTGTGGTAGATTGAAAGTTCCGGGACCCGCTTGCGTGACCAATTTATCAAATATCGGTACGAGAAAGATGATGTGACACTCTTCCGGTTTGCTGTCGGGCCAGGGCATGCAGTTGGAGACGACCATCTGATTGTTCTGTTTGGCGTTGGCCATGAGTGGGCCAAGGATGGGATCGGTATGCCAATCCTTATCTTTAAGGTGGGGTGCGGCGGATGCGGGTTCGATATACTTAAGATAATAATCATGTTGAGTTGGTGTGGTATTGCCCTTCTGAGGCAGTTCTCCTTGGGAAACGGGGATCCAGACCAAAAAGGCCGGAGACTGGCCCATGTGTTTGAGCAGGGGGGGGACGTAACGGTGAAATTCGCTGGCATCAACGAATTCAGAGGCCTCGTACAAACCGGCAATGCTGATCAGGGATATGGTAAGTTGGTTGATATGGTCGGAAAAGGTGCTGTTGGCGGCATAGGTGATCCTGGAGAAGGTGTGGTCGCGCTCTAGCAGAGATTCTTTTTCCAGGAAAGAAAAGGTGTAGAAGCTTAACAGCAGGCCAACGATGACCACGAAGGGGATTGTGGCGTGGCGTGCCCTGGAGGAATAAAACTGGGATTCGATCCAGGAAGGCTTACGCGGTGAATGAATGGATTTCATACTGGTTCATTGCCTCAATGGGGAGATTCCCTTCCCCGGACCAATGGATTGCAAACGTTTGCGCAACAGATCCAGATCGTTGAGTACCAGCAGGACCGAATGGACACTGCCATGGGCATTGGTGATCACCGATCCCGAAACCAGGAGTTCCCGGGATATGCCGGATGCGCTTTCCAAAACCCAGTGCAAATGTCGCGGTTTTTCGTTGTAATCGACGATGGTCTCAAAAAAATGCATCATATCGACATGGGGGAACAGATGATCGATGGGTCGGTTGATCAGTTCATCGACCCGGTCACCGGTCAGACGCACGGCGGTGTGGTTCAAGAACAGGATATTGCGGTCGGGGCGGCATAAAACGATTCCTTCGCTTAAAGAACCGATGACATCCAGGAGAAAGGCGCTGTTCAAATCCAGGGAATCAACCCGTTTTCGCAGGTTGAGTCGTTCGAGGCGTTCCTTATCCTTGTCGTTCCAGGCGATGCAGGCGTTGCGGGCATGTTGCAATATTTCATCATGGGTGACTGGTTTACGGACGAACAACAGGTCATGTTGCAGTTGTTGTTGGATTTCATCGACCGTGCGGTCGGAAAAAGCGGTGACGATGACGATGGTGATCCTGTCGTCCAAGGCGCGTATGCGTTTGGCGGTTTCCAGACCGTCGATGCCGGGGGGCATGCGCATATCGACAAATGCAATGGCGTAGGGTTGCTCTTCAATGATGGATTGATGCACCAGGAGTACCGCGTCTTCGCCTTGATCGGTGGTATCCACCGCAAAAACGGGTTTCGCGCTCGTCTCTTGGATGGGGGCATTGACAAACTCTTCCAGGAGCAGGCGTTTCTTTTCTTGGGGTGGTTGCAGGAGAACTTTATAGAAAGTTAAGAGATCATGGTCGTCATCGACTACCAATATCCTGTTATTGTTCATGGATCACCCCCTGATCCGGGTTGCTGGGATTGTTTTGAATGGCAACACGCCCGGGAATCATTGTTGGGCGGCCTGGCGGGTTAAAAAATCGATTCGTCCCAGGACAAACCCCAAAGCTTCTCCCGTGAGCTGATGTCCGGCAATTGTTTTACGATAGGTGCCCAGGGCTTCCCCCCCCTGTCCCAACCGGTCCTGGGCCAGGGCCAAACCCAGCAACCATTGGCTGCGGCTGGGATCACGCAGCAATAACCTTTGGTAAATCCCCAATGCCCGGTGATGGGCACCACGGCGGTGTTCCAAGGCGGCCAATGTGGCCAGATAGTCTTCTCGATCACGCATCAAGGCGTCCACCTTGGCAAGCGAAGAATCGGCACGAAAGATATCGCCGCTGGCCAGGGCCTGACGTGCTTGCTCCAAGGCTTGAATGCTTTGCAGGTGTTGTTGGGTTTTGACCTCGGTCAGTTCCAGGGGGGGAGCGGGTGTTTGAACCTCTTGGGTGGGTGGCACGGGGGGGAGTGCCTGTGCGGCATTCTGAACCGGTTGCGGTGCTGCTGCGTTACGCTCCGTTTTCTTTTTCCGCTCGGCGTGCGTATTGCTTTCTGGATTGGCTGCCGGGCGCGTCCGCTCCCTGGTCGCTGGTGCGGCTGCAACGCCCTGTGCCGCCTGAGTTGCCGGTGGAGAAGCTTTGGTGGGTGCTTGCGCCTGCTCTCCGGGGGGGGCGTGGGCATCAGGTTTCGCTTTGGCGGGAGTCTGATGTTTGTCAACAGGCTCTGGGGGGAGCAAAAAATCCAATTTTTTGTCGAGCAACAGATTGGTATTTTCCGGTGCTGGGAGTTCTTGCGCTCCTGTTTCTTTATGTATTGCAACTTGAGAAGATTGCGCTTCCGCAGTTGGCTCGGGAAGCACGGGGGTGGCAGGTTTGACAGATGGCATCTCCACGCCTGCGGGGGGTGGAATGAGACCCAAAGCAGATGCCAGGAGCCCAATTTTGCCGACGATAGGCTCCATGGTATTTGAAAACTTATAAAACAATGGTTTCCCGCCAATGAAAACGGCCCCCAGGATCAACACCAGGAGTAACGTCAGACGAAAGATGGTTTTTCTGTTATTTTGATTGTGCAATCGTTCGCCAATGACGATTGCTTCCTTTTTAAAGTCCACTTCGCCATCCAAGCGGATGGTTTCATCGACGTCGATGGAGGGCTGCGGGGTGGATTGCGTCTGGGAAAGGCGTTTACGAAGATCCAGATTTTTTAATGAGGACAAAAGAAGGCTCACGGTTTTTCTCCCTGTCCCATGAGTTTATTAAGTATAGCCAGGGGATTGGGCCTGTTTTTGGCCGCTTCCAACTTTTCGGACAAATCGATGGGCATTTTATCCTCGTTTTGTCCCGGTTTGGCTTCCCCGGTCGTCAAATCGTTGTCCCACACCTCCTTGATGGCTTCCAATTGATTGCCGAAAGCAAAACGGACCACGGGTTGCTCCTTCGCACTCTGGATGGGAATGGCTTTCATTTGGAAATATTGAAAATTGCGACCACTGTAAACCTTGCTTTCGCTGAGTGATTGGAAAAAATCGAGGACATCGGCGCGTACCAGGGTCCGTCCGACAATGGCAAGGTTGCGTCCCCCGTCGCGCAATTGGATTTGCGTCAACCACAGCTTCGGATACGGTTTGCGGGCCAGATCGGCGAAATATCCGGAAAAACCGGTGCGGTTGCCCACGGTGTGCCCCGAAAGGAGTTCCAACACCAATTTTTTTACTTTGATGTCTTTTTCCAACTGTTCCTGGTGTTGTATTTGCGCCGGGTCGGGACTGGCGAATTGCTGACTGGTTTCAAATTCTCGCATGACGGTTTGCAACGTTTGTTTTTGTTTTTCCAGGCTTGTAAATTCCCGGGCCACCATGAACTTTTGCACGGCGACGACGATGCTGCCTATGAACAACAGGGAAAACAAGGCGAAATAGATCAAAAAGGCCTTGCCGGCATCGAGCCAATCGTGACTGGATGGAAAGGCCTCGGGATCATAGAGGTTGATACGGGGGCGAATCATTCCGTTGTCTCCACACTGCGCAGGGCGGCACCCAGGGCTGGCAGGGTGTGGATGAAGGCCATGGGATCTTCGGGGATGGGGCCTTTGAACAAAAAGTCCAGTTGCAAGGATTTGATGCGGACGTTCAAATGGTTGGTCAGGGAGTGCCGCAACAAGTGATCAACTTCCGGTGTGGCGACCAGGTAGAGGATTTCCACGGGTTGGTTGAAAAAATTGGATTCGGCATAGTTGAGGGAGCGTTGGACATCCGAGGCCATGGCCCGACCCGGATCGATGCCCAGTTCCAGGGCATCGGCGCTCATGGCGGCGACGCGGCGGGCGAGAAACAGGGAACCACCGCGGCAGACCAGCAAACATCCCCATTCGCCAGCCGGCGGGAAATAGAGCAGGGCCAATCCTTTGGGGCTTTCGGGGAGGAAGGAGGCGAGGTTGTTCAATGCCAGTTCCGTGATTTCGATGGCTTTCAGTTCCAGGCGGGTGGGACGGATGACTTCCAAACATTTCTTGACATCTTCCTTGCGTGTGGCCGCCACATAGACTTTGCGTTGGGTGGCGACACGGATGGTGTCGGGGATGAAGAAACAATCGACGATGGCTTCCTCCACCGAAAAGTCGAGGCGATCGCGCACGGCCCATTTCATGGCCTGCGCCAGTTCCGACTGGGGTACGTCAGCGGCATCGTTGGGGAACAGGGAATAGGAATCCAGATCCAGGCAAAAAATATAGGGAACCTTCAGGGCGTCGAAACGTTTGGCCAATCCCAGGAGTACCAGGGAGCGTCCCACCCCTTCTTCCCAAGGGGTATGGTGCAGCACTTCGACGCTGGGGGTATCCGTGAGCATGCCGCTTACCAGGGCCATGGAGAGTCCGGCATCGTCCCAGGAGAGCCCGACCTGGGCATCGGAACTCCCCTTCTTATTCAGAAATTTTTGCAGTAACTGTTTTATATCCATAAGTTGCCACAATTCCTGACCGGTGACGGCTGGTTTGGCCCGCGCATCCCTACTTGGCTCCCTTGACCAGATCCCACAGAGGGAGGAAGACCCCCATGGCGAGAATGGCGATCATGATGCCCATGATGATGGTGATGAGGGGTTCGATAGCACTGCTGAGGGCCTTGACATCGTATTCCACTTCACGTTCGTAGAACGAGGCGATATCGTCCATCATTTGGTCCATGCTACCGGATTCTTCGCCAACCGCCAACATTTGGATCACCAGGGGTGGAAACAGTTGCGTGGCGTAGGCGGCCTGGACCAGGCTTTCGCCACGTTCGATGGCGATCATCATTTCCCAAATCTTTTTGGCCACATAGGCATTGTCTACGGCATGGGCGACCGATTCCAGGACGCCGAGGATGGGGACTCCCGATTTGGACGCCATGGCAAAGGAGCGGGAAAATCGGGCCAAGGTGCCGCGTTTGATGATGTCCCCGACGATGGGCAACTTGAATTTCATCTGATCCCACCACAGTTTGCCTTCCGGTTTATTAATATAGGAGATAAATCCTGTTATTCCGGCTGCCAGGGCGATGAGGATTAAATACCAATAATTCACAGTGAACTGGGATGTTGCCATCAACAGTTTGGTCTGCCAGGGGAGATCCAGTTTAAAAGATTGGAAAAATCCCATAAAATTGGGCAACACGAAATAGGTCATGACAAACAACGCCCCAAACATCCCGGACATGACAAAGGTGGGATAGCGCAGGGCCGATTTGATCTGTTTGCGGGTGGATGCGTCCAATTCCATGTAGCGGTAGAGTTGCCCGAAGGCCTCATCCAGGCGCCCGGTGGATTCGCCAACGCGGATCATGTTGACGAACAGGGTACTGAAAATTTTCGGGTGGGAGGCCATGGCGCGTGACAGGTCCTGTCCCGACTCCAGGGCCGTGGCGATTTGGTTCAAGGCTTTTTGCAACATGGCATTACGCGATCCCCCCTGGACGCCATTGATGGCGCGAACCATGGGGATGCCGGCGCGTACCAATGTTTGCAATTGCCTGGACATCAGCACCAGATCGTCGGTTTTTGGCGGTGTTTGGCCGAAAAGTTCCTCCAACAGGCCCAAATTGACGAGGGAAGCCGATTCTTTGACCTCCAAAGGTTGAATGCCGCGTTTGAGCAGGCGTTCCGCGAGGTCAGTGGAGGATTCGGCGGGCATGTCGCCAGTGACCTTTTTGCCTTCCCGGTCCCGACCGACAAACTTGTAGACCTTCATGAGAATGGGTACCTTTTGCCTAAAGAACTAATAAAGCATGATCGGTCGGGCCATTACCATCATGATCAAGATTCCCCGGCCAGATACATAGCTTCCGATAACGTGGTCCGACCCTGGCTCGCCAGCATGACCCCCCTTTTGCCGAGGGTGATGTAGTTGGGATTGGCACGGGCGACCTCCTCGAATCCAGAGGAATCTTCGTGGCGGATGCGATTGGCCAGTTGCGAATCGATTTCCAAAATTTCCGCAACCGCCACCCGACCGGAGTAACCTGTTTGCAAACATTGGCTGCATCCGGCCCCTTTGTGGAAGACGGCACCGGCCAAATCGGGTGCCAGTGTTTCGATCCAGGATTGTTCCTGAACAGAAGGTTGATAAGGTTGGCTACATTGAGGGCAAATTTTGCGGACCAGGCGTTGGGCGATGACGCCAATGAGCGAAGAGGCGACGGCAAAGCCGCGTGCGCCGATTTCAAACAAGCGGATGACCGTGGAGACGGCATCGTTGGTGTGCAGGGTCGAAAGCACCAAGTGTCCGGTCAAGGCGGCGCGAATGGCGATGTCGCAGGTTTCCTCGTCGCGCATTTCCCCCACCAGCACGATGTCGGGATCCTGGCGCAGCACGGTGCGCAAGACACTGGCGAAGGTCAAGCCAATTTTGGGATGCACCTGGACCTGAACAATCCGGTCCAGGCGATATTCCACGGGATCCTCGACGGTGATGATTTTTTTACCCGGGGTATTCAGTTCATTGAGGGCGGCGTAGAGGGTCGTCGATTTTCCCGAACCGGTTGGGCCGGTGACCAGGACCAAACCATGGGGTTTGTGAATCCATTTGTCGATCCGCTGGATGGAATCCTCGGGGAGGCCGGTGCGATTGAGACGGGTCAATCCTGTGGTTTGGTTCAATATTCTCAGAACCGCGCTCTCGCCGTTTTCCGTGGGCAACGTGGAAAGACGCACGTCCACATCGCTGTCGCCCACTTTCAGACTGAAGCGTCCCCCCTGGGAAAGACGCCGTTCGGAAATTTCCAGACCCGCCATGAGCTTGAGTTTGGAAAGCAAGGGGACGCTCACCGTTTTTTCGCGAATGATCTGCTCATGTAGGACGCCGTCAATCCGTTTGCGAATGCGCAACACATGCTGGCCCGGTTCGATGTGGATGTCGGAGGCGTTTTGGCGGATGGCTTCTTCAAACAAGGTTTGCAAAATTTTGACAACCGGGGCGTCCTGGACCATCTCAGCATTGACAAACTGGTTGAGATCCAGGCGGTTGCGGCTCATTTCCTCGCCAAGTTCCTGCATCAGGCCTTGGATTTCCCCAGTCTTGCGAAACACCCGATCCAGGACCTGGCGCATCTGTTTTTCCAGGATCAACGCGACCTCGATGGGGCGCCTGAGTGCCTGGGTGACTTCATCGAAAGCCAGAAGATCCGTGGGATCCACCATCCCCACCAGCACCCCTCCGCCCGCCCGCTTGATGGGCAGCGCCCGCAGACGGCGGATCGCCTCTTCCTCCATCATCTTGACGCTGGCGTCCTCAACGGTGATGGTGCTTAAATCGAGACAGGTGACACCGATATGTTTGGCAAAGAATTGCGCAAATCCCAGTTCGCTTAAATAGCCCAGGGTGACGAGGGCTTCACCAAAGCGGGATCCGGAACGTTTTTGTTCCTTGAGTGTTTCCTGCAACTGTTGAAAGGTGATTTTACCCGCCTTGACGAGCAGGTCACCCATCATGAGTGTCTTGCGTTGATTGTTTAAAAAATCGGTCAGTTCCTGAGCGGTCAGAAAGTGCAGGGCAACGAGTGCCTCACCCAATTTGACATCCTTGGCGTGCTGATAATCCAACGCCTCTTTCAATTGTGCTGCCGAGATGATGTTGGCTTCGACCAACATATCCCCGAGCTTGGGACGCCGGGTAACGGAAGGGGCTTGGGATGGTGTTTCCATAACGGACGGCTAGGGTGAGGGGGCTTGGGTGGTATTGCCTTCCAGGACACGCAATCGTTCTTGGGCGAAGCGGACGACCTGGTTATCAGGCGGATTCATTTTGATCACATGTTTGTAAAAGGAGATGGCTTCACCCTTGTGTTTGGATTGGTCCATATTGACCGCCATGCCCAACCACCACCGATATTGATCCGGTTCCAGGCGCAGCAGACGATTGTAATAACGGTTGGAAGATTCCAGATTGCCACGTTTTTGTTCGAGGACCGCCATGATTCCCAGGGCGGCGGGCGATTCCCCTTCCTGCGCGGTCTGCTGCCGCACCACCCGTTCCGCCTCTTCATATTGGCCTTCTTCCAACAGGGTACGTGCCCAGGTCAAGGATTGGGCGGGCTGCAATGGCATGACCGTGTCCAGTGTTGCCGTGGATTCCGGCCCTTTGCGGGCCACGATCATGTTGGTGGGTTTGCCGGGTTTCGCGGAGGGTGGTGTGGTCGCGGAGGATTCCAGACCCACCGAGGTGATGTTGTCGATGGAGTTGAGACCGGGCGCACCATCGGGTCTGCTGCGTTGAATGATGGGGGGGGCTGCCTTGATGACCACGGGAGGGGCCATCGTCGATGTCGGTTTCAAGGGGAGGGGATCGGCTTTGACTTTTTTCGGCGGCGGCGGGGTGGGGACCGCTCCCGGTTTTTGGTTGCCCCGGTTGGCGAGCGGTGCCGTTGTCGGAACTTCTCTGGAATGGGACGCCGACCCCTCCGACGTGGATGTCGGCGTGACGATGACTCTGGGGGCGGCAACCGTTTCTTCCTCGGTAATGAGGTGGGCCATGCCGCTGGGTGGTGGCGCTGGTGGCGTCGGTTCCGGAGGGGCGGCGACCGGCGCGGGGGCCGCCGGTGGCGGGGGGGGCAGCGGATTGGGGGCCAGGGCGGCCACGGGAAGGTTCGGGGGCGGTTCGATCTTTTCCTGAATGACGCCACTACGGGGCAGTTGCAGCTTGCCATGGCTGTACAGCCAGGCCAGAGTACCGGCCCCGCCGACGAGCAGGATGGCGATTGTGGCGATGACAGGCAATCCAATACGTTTGGGTTCCGGGCGTTTTTCAGTTGCGGGTGCCGCGATGGGGGTCACGCCGAGGGCGAACAGATCCGCCTGGTCGGTGAGTCTGGCCTGGCGATCCCGCAGGTCCACCAACAGTTGGTTGATCAGACTCATGACAGATGGTCCGAAAGATGGGAATCAAGCCACCAGCCAAGCACAAAAACGGCTGCTGGCCACTTGACGCCAACGGTGATCAGACGCGGAAACAGACGTTTCATTTTCCCTGTTAAACCAGTCGCATACAAACCTTCGGTATCGGCGGCGGCGGCGGCCACATGGACGGTGTCGACGCTGGTGACCCCTTTGCCGAATGCCGCCATGAGGCTTTTGTGGGCCAGAATATTGATCAGGCGTGGTATACCACCGCTGTGACCATGGATACGTTTGATCGCCTTGGGGGTGAATAATTCGCCCCCTTGATAACCGGCGACTTGCAGGCGATGGTTCAAATAAAGGTGAATCTCTTCAAGATTCATGGGTTTGAGGCGACTGGAAAAGGTGATCCGTTGCCGTAGCTGCCGTAAATTGTATTGGTTTTCCAGGCGTTGATCGAGTTCCGGCTGCCCCAGGAGAACCACTTGGAGAATTTTTTGTTTTTCGGTTTCCAGGTTGGTCATGAGGCGAATCGCCTCCAAGGTTTCATCCGCCAAGGTTTGGGCTTCGTCGATGAACAACACCACGTTTTTGTTTTGCGCCTTCAATTCGATCAAGCGATCTGTTATCAATTTGATGAAATGTTGAAATCCTCGGGATTCGTCGAAGGCTTCCAATCCCAGTTCACCGGCGAAGGCCTTGTAGGCATCCTCCGGTTTCATCATGGGGTTGATCAGGTAGGCGGTAACGAAATGACGCTCGCCGAGCATGGTTAACAATTTGCGGCACAACAAGGTTTTACCGGTGCCGACTTCCCCGGTGATTTTGACAAAACCTTCGCCAAAGGACAGGGCGACCATGGCAACGTTCAAGGTTTCCTGGGCCGCTTGGCTGAAATAGAGGAAATCGGTATCGGGTGTTATTTGGAAGGGTAGTTCTTTCAATCCAAAATGGCTGCGGTACATGCGTTTTTGGCTCCTCCACATCCCGGTAGGGTGACTGGTGCCGGCGCAAAAACAATCCAGCCGACCGAATGATGGCCCCACGTTACCGGAAGGCTTAATCTAAAAGGTGCCATTTTAACGGAATCCAGACATAATGTCCTGGATCTTTTTTGTTCACCTCCTATTTACGTTCCCCCGGTTGTCAAGGAAATGGGGAACTGGCCGTTTGTCATTCGCGAAAGACATCTTCCAGGGATTGAGAGGTCAAAACCCGGTCCCCCCAGTTTTCCAGTGTTGCCGCATCAGCGCTGCGAATGCGTTCTTCCGCCCACTCCGGCAATGATCCAAAACGCCGTTTGAGCAGGCGCAGCAGCAATGCGGATGCGCCTTCATGATGCCCCTCCTGACGTCCTTCTTTCCACCAAATCTGCTTGTTTTGTTCTACAATCTCTCGTGCGAATTGGGACATCATCTGCTTGTTTTGTTCAACAATCTCTCGTGCGAATTGAGACATCATTTCCGTTTCCTCCTGTGGACAAACCCGAACGACAATACCTCGGACCGATTCCCTATCCAGTTCCGGAAAGGTGGTTAACAGATAGATCACAATGGGGAACAAAAGTTCTGGCGCTTCGGCCAAAGCGACCACGATGGCTTCCAAGGCATCGTGTTGGGCTTTCGCGTCCCGGGTGCCATATTTCAGGGCCAACAAGCCAGCTCGCAGCCGTGCATGGCGTGCAATCTGCGCATCTTCAATGTTGCCGAGGTTCACCGTGACAAACCGGACATTCATCAGCCAAGGGTGGAGAATGGGGTCCGCATCCACAAGGGTGATGAATTCACTGGGAACATGCCACTCCTGTTCCCCATGGTAAAAAATCATCTGGACGATGGCTGGCAACTGGGTCCAGTCTTTATTTTCCCGAGTCTTCTGGTCTAGAAAAGCGAACGTGCCACGTAACGCCTGCCAACCGACCTTCCGGTCCGGGTAGCTTTTATGCTCGATCAGTACGTAGATGTGTAGTGGCTTGCCGCTGAGCATGGTTGCAACGAACATGCGGTCTGAGAAATATCCTCGCAACTTTTCATCCACGAACGAGCCATCCACCAACTGTGGTGGCAAGGGGGCCAGCAACGCGGAAATTTTTTCGGGCAGATATTCGTGCAGCAAGGCCCCGGCGATCTCTGGATGGGACATCAATGCCTTGAATAGGCGGTCATGCGGTTGGGTGAGGTCACTCATGGTAGAAGAGGATAGCAGAAATGCGGGGAGCATTCATACTTCGATGTGGAACGAGGTCTTTATACCATACACAAAACGGCCCAGCCGCAACCAAGCCGCAAAATAGGCACTATAAACAAGCGCTCACCCCCGAGAGACAGAGTTTACAGAGAAAAGCTCCAGTCTCTCGGGTGCGCAAATCCAAGGAAAGCATGGTGTTGAGACTTTCCGCAGAAAACCGGCACCAGCTAGCTATGATGCCAGCCAGAGCATTATTTCAGCTACTTATTGTTGATAGTATTCCCAGCAGCTGTTCCGCACACAGCATCAGCTTTGGCTGTATCAGTTCCCCACTTGGCCCGACATTCGGTTACCGAGGCTGCGGATTGTGTTCCCAAAGCTGCTGTGGCGGAACCAGCTTCGGTAGACACATTACCAAACCTTGGCAGGGCCATGGCAGCCAGGATACCGATGACGACGATGACCATGATCAATTCGACCAGGGTGAAACCATCTTGATGTTTTTTACCAATTTTATCTGTTGTTTGCGAGTTCATGTCATTCTCCTCATCATGAAAGATGCGATACTTTAGTACAGTTCTTTGTTGAATTATAGGCAACGGGAAAGTGGTTGCCCAGAAAAAAAATGACCAATGTGACGATTCATTCCAGCAAGTCGGAACCCCGTCACATACCTTATCATCCCATCGGCCTTGATCATCGTTTCGTCCGTGCCGACTCATTCTGGATTCCCGCTTTCG
>JADGCN010000036.1 GCA_015228975.1 Magnetococcales bacterium
CAGGGAAACGGCATGTCAAGAGTACTTACCGCAGGACGGCAATTGATTTTGCTCATGTAATTCGTGATGTAGTTGATAATTACTATCCTGACACCGACAAGATTGTCCTTGTGATGGATAACCTGAACACACACAAGCCAGCGTCATTGTATCAAGCGTTTGCACCGGCGGAAGCACGCAGGATACTGGATCGTCTTGAGATCCATTATACACCGAAACACGGTAGCTGGTTGAATATGGCGGAAATAGAGTTAAGCGTTCTCAGTGGTCAGTGTTTGGACCGGCGGATTCCTGATAAAGAGACGCTGGACAGGGAAGTTTCCGCGTGGGAAACAGAGCGCAATCGGAGAGACTGCAAGGTGAATTGGCAGTTCACGACCCAGGATGCGAGGATCAAACTGGGGCGTCTCTACCCGTCAATTCAGCTTTGTTGACCCAGTAGTCTGGTGAATTCTTTGTAGACGTAAAAACCTGTCTTGGACCGGGGAAGGGGGGGGGCCTGGTCCAGAGATTTGGTTGCACTATGTATATGGGTATGGCTAGCGTTTGGAGCAGGTCAAGAGATCACCAGCGGCCTTACAGCATCAAATCGGGTTCTTTGCCATCCTGAGGTATCACCGGGACGGTTTCTTTTTTTATCTTGGCCATCCCCTCGGCCAAGCCGGTGAGGGGAACGGGGACGATAACGGGTACTTTTTTATCGCTCCACAGAACAAATCCCACCTTTAAAGCGGAACCGGAGGAGAGTTCTTTAAAAAATTCCGGTTTGATCTGCAAAGCAGCGATACAGGCTTCGGGTTGGCAGCGTTGCAAAGCCATCTTGATCTGTTTACCCTGATCGACCTTGACCAAAACGCTTGTATCCAGAAATATGTTCATGGGGGTGTGGACGATCAGCACCAGTTCATTATTTTTTCCCAGATAGCCGACGACGACCTTGACAATATTTTTTCCGGTTTTTTGCGCGGCAACCACCTGGACCATGCCGCAGCGGGTTTTGTCCACACCAACGGCGGTACAGGAGAAGCTCCAGGAGCCAAATTTATCGCCAACGTTGAGGTTGGCATGAGCGGGTGAAGCCAGACAAGCCAAGAGAGCGCCTGCTGCCAAAAGGGCCAGAAGGAGCCCGCGCACGAGCGCATGAAAGGCATGTTGGGAATTGGGATTATCCATGAGTGCAGATAATATCTTATTTGAGGCGAAATTGCTACTTCCACTGCGACAAATTCCCCGCCAGGTGGGTGAAGAAATTCATCAATGCACCTGGTGGGGAACTGGCAAGTTGACCGGTATGGCTGTCTGATCCATTGCTTCAAACTGTGCCGGAAGTATACTTGATTCCAGAGTTTGGCAAGGAGAGTCCGCGTCGAAGGGGTTGGACGGCGTCAGGATGAATGGTGGATAAGGAACTGGTCGCGATTGCGCCCTTGGGATTCAAGATCTCGCAACCATTTGGGTGTTGGTCCTTTTCCACTCCAGGTTTGTTCATGGTTATCGGGGTTGCGATATTTGGGGGGGAGTTTGATTCCCTTGTCGCTTCTGGTCATCCGACCGCCCTGACTCTCCATGAATTCTTCGACGGATTCAAAACCGGCCACCCGGGCTAGTTCATTCATTTGTGTGCGGATTTGCTTGGATTTTTCGCGACGTTTTTTCTTGATTATCTGGTCAAGGTCGGTGCTTAAGGAAACCAACTCTTCGAGAGGTAAATCTTCAAAATTCGAACTGTGTATCGTATTCATGGAACCATCCTCATAGGGAATTAGAATTCAGGTGTGGATAGGTATTGAGTTTGAATGAACACCGGGGCAGAATAACCATGTTTAGCGCACTGCCTCCTTTCGTGGGCAAGATATACTGAAAAAAAATGGCTATCAAGGTTTAAAGATTTTTTTTTGAGTTATGGATAGGGATACACCCAGCCAGGGAGAATCTCCCTCTTTAATGACCAAAGAATGATTGGATTGGGTACATTCCCTGGTATGATTGCGGCGCTTGATCGCTCGGCACACTATCAGACCGAACCTATAAATACCATCCAACCTGGAGGCTTTCATGTCAAAAGAGTTCCCTGCAATCCAACCAGATATCATCTATACCAGAGTTGATGAAGCCCCGGAGTTGGCAAGTGCCTCATTGCTTCCCATTATACGGGCCTACCTGCGCCAGGGGGGCATAACTGTCGGGACAAAGGACATTTCCCTTGGTGGTCGCATTTTGGCGCATTTTCCCGACAACCTCACCGAACAGCAACGTCAAGCCGATGACCTGAAAGAGTTGGCGTCGTTGGTGAACAGCCCCGATGTCAATGTGATCAAACTACCCAATATCAGTGCTTCGGTTCCGCAACTCAAGGCGGCAATCCGCGAACTGCAAAGCCAGGGATATGCTGTACCGGATTATCCGGAAAACGCTTCCACGCCGGAAGAAACAGAGATCCGAATGAAGTATGATCGGATCAAGGGTAGTGCGGTTAATCCCGTACTCCGGGAAGGTAATTCCGATCGCAGAACACCCAGGGCGGTCAAAGAGTTCGCCAAAAAAAATCCGCATGCCATGGGGCGTTGGGATCCCCATTCCAAAACACACGTGGCCACTATGGATCGAGGGGATTTTTATGCCAATGAAAAATCGGTAACGGTTCAGGAGTCGGCTGCGGGTACAGCGCGTATTGAATTGATTACCCGGGATGGAGCCATCCTCACTCTGAAAAATGAGCTGAATCTGCATCCGGGTACTGTCATCGATGCCACATTTATGGATATTCAAGCATTGATTGATTTTTTGGAAAGGCAGATGGAGCTGGCGCGAATGGAGGGGGTATTGTTTTCGTTGCACCTCAAAGCAACCATGATGAAAGTATCCGATCCCATTCTGTTTGGTCATGCGGTCCAAGTCTATTTTCGCGATGTATGGTCCCAACATGAGAAAACCTTTCAAGAGTTGGGAGTGGATCCGAAAAATGGCCTGGGCGATTTATTTTCCCGGCTGCAAAAACTCCCTGCCCAGTCCAGGGAACGCATTGAGGAAGACATTCGCCAATGCATGGCGCGGCAACCGCCTTTGTATATGGTTCATTCCGGCAGAGGAATTACCAACCTGCACGTTCCCAGTGATGTTATTATAGATGCTTCCATGCCCGCCCTGATTCGTGGTGGGGGCAAGGGGTGGGGACCCGATGGCAAGCCCTGCGATACCAAATGTGTGATTCCTGACAGCAGTTACGCCGGGGTCTATCAGGAAACGATTGATTTTTGTAAACAGCATGGTGCATTCGACCCGACCACCATGGGTAGTGTTGCCAACGTGGGACTCATGGCGCAGCAGGCGGAAGAGTATGGTTCCCATGCCACCACCTTTGCCGCCCCGGACGATGGCAGCATCCGCGTTGTGGCCGCAAACGGGGAAACGCTGTTGCAACACACCGTTCGCAAGGGGGATGTGTGGCGCCTGTGCCAAACACGGGATGGGGCCATCCAGGATTGGGTCGCATTGGCCGTCAAGCGTGCGAGACTAACCGGAAGTCCTGCCATTTTTTGGCTGGATCCCGGCCGTGCCCATGACCGACAGATCATGGATAAGGCCAAAACTTCCCTTGGAAAAATGGATACCCACGGTTTGGATATCCGCTTCATGGCACCCCGGGAAGCGACCCGAATCTCTTTGCAACGCGCCAAAGAGGGTCAGGATACCATATCCGTTACCGGCAATGTCCTCAGGGATTACAATACCGATCTTTTTCCCATCCTGGAGGTTGGCACCAGTGCCAAAATGCTTTCCATCGTGCCACTCATGCAGGGGGGGGGATTGTTTGAAACGGGTGCCGGGGGCTCAGCGCCCAAACATGTGCAACAGTTTGTGGAAGAGGGACATTTACGTTGGGATTCCCTGGGGGAATTCGCAGCCCTGGCCGCTTCCCTGGATCATTTGGGACAGACGAAAAATCGCCCCCGGGCAACGCTCATGGCGAAAACGCTGGACCAGGCCACCGAAAAGGTGTTGCTCAACAATCAATCCCCCAAGCCGACAACGGGGGAGCTGGACAATCGCGGCAGTCACTTTTATTTGGCTTTGTACTGGGCCCAAGCCTTGGCGCAACAGCAGGAGGATGGCGAATTGAGCAGGATATTCCTCCCCGTTTCCTCCAGTTTGCACGACAATCAGGAACGTATTCTTGGTGAAATCAATGCTACCCAGGGTCACGCGATTGATTTGGGGGGGTACTATCGTTGCAATCCAGATAAATTGGCAAGGGCCATGCGTCCCAGTGCCACATTGAATGCCATTATTGATGGTCTGTCCTGAAGGCCAAGGTGTGCTACTACCGGGGAGACCGGCGGCGAGAACCGCAGGTCTCCCCGGGGACGTTGAGGATCACGAGATGGGGAGTGTCAAGATTGATGGCCCGGTTACAAGACGCGGTCAGGCGGAATGGAGCGTTTCCCCGACCCATACAGTGTCGCAGCTTATGGAATCAGAGCGTTGAAACTGCCGAACGGTTCTGTGGGGAAACCCCTGAATATCCTTCACCTTGTCGGTTGGCCGAAAGGCTTGGTATTCAAACCATTCGCGGGAAAAAGGGATACTGGTCAATTCACCCGAGGCTTGTTGAGCGTACAATGTGACGACTTCCATAGTGGTGACCTTCCCAACGGTTGTTGCATCAGCCCGTGGCTGGGCGTCCCCCGTGTTGGCAACGCAGGGGATGGATTACAGTGACGCCCCCCTGTCGAGCCGCTTGTCCAACTGGCGCTCGATATGTCCGAGCAGTTGTTCAAAGCTGTTATCGCGACGGCTATCGAAAGTATTGGCCTTACTGGACTGCTCACCGGCAACCGGGGCCGCAAACGGACCCCAGCCCGGGGTATGATGGGCAACGCGTACAATGGGTGGATAGGCTGAGACTTGCATGACACCCTCCCAGACGATAATGGACTCCAAGTCTGAGGGGATTCTGCACTTTTTGGTCCAAATGCTCCTTTCTTTGATGAATTCCTTAATTAATAAGGGCTTGCATCAATGCAGCCAGCAAAAGGACATGTCGCCACAAGGGTCAACGATCCGACACCGCCAAAAAATTTTTTTTCTAAAGCCGACGACGGCGTCTCTGGGAGGAGTGCGTGGACACTGGAATGAGGGCGGGTAAGAACGCCGACCCTGGTTGAAAAAGGGCTATGATCGCCTGCATCAGGGTGATGATGGAATTGTAACGCATGGGGAACCAACCTTTCCGGTCGATAACGTGGTCATATCTGGAACAAACACACTATAGCAGAATGTGACGCAAGAGTTAACAGCTTTCTTGCAATGACCCATGGATCGTGGGAATTGAACGAAGTGACTGGATCCGTCCCCGCCTCTGGGTTGTTTTTTTATGTTTTAGAAAAGAAATTATTGATGTAGAATCCGGTCACCGGGAAGGAGAGTATGGCCTATTGCAGCATTCGTAATGGGGGCTGAGGAAACCTTCACGACAAAAAAATAGTCATGTCAATTAATCATAAGCTAGGTTTGGGGTTCGGCAGCCTTGTCGGCATGGTGTTGCTGCTGACCATGTTGGCATGGCAAAATATGAAAATATTTGACAATATGGAATTGGAACAGCATCGGCTGGAACAATTTCAGAAAGCGCTATTGGAAATCAGAAGACATGAAAAAAACATCCTGCTGCGCAATGATGCGATTTCGGTGCAGCAGCATCGGCATTGGTTGGCCATTCTGACTTGGTTGATCGACAAAGAAAAAAATTCTATAAGGGTATCCGAGGTTGCCATTTGGCAGGGGGTGGATCAGGACATTCAGGCGTACCGGCGTAGCGTCGAGCCCATCTTTCGCGATCAGGGCCTTTCTCTGACAGAAAGGATCGCCATGGGTGAATCCATAACGGTTCCCCTGGCGCGGCACATGCACGAAGCCATCCAAAAACTTGAAAAAATCCGAAATAGCAACCGACAGTTTCATCTGGATTGGACAGAAAGGTTTTACGCAGGATACATAGTTTTTACCATTCTTCTCTCCATTCTCATTGTTTTTTTCATCGCCTATTCCCTTCACAACTCTCTCCAAACCGGGATTCGTTTTGTCCGGGAAATAGAGTCCGGCAATCTGCGGGCCACTATCCCCAAAATTCCTTCTGATGAAATCGGCATGCTGCTCAATGCCATGCAAAAAATGGGGTCGGAACTCCAACGCCTGGAAGAGGCCAACATCCACGCCATGGCGGCACGATTGGCGCTGAGCGCCCTCCTGGAAACATCCCAGGAGCCGTTACCTCTGCCTCGATTGTTGGAGGTGGCTTTGCAGATTGTCTTGACAGTTCCATTTCTCAAGGTGGAACGCAAGGGCGCTATCTTTCTGGTGGACGAAAAGACCCGATCCTTGCGCATGGTCGCCTCCCAGGGGCTTGATCAAGACGTGATGCAATCCTGTCAGGAAGTTGCCCCGGGAGTGTGCATGTGCGGTCGTGCATTGAATGAGGGCAAGTTGTTGTTCAGTTCCTACATGGATGAGCGCCACGATATCCGCCATCCAGGGATGTCGGAACATGGGCACTATTGTCTGCCCATCCTGTCACGGGGTTCGGTGCAGGCGGTCATGACATTGTACTTGGCTGCGGGGCACCAACAAGCCTCGGAGGACGAAGCCCTGCTGGCCAACGTCGCCTTTACCTTGTCGGGCATCCTGGAGCGTAAACGATTGGAAGAGCGGATGCGGCACATGGCCCATCACGATATGCTGACGTCACTTCCCAACCGGGTGTTGTTTAACGAACATCTCTCCCTCGCCTTGGCCAAGGCAGCCCGAAATCAAAGAATCCTGGCCTTGATGCTTATCGATTTGGATCATTTTAAAAATGTCAACGATACCCTGGGACATGCCGCCGGGGATCATGTGTTAATTGTAACTACGAGACGCATTCGAGCCTGCCTGCGGGCGTCCGATCTGGTGGCACGTTTGGGTGGGGATGAATTTGCCGTTATCCTGTCGGATCTTATTGACCGGGAGGGCGTAGCCCGGGTGGCGGATAAAATTGTCCAAAGTGTTTGCCAACCCATCACATGGCAAGGTGATCGTGCAACCGTAGGTGCCTCGATTGGCATCGCCCTGTTTCCAGACCATGGCATGGAGGAAAATGAACTCATGGTATGTGCTGACATGGCGATGTACAAAGTCAAAGAGCGGGGCCGGAACGGCTACAACTTTTACGAAATACCGGTGTCAAGCTGAACGCGAACGCCGGATTCTTCTCTAAGTATCAGTAAGTATCAGGGAAACACCTGTTTGAATGGTTTGACGCTGACCAAGGCGTAGACCCCGGTCTGGACGTAAGGATCGGCATCGGCCCATAGTTTGGCCTCGTCCAAAGAGGGAAAATCGGCGACGATCAGGCTGCCGCTGAATCCTTCACCCACCTCCAGGGGAAATGGTCCCGCCAAAACCAGCCGACCCGATTGATGCAATGTTTCCAGACGCGCCACATGGGCGGGTCGAACGGAAAGTCGCTTGGAGTAACTGTTTGGGACATCCGTTCCGATGATGGCAAACAACATGGCTGGGCTCCGCGAAAATGGTCTATAATCTATAAAGGGCTGGCTTCAAGTTGCCGTTTTTTTGTTGGTTAGCATTAAATACCCCCTTAATGCAATCAAAATAATGAGAGTGGGATGACGTGGCACCGGGAAAGATGGTAGAGTGGGACGGTGAATGGGTTTTCACCTTAAAACCGCCTCGCGGCTTAAGACAACTGACGAAGATCACCATGGAAGAAAACATAGACAGGGTGTTTGACGCCATCCAGGAGAAACTGGTTCTCCTAAGGGGGCATCTTTGACTACGAAAATGGTAAGAAACGGTTGGAAGAACTCCAGGCATTGAGCGAAGATCCGGCACTTTGGAACAAGCCGGATCAGGCAAAAATACTCATGCAGGAGAAAAGCCGTCTGGAAAAGACCATTGGCGAATGGGAAAGTCTGGGACGGGAATTGGCGGATAATCGGGAATTGTATTCCCTGGCCCATGCCGAATCGGACACCACGGTTCAGCAGGACATATACCAATCGGCTCGGGAGTTGCTCGCAAGGGTCGATGATCTGGAACTCAAACGCATGCTTTCCGAGGAGGCGGACATCAACAACGCCTTTTTGGAGATTCACCCGGGGGCTGGCGGAACGGAATCCCAGGATTGGGCGGAAATGTTGCTGCGCATGTATCTGCGTTGGTGTGAAACCCATGGTTACAAAACCGAAATTCAAGATTATCAGGCGGGAGACGAGGCGGGATGCAAATCGGTGAGCGTCCGCATTGAGGGCGAGTTCGCCTATGGCTATCTTAAAACCGAAGGGGGGGTGCATCGCTTGGTGCGCATCAGCCCTTTTGATTCCGCAGCCCGGCGCCATACGTCATTCAGCTCGGTCTACGTGTATCCCGAAGTCGATGATTCCATTGTCGTCGATCTCCAGGATAAAGATATGCGCATCGACACCTTTCGCGCTTCGGGCGCGGGAGGGCAGCATGTCAACAAAACCAGCTCCGCCATTCGCATCACCCACTATCCCACAGGCATTGTCGTGCAATGCCAAAATGGTCGCTCGCAACACCGTAACAAGGATGAAGCCATGAAAATGTTGCGGGCCAGGCTCTATCAACTGGAGTTGGACAAACGCCAGGCCCAGGCCCAGGCCATCAACGATGCCAAAAGCGATATCGGCTGGGGTCACCAAATTCGTTCCTATGTCCTGCATCCTTACCGCATGGTCAAAGATTTGCGTACCAACCTGGAAAAAAGCAATGCCGATGCCGTCCTGGATGGCAACCTGGATGATTTTATCCGCGCCGCCCTGGCCCAAAGAATTTCCGGTTGATGCCAGATTGTGGTTTTGTCCCCATTTTTAAGGTTTGAGAAAGGGTTCCATGTCCAAAGAAGAAAATTCTCAGGTGGTCGTCAGGAAGGAAAAACTGGCCTCTATCGTCCAGGCTGGTGTTTCCGCCTATCCCAACGATTTCCGCCCACAACAATCGTTGGCCCAATTGCTTGATGCCCATGGGAATCAAGAGGATGAAGCCATTCTGGCAACCGTTTCCGTGCATGTTGCCGGGCGGATCATGTTGTTGCGTAGCTTTGGCAAACTCACTTTTGCCACGTTGCGCGATGTCACATCCTCCATGCAGGTGGCTGTACAGCGCGACGAGGTGGGGGCAGACCTTTACAACACCGTGTTCAAAAAACTGGATGTGGGCGACTGGATCGGCGTAGATGGGTTTTTGTTCCGTACCAAAACCGGGGAACTGACCGTGCGGGTGCAACGGTTTTGCCTCCTGGCCAAGGCTTTGCGGCCCCTCCCGGAAAAATGGCACGGCCTCGAAGACATCGAAACCCGCTATCGTCAGCGCTATCTGGATCTGATTGTCAATCCCGAGGTGCGCACCCTGTTTCAAACCCGCTCCAAAATTGTCGGACGTATCCGTGCCATCATGGAAGAAAATGGTTTCCTGGAAGTGGAAACACCCATGATGCATCCCATACCGGGTGGTGCGGTGGCGCGACCGTTCGTAACCCATCACAATGCCCTGGATCGGGAACTTTATTTGCGTATCGCCCCCGAGCTGTATCTGAAACGATTGATCGTTGGTGGTTTTGAAAAAGTATTTGAAATCAACCGCAACTTTAGAAACGAAGGCTTGTCCACGCGGCATAATCCTGAATTCACCATGATGGAATTTTATCAGGCGTTCACGGATTATCATGAATTGATGGCATTTGTTGAACAGTTGGTCGTTCAGGTGGTTCAGCATGTCAACGAGGGGCGGTTGATCGTGGAACATCAGGGGGTGAGTATCGATTTCACCCCGCCCTGGTCGCGATTAACGTTGCAGGAAGCCCTGGTACGTCATGCGGGTGCGACCCTTGCGGAAACGTTGGATCGCCAGGGTCTCATGGCATTGGCGGCCAAACATGGCATGGAGGTCAAGTCGGAGTGGGATGATGGGGCGTTGCTCCTGGAATTGTTTGAAACACTGGTGGAAGAAAAATTGATGCAACCCACGTTTATCAAGGATTATCCCATTTCGGTATCCCCCTTGTCGCGGCGCTCGACGGCCAATCCTGAAATTGCCGATCGATTTGAACTGTTCATTGGTGGCTGGGAGATCGCCAATGCGTTTTCGGAATTGAATGATCCCCAGGATCAGGCGGAGCGTTTTCACGCGCAGATGCAGGCGAAAAATGCGGGTAACCTGGAGGCCATGCATTTTGACGACGATTACATCCGGGCGTTGGAGTACGGCATGCCCCCCACGGGTGGCGCGGGAATTGGCATTGATCGTTTGGTGATGTTGTTGACCAACTCCTCGGCCATTCGAGATGTCATCCTGTTTCCGCAGATGCGCTCCAGGGATTGAAGGATCATTGCCCATGCTGGTTCAGCGCTACGAATGGTTCATCGGACTCCGCTATCTGCGGGCCAAACGGTCGCAACACTTCATTTCGGTGATCACCTTTCTTTCCATGGGGGGCATTGCCCTGGGGGTGGCCGCTTTGATCGTCGTTCTGGCCGTCATGACCGGTTTTCGCGCCGAACTGCAAAAACAAATCCTCGGGGTGACGGGTCACATCAACGTGCGTTCCCATACGGGTATCATTAACAATTACACTCGATTGTTGGATAAAATTCGCCAGCATCCCCAGGTCGTCCATGCCGCTCCGTTCATTTCCAGCCAAGCGATGCTCCAAGGGGCGAGGAATTCGGTCGGGGCAGCACTGCGCGGTATTGATCCCAAATTGGAGAAGGATGTTTCCGCTTTGCAAGGAAACCTGACTCAGGGAACCTTGGAGGATCTGTCTTCCTTCGGCATCATTCTCGGTAAAAATCTGGCCTTGAACCTGGGCGTTGAAGTGGGAGAGCATGTGGCTGTCCTGACCTCGGCCGGCAATGTGACCGCCATGGGAACTTTGCCAAGAATGAAACGTTTCCGGGTGGTGGGGATTTTCGACTCCGGCATGTATGAATACGATTCCGCCCTGTCCTACATCCATTTTGCCGATGCCCAAACATTGCTGCGCCTGCACGAAGATGAGGTCAGTGGCATCGACATGATTACCCCGGCTCCCGATTTTGCCTTTGGCGTTGGAAAAGACCTCGCCCAAACACTCGGCCCCTCTTACAGCGTCCAGGATTGGATGCAGATGAATCGCCATTTCTTTAAAGCCTTGCAGATTGAAAAGGCAACCATGTTCACCATCCTGTTTTTGGTGGTCGTGGTGGCGGCCTTTAACATCATCTCTTCGCTCATCATGGTCGTTATGGAAAAAGGCAAGGAAATCGCCATCCTGAAAACCATGGGGGCGACCTCGTCCAGTATCATCGCCATTTTTTTGATCAACGGCGGCGTCATTGGCATTACCGGAACCTTGTCGGGACTGGGATTGGGCTTGCTTCTGGCGTTTAATCTGGAAGCCGCCCTGAGCCAGATTGAGGACTGGTTTTCTGTCAAAATTCTCCATGGAGATGTCTATTATATCGATCATCTCCCTTCGGTGGTACTCTGGAGTGATGTTGGCTGGATTGTCGGGATCAGCCTGGTCATCAGCCTGTGTGCCGCAATCTATCCCGCTTGGCGGGCTGCGGGTGTTGATCCGGTGGAGTCGTTACGTTATGAATGAAACACCACTCCTGCACGCCATGGGTATCACCAAAAGCTTTGGCAGCGGATCGCAAAAGACCGAAGTTCTTAAAGGTGTTGATTTGTCCCTTTTTCCTGGAGAAATGGCTTCTTTGTTGGGGGTATCGGGTTCGGGCAAGAGTACCCTGATCCAAATCCTGGGTTCACTGGATCGACCGACAACGGGCAAGGTGTTTCTGGGTGGGGTGGAAGTATTTTCTTTGAATGCCCGGGATTTGGCCAGGCATCGCAACAAAAGAGTGGGTTTTATTTATCAGTTTCATCGTTTGTTGCCCGAATTCTCCGCCAGTGAAAACGTTGCCATGCCCCTGTTGATTGGCCGCATGTCACGCAAGGATGCCATCACCAAGGGGGAAGCGGCTTTGACCCAGGTGGGATTGGGACACCGGTTGCACCATCGCCCGGGCCAGTTGTCGGGAGGGGAGCAACAACGGGTGGCCATTGCTCGCGCCATTGTTACCGAACCCGCCTTGCTCTTGGCCGACGAACCCACCGGCAACCTGGATCGGGAAACCGCAGGGCAAATATTTAGTCTCCTTAAAAATTTAAACAAGACTCTGCAACTCACCTGCCTCATGGTGACCCACAATAGCGAGTTGGCCGAACAATCAGACCGTTGTTTCTTCCTGGAAAATGGTACACTCATGGGAATGCATCAGCCCACTGCGGCAAACAGTCACGTTGCCAACGATTTCAAGGTTGCGGAGCCGCGCCCATGATGGCCACCCATGAGATCATCACCGGAATCATTACCTGGGCCCCTGGGATCGTCTTTGCGGTCACGCTGCACGAATGGGCCCATGGCTATGCTGCGACCCGTTTCGGTGATCCCACCCCGGCATTGTTTGGTCGCTTGACCTTGAACCCACTACCCCACATCGATCCCATCTGGAGCATTGCTGTTCCCATCGGCATGTTGGTTACCGCCATGGCCACCATGGGTCAGCCCATCGCCTTTGGGGGTGCCAAACCGGTCCCCATCGATCCAAGAAATTTCCCTCCCAACTCTTTCCGTCTGGCCCTGTTGTCGGTTGCCATCGCCGGGCCAATCATGAACCTGTTTTTGGCATTGTTGTGTGCCGCAGTATTTCGCTTGGTATTCTATCTGCCCATGTTTATGGTGGATGCCGTGGCTTCCATGTTGATGGCCGCTATTCAAATGAATGTTGTTCTGGCGGTATTCAACATGATTCCGCTTCCCCCCCTGGATGGTGGGCGGGTACTCACTGCCATTCTCCCTTATCCCCTGAATAAAAAAGTGGCCAGCCTGGAAAAGTTGGGCCTGCCGATCATCCTGGTTTTGGCCTTCACCGGATATTTGGGTACCCTGTTGCTGTCCCCCATGCAATGGGTCCTCTCCTTTTTCTTTTGGGTAGCCGGGGTTCATTAGCAATCTTCCAATGTGTTGGATGTCTCTCACAACCAACCATGCCTTTCGTTCCATGGCGGAAAGATGCCGATGGTAAACGAGGCAAACGCCCAATTGGTGTTCGTTCGACACTTGCATTGTTTACGTTTATTAATATTTGAAATCCAACCTACAATCCTTGCAACTCGGACCATCCTGCCTTTAAACTAAACCGCAACCAACACGGGAAACGTAGTTTTCCAGTGTCATTCCCGCGAAAGCGGGAATCCAGAAAGTCAGGGGAGGTAGGAAAGTCCTCTGGATCCCCGCTTTCGCGAGGATGACAATAACTACACATCCCAAGATAGCTACGGTTTAGATGCACGTTACAGGTACCTTTTTCTGCTTTTAGAGACGCCTCTTAAGCTCTCTCCATCATGCTCACCCCGTCCCATCCGAAACCCGTCTGGAAACGACAAATCAATGTTCAATGAAGAAATCCAAAAAGCATTGATGGAAGAATTTTTCTCGGAAAACCGCGAAGCCCTGGACCGGATTGAGCAAGGGTTGCTTAAGCTTGAATCCAATCCGGGTCACAAAGAATTGATCAACGCCGTATTCCGGGATATGCATACCGTCAAGGGCAATTGCCGCATGATGGGCTTCCCACGCCTGGAGGAGCTGACCCACAAGGCGGAAACCCTCCTCGACCTCATGCGGGACGATCATTTGCTCATGAACCAGGAGATTGGCAGCCTCCTGTTCAATGTATTGGACCAGGTGCGAAAAACCCTCCTGGAAATTGCCCAGTCGGGTTCAGAGGGGAACACCGATTATTCGGCTATCATGATGAGGCTGGACCAATGGGTCCCCCACTCCCAGGAAAAAGGGGACACGGCACCGCCAGTACCGGCATCCCCGGAACCGGCAGCCGCATCTCCCGCACCAACGCCGGCGGCTGCCAAAACAGAACCGACAACACCCGCCCCGGAATCGCCGGTTACAGCGCCATCGGATAGCGACGCCAGCCAATCATCCACCCCCATGGAGTCGATCCGCTTATCCTTGAGCCGACTGGATACGTTGATGAACCAGGTGGGAGAATTGGGGGCCTCCTTTAACCAGCTCAAGTACGTTATCACGCAAAAACCGGATCACATCGATCAACTCCTGGAGGTTCACGGCAAGCAAATCGCGTGGCTCCAGAATGAAGTCATCAAATATCGTCTGCAACCCATCGGGCGCATCTGGGATCAATATCACCGTCTGGTACGGGATTTGGCCGTAGCCGTTGGCAAAAAGGTCGTCCTCGACCTCATCGGGGAAGAGACGGAAGTGGATCGTAACGTCCTGACATCCATCAATGAGCTGTTGGGACATCTCATTCGCAACGCCGTCGATCATGGCATCGAACACCCAGAGGAACGGACGCGCCTGGGCAAATCCCCTATCGGTCGGATCATTCTGAAAGCCGAACAAAAACATGGGCAAATATTTCTGGAAATCAAAGATGACGGTCATGGCATCGACCCCGTATTGGTGGTGGAGAAAGCATTGTCCACCGGGTTGATCACCGTCCAGCAGGCCGAGGAGATGAGCGAAACGGAGATTTTCAAGTTGATCATGTTGCCCGGCTTTTCCACCGCCAAGGAAGTCAGTACCATCTCCGGGCGTGGAACCGGCATGGATGTGGTGCAAAACGCCCTCAGCAAAATGGGTGGTACCATCTCCATCGCCAGCACCCTGGGCACCGGTTCAACGTTTCGCATGTCCATTCCGCAAACCATGGCCATTGTCCCGGCCCTGCTCGTCCACGAGAGCAATGAAACCTTTGCCCTCCCCCAGGTCAATGTCATTGAGCTGGTCTCGTTCTACGGCGACGAAATCAGGAACAACATCGAGGGAAAAATGCAATCGCCCATGGTTCGGGTTCGGGAAAAATTGTTGCCCCTCATCCCCCTGCAACGCTTGCTGATACGCGATGGTCCCAGGCGTGCCCCACAACGCGAAATCGAACGCCTCCTCGCCGCCACGGCGGTCCATGTCGCCGTGCTGCATGCCCAGGAACACCTTTTCGCTCTTGAAGTCGGGGCCATTTTGGGGCATAGCTCGCTCCTGATCAAACCGATCAATCGTATTTTCTCTCACATTCCCATTCTCGCAGGAACTGCAGTCATGCCGGATGGCAGCATCTCCTTTTTACTGAACGTTCAGGCATTACTGGCTGGCGCGGATGAGCTGGGGTAACCACCTGTTATCTATCTTTCGGAGAACACTATGGAAAAAAAAATGGCCTTGATTGTCGATGACAGCAGCCTTGCTCGCATGATGGTCCGTAAATTTTTTGCTGATGGATTCAAGGATTGGGATCTGCTGGAAGCGAAGGATGGCGAAGACGCCCTGGCCAAGGCGCAAGGGCAATCCCTCCACTTGGCCTTGATCGATTTTAACATGCCCGGGATGAATGGCATCGATCTGGCAGAAAAATTGTTGGAGAAACAACCGGGCCTGGCCATTCATCTGGTCACAGCCAATATCCAGGAGCGGATGCAGCTTCGCGCCGAAGCCATCGGCATCGGATTCATCAAAAAACCCATCAATCAGGAAAAGATCACCGCCGCCATGCAAGGAGTCGCAGGATAACCGTCACCAAAAACCACGGCAACCTGCCCACACTCCCCATGAGCGCACTGACCGCACTGGAATTGGATCTGCTGGCCGAAGCCTTCAACATTGGCTTGGGTTTGGGATCCTCCGCCTTGAGCGAACTCCTGGGAGAAGAAATTCATGTCTCGGTCCCTGGCGTGAAAGTACTACCCAAACGACCCGCCATCGACGAGTGCGCCCAACGCTACGATACCCAGGCACATACGATTCGTCAGGCGTTCATCGATGCCAAAGGGGCCTCGGCATTCTCCGGAGACGCCTTTCTATTCGTACCCCAACCCAGCAGCCAGGTTCTCACCGAACTTTTAAGCAACTCCGAGGTCTCCGAAGCGGAAGTTCTGGCCGAACTGGGCAACCTGATCCTCCACTCATGCCTCGGCAGCCTGGCCAACATGATGGAGACAGAACTGGATTCGGAACTGCCGGAAGTCCATCTCAATCGCAGCGCCGAACTCTTGATTGAAATCGCTCGCAACAAAAACCGGGGGGCACCCTGCAATGAAGGAAACGAAACCGTTGCCAAGGAGACCAAACGTCGCCCCCTGGATCTCCAAGACAAGGTTTTGCAATTGGAAGTACAATTCAAAACATTAGAAAAAAACATTTCAGGTGAAATCATGCTGTTTCTCGACCTGTCGCGACTTCCTGATTTAAAAATTCGTATCCGGGATGCCATCCATCGTCTTACGGTCCCCTGAAAAAATCTCGTATGGAACCCATCATGCACGGGGAAAGAAAAAAAATGTTCAGGCTTAGCGAACTGGAAGAAGATGCCCTGAAGGAATTTTTTAACATGGGCCTGGGAATGGCTGCCGATTCTTTGAGCCAGATGGTGCAGAATGAGGTGCTTTTGACCCTCCCCAAACTGAAAGTGGTCCCGTACGAAGAGGCCACGCACATGCTGATGGACAGCCAGGAAGAAAAGTTGGTGGCGGTCAGGCAAAATTTCAAAGGGGAATTGACAGGCACGGCCCTGCTGATTTTTCCCGGAAACGAAAGCCTGGAGTTGGTTCGCACCCTGCTCCACGAAGATATTCCCCTGGAAGTTTTGACGGAACTGGAGCAGGAAACCCTGCTGGACGTGGGCAACGTCATCCTCAACGCCTTCCTGGAAAGCTTTACGCAGATGATGAGCGTGGAATTTGAATTCGAGTCGGCCGAATTCTTGAAAGGTTCCAGCCGTTTCTTATTGGACATCTCCTCGCATTTGGCGGCGCAAAAGCAATCCTTGATGGAAGGCGCTAACGAAGACGATGAACGCGCCTTTGTCCTGATGATGGATTTCAAGACCAGTGATGAAGAAGATACCCAGCATACCCTGAGCGGTTTCGTCGTGTTGCTGTTTTCGCAACAGGCCATGTACATCCTGAAACGTGAATTGGAAGTCATCCTGTCCAACCTGTAAACAATTTTGGTGTCGCATGGCCGACCTGGACAACAGTTTGCTCGCCAACGCCTTGGACGTGAGCGCTGTCGGAACCATTATACTCGATGAAAAACACAAGGTTGTTTTTTGGAACAAGTGGATGCAAAAAGCCACACGTCTGCTATCCGACGATGTTCTGGGCTGCTCCTTGTTCACAATCTTCCAGGAACTGAAACAATCACGCATCCACAAAGCCATCGACAATGCCTTGAGCTCGGGGTTGCCAACCACGCTCTCCCACCGCCTGACACCAACACCCTTCCCGCTCTACACCGCTTCCGAAAGAGCGGAAGGGAGTCCCAGAATGGATCAGATGGTACAGATCAAAGCCATACGCAACGACGATGGCAATCGATATTGCTGCATCCAGATTCAGGATATTACCGTCACCGTCTCCCGGGAGCATCTGTTGCGCAACCAAGCGCGGGAGCTGCAAGCCGCCAAAGAGATCGCACAAAATGCCAATCAGGCCAAGAGCGATTTCCTGGCCAACATGAGCCATGAAATACGCACACCAATGAACGCCATCATTGGCATGGCCCATCTCGCATTGAAGACCCAACTGGATTCCCGGCAAGCCGATTATGTCAGCAAAATTCATAGCTCAGCACTGGCCTTGCTGGGAATCATCAACGATATTCTCGATTTTTCCAAAATTGAAGCGGGCAAACTGACCATTGAATCGGTACCCTTTCATCTGGATGACGTGTTGAACGATGTCGCCAACCTGATCGCCATGAAAGCGGAGGAGAAAGGTTTGGAGGTCAGTTTTCACGTGGATACCGGGGTGCCCATGCACCTGGTGGGCGATCCTTTGCGCCTGGGGCAGATTCTCATCAACTTGGCCAATAATGCCGTCAAATTTACCGAAAAAGGCAATATCGTCCTCTCCATCCATTTATTGAAAGAGGCAGAGTATCAAATCGAATTGCACTTCAAGGTCCAGGATACCGGCATCGGTCTAACCGAAGAACAGCAGGGGCGCTTGTTCCAGGCCTTTTCGCAGGCGGACAGCTCGACCACCCGCAAATTCGGTGGCACCGGGTTGGGATTGACGATTTGCAAACGGTTGGTGGAAATGATGGGGGGTACCATTTGGGTGGAAAGTCAGCCCAACCAGGGCTCCACCTTTCACTTCACCTCGCTCCTGGCCCGCAAAGACACCAGTCGTCGTCGATTTCGCCTCCCCAGCAAAGAATACGTTGGCGTGCCGGTATTGGTTGCCGATGACAATCCCGTAGCCAGGGAAATTTTGCAAAAATCTTTGGAATCCTTTTCCTTTCAGGTTACAGCCGTTGCATCGGGCGAAGAGGCCATCTTCGAGCTGGAACGGGCCGCCGGGGAAAGGCATCCATTCAAAATGGTATTCCTTGACTGGAAAATGGGTGAAATGGATGGCGTTCGCACCGCCCAAGAGATCAATCGACGTTTTCCCGAGTTGAACCTACCCAAGATTATCATGGTGACCGCCTATTCCCGCGAAGATGTCGCCCTGGCCGCTGACAATGCTGGCATCGACGTTTTCCTCACCAAACCGGTCAATCTTTCGGTCATGTTTGAAACCGTCTTGTCCGCCCTGGGACAAAATACCAAACGTTCCGACCACGCCCTGCCCGGGGGACCCGGCTGCGATCTGGGCCCGATCCGGGGAGCCAACATTCTCCTGGTTGAAGATAATGAAATCAATCAGCAGGTTGCCAGAGAGTTGCTGGAAGATGAAGGGTTGCACGTCCATATTGCCAACAATGGTCAGGAGGCGGTGAATTGTGTTCGTGCGCACACGTACGACGCGGTACTCATGGATTTGCAAATGCCGGTCATGGATGGTTTCACCGCCAGCCGCACGATTCGTTCCGATCCCCAATTCGCCGATCTGCCCATCATTGCCATGACCGCCAATGCCATGGCGGGAGATCGGGAAAAATGTTTGCTCGTCGGCATGAATGAGCATGTGAGCAAACCCATTCATCCCCCAACCTTGTTTGAAACGTTACGCCGATTCATCAAACTGCGTCCTGTAGGGGATGCCGCCCCCAAACCACTGCGCACAACCACGCCCGCCACCAACCTTAAACCTGAACATCAGGATGACACCCCGCTCCCGGATCAACTGGATGGCGTGGACATACAGGTCGGACTCGGCAACGTAAACGGCAAGAAACCGTTATATTACAAAATATTGAAAAATATCCATTCCGGACATCGCCATATCACCCGTTCCATTCAGGAAGCCTTGGACAAGGGCGATCACGCCGCTGCCCATCGCTTGGCACACACCTTCAAAGGGATGGCTGGTACGATGGGAGCCAAAACGTTGCAGGAAGCTGCCCAACGTTTGGAAACCATGCTAAAATCCAATTCGATCGAAGGACTTGAAGAACTGTGGCCACCATTTTCGCAAGAGGTCGAACGGGTTATGTCGGGACTGGAACACTATTTTGCGACTATTACACCCATGAAGTCGCCACCACCTGACACAACGCCCCGTGACATGCCCACCAAGGAGCAGTTGCAACCTGTTTTCAGCCAGTTGCGGCAACTCCTGGAAGATGGCGATTCCGATGCACTCCTCCTGGTGGCTCAAGCCAAAGAAATGTTATCAGGCCAGACTATTCATGCAGACTTGGAAAAAATGGAAGCACAAATTGACGATTATGAATTTGAAACAGCGCAACGTATTTTTAAAGAGATCACAGAACATCTGGCTATCTAAACAAGCAAGACCCGGAGTACCTTGGGATCATGATCCACAATCGCATTGCCAACATGGAAGAAGAGAAATCCAAAATCCTCATCGTTGACGATGAAAAGGTCAATCTCAACGTCCTGGATGGACTGCTCAAACCCTACTATAAAACAGTTATTGCCAAGGATGGTCTGCAAGCACTCAAGCGGCTGGAAAAAGGACCTTTGCCCGATTTGATTTTGTTGGATATCGTCATGCCGGAAATGGACGGTTACGAGGTCTGCCGTCGGGTGAAAAGCAACCTCATGACCCGGGCCATCCCCGTTATTTTTATAACGGGCCAGGTTGAAGAACGCTCGGAGGCCAAAGGATTTGAAGTGGGCGCTGTCGACTACATTTTTAAACCGTTCAGCCCACTGACCACCCTGGCGCGTGTCAAAACCCATGTGGAACTGAAAAAACGTGGCGACCTGCTGGAACGCATGGCCACTCTGGATGGTTTGACGGGTATTTACAATCGACGCCGCTTCGATGAATTCCTGGATTACGAATGGGAACGCTCCTTGCGCTACCAACATCCCCTCTCCCTCATCCTCATGGACATCGACTTTTTTAAACGCTACAATGATCATTTCGGTCATGCTGAGGGGGATCTGTGCCTGACAAAAGTCGCCAGGGCTGTAGCCAATTCACTGCCCAGGAGTGTCGATGTCGCCTGTCGCTACGGTGGTGAAGAGTTCGCCTGCGTCCTGCCGGAAACCAATGCCGAAGGTGCCCTGGTTGCCGCCCAACGCATCCTGGACAGATGCCGGGATCTCCACCTGCCCCACCCCCAATCCACAGCAGCCGATCATGTCACCCTCAGCCTGGGTACCGTAACACTGATCCCCAATAACAATCATCGAAAAAAAGATTTCGTGGAAATGGCGGACAAAGCGTTGTACCAAGCCAAACGCAAAGGACGCAACCAAGTCAGGCAGTTCAAAGAAGGAACCGACTATAATGGTTGAAGAATCGGCAAAAATTCTTGTGGTCGACGACGAAAAAACCAATATTGATGTCCTGGTGGGCCTGTTACATGATAACTATAAGGTGTTCATTGCCAAGAACGGCCAACAAGCCCTGAAAAGGGCCAGGACCGACCCCGTCCCCGACCTCATTCTGCTCGATATCATCATGCCGGAAATGGACGGTTTTGAAGTATGTCGGCACTTGAAGTCCCATGCGGAAACCTCGCAGATTCCCGTCATCTTCATCACCGGCATGAACAATCCCGCCGACGAAACCAAAGGATTGGAGCTGGGTGCGGTGGATTTTATCCGCAAACCGTTTGTGCCCAACGTTGTCCTGGCCCGCATCCGCACCCAACTGGAACTGCTCCGGCAAAGAGTACGCCTGATCGAACTCAACCAGTTAAAAAACAAATTTCTCGGTATGGCGGCCCACGATCTGCGCAACCCGCTCAACTCCATTTGCGGCCTGTCCGATATGCTCCTCAACTTAAAACTCACTGAGGAGGAACAACGGCGTTTTATTCAGACCATACACAATGTTGGAACACAAATGAGCAATCTTATCAATGACCTGCTGGATGTTACGGTCATTGAGAGTGGCCAGTTCGACATGCATCTGAAACCAGGCAACCTGACACAACTGCTGCAAAGCCGCATGGAATTGTTCCGCTTTGCCGCCGAGAAAAAATCCATTCACTTGCATTACGAACCGACACCGACCCGAACAATCACCTTTGATGAAGAACGTTTGGCGCAGGTTATCGATAATCTGCTGGGAAACGCCATCAAATTTTCCAACCCGGGCACGCAGGTCACCGTCAGTTCCGGTCAGGATGCGGACCACATATGGTTCGCCGTCCAAGACCAGGGACCCGGCATTCCTGAAGAAGAACACTCCCGGCTGTTTGGCGCTTTCCAAAAATTAAGTGCCCGGCCCACAGGCAAGGAAAAGAGTACAGGTTTGGGGCTTTCCATCGTCAAAAAGATTTGTGATGCCCATCACGGCACAATCATCGTCACCAGTGAACTGGGTAAAGGGTCGGTATTTCGCGTCAACCTGCCAGATCCTGTTAAAAAAAATAATATGAAAAATTAGAAGGGGATGATTATGAAAGCTGATAAAAAGAATACTGTTTTACTTATAGATGACGATTTCGCTATCCGTATGATGTTCCGGAAACTCTTGGAAGAAGCGGGGTTTTCCGTCATCGGCGAAGCCGAAGACGGTCGGGAAGGCGTCGAACTCCACAACGCCCTCAAACCTGATATTACCCTGTGCGACATCGAAATGCCCGTCATGCACGGCATAGCCGCCCTGAAAACCATCCTCGCCTCCTTTCCAACATCCTGTGTTATCATGTTGACGTCGGTCAATCATCCCGAAGTCTGGGAGGACTGCCTGTTGGCAGGCGCCCGCTTCTACATCAACAAAAGCAGCACCCATGCCGATATCATCAGGATCATTCGCGATTCCTGGAACGATCATCAAAAATTAATGGCCATACCATAACACGTGTGACCTTTCGTACTGGTGCCAACAATGCTCACTGAGTTTGAAGAAGACGCCATCAAGGAGATGTTCAATCTCAGCCTGGGTAACGCCCTGCCAACGCTGAGCGAAATGGTCGATGCCGAAATTGAATTTTCCACCCCTTGCCTGGAAACAACTCCGGCAAAACAATTGACCCAAACAATCACCTCGATGGTCGGTGAATCGGCCTGCCTGCTCCACATGGTATTTCGCTTGATGATGACCAATAAGGCCGATCTCCCCGGCAACGCCGTGCTGCTCCTGCGCGCCGACTCCCTGGGACCTTTCCTGGATGCCCTCTACGGTGAACCCGTCCCGCAAGCCCTGCAGGATCAAGTCTGTGCCGAAGCACTCACCGATGTCGCAGATCTGTTGCTGTATACCTGTATCAGCACTTTGAGTCGCCTTCTCGATTCGGAGTTGGAAGGAAACAAACCCCTGTTCTTTCGCGGAAAACCCACCCTTTGGAACCTGTCATGCCCCTTGGAACCCAACTCTGACGTACCAAATGAGCCCAATGAAAACAATGCCGATGCCCACTCCATCACTCTCAGGATTGACCTGTCCATTCCAATCAAACACGTGTCCGGCTCTGTCATGATCTGGCTCGATGCCTCCCATGACACCGACCTGAAACAAGCGGTTCAACACTATATCACTACCCAATTATGTTAAAACAGCATGGGCATACTTGAAACCACTCCCGCATCCGTCTATTTGGAGCCCGGCGAATTGTTCGTCGGTACCCGTCCAACAGAAGTGTGTACGGTATTGGGTTCGTGCGTTTCCCTGGTTCTTTATCACCCACAAACCAAACTCAGCGCCATGGGACATGGCAAACTACCCTCCCGTTCGTGTTCCCACGGCAGCGCAAACGGCGTCAAAGTGTGCCGAATGATGGGCGATTTCGTTTCGTGTTCCACCCACTTCATGCTCTCATGGTTCCATCAGATGGGAATCCCCAGCAAGGAACTCGAAGCCAAATTATTTGGTGGTGCCATGATGTTCAACCTTCCCGGCAAAGAAGAAGCTTCCACCGTGGCAATCGGGAAAAGAAATGTCGAAACCGCCATGGACATGATCCGCAAAGAACGTTTGCATCTGGTCGCTTCCGATGTTGGTGGCCCCTGGGGTCGAAAAATCTTCTTCCATACCGGCAGCGGTGAGGTCAAACTGCAACGTCTGCGCAAAACCGAACTGGACTTGGTCAACCCCCTGGAAATAAAAGAGAGCTGAAACAATCACACCCTGTCCCATGTCGGGAAAACATAATAAACCTTTGATATTGGAACGAATGGCCCTTGAATACAGCAAAATCATTGGTATTGTTTTCCGGTGGTCAGGATTCCACCACCTGCCTGGCGTGGGCACTGAGCCGATACCACCGGGTTGAGACGATAGGATTCGATTACGGGCAACGCCATGCCATCGAACTGTCCTGCCGGCAAACCATTCTGACATCCATTCGGCAACGCTTCCCCCAATGGGGAGAACGCCTGGGCGACGACCACCTCATCAACTTGCAAACACTCGGTCAGATCAGCGATACCGCCTTAACCAGGGAGCGGGCCATTGCGTACTCTCAGCATGGCCTCCCCAACACCTTCGTCCCGGGCCGCAATATTCTTTTTCTTTCTTTTGCCGCCGCCCTGGCCTATCGCCGGGGAATCGACCGGTTGGTTGCCGGCATGTGCCAAACCGACTCCTCGGGTTATCCGGACTGCCGGGATGATGCCATCAAAGCGTTGCAAGTAGCCCTCAATTGTGGCATGGCGAGCCGGTTTTGCATTGAAACACCGTTGATGTGGCTCAATAAAGGAGATATCTGGCACTTGGCGCAATCCTTAGGCGGCGTAGATTTCCTCGATCTGGTGCGCCATGAAACCCATACCTGCTACCTGGGCGAGCGTCGCGAACAACACGATTGGGGATGGGGATGCGGTACCTGCCCCTCCTGTCGCCTGCGCGCCGATGGCTATGCCGCGTTCCTGGCTTCCCCTTAAGGCCATACCATGATGGACCAACTTGTTTTAACATCAATGGCCCGATTCGAGGCCGCCCGCTTTCTCAACAACCAGCCTGAAGATCACCGCAGTCGCCGTTTGCATGGCCATGGTTTTTTGGCGCAAATCCGTACCGCGCCACCCATGGATCCGGCACTCCGTCCAGGTACCGAGGTTGCAACTCTCCAAACCGTTTGGCAAAATACCGTTGCCCCCCTCGACTATCGCCTCCTCAACGATTGCCTGCCGCAACAACCCTCGGATGACAATCTGGCCCATTGGTTGCTGCAACAAATGCCATGGACCGGCATCAAACGCATCCGTCTCCATGCCACGCCGGAACGGGGAGTGGATGTCGCACCCGGGCACAACACCTTGGTGTGGCGCCGTTACCGTTTTGAATCGGCGCATCAATTGCCCCACGTCGCACCTGGACACCCCTGTGGACGCATGCATGGCCATGGATTTCGTGTCCTCATCGCGGCCCGTCACCCCGACACGCAGGCAGAGCGCAACCGCATCGATTACGATGACCTCGATACCCTGTGGCAACCCATCCAAACGTTGCTGCATCATCGTTGCCTGAATGATATTCCGGGCCTGGAAAATCCCACGAGCGAAGTGTTATCCCACTGGATCTGGCAACAATTGCACCCTGTGCTACCAGAACTGGCCTGGGTCACGGTGATGGAAACATCGTCATCCGGGGCGCACTACGATGGTCACAACTATCGCATCTGGAAAGAGATGACCCTGGATTGTGCCGTCCGTCTGTCCCAGGTGCAAGAAGGCGATCCGCGCCGACGCATTCATGGCCATACCTTTACCCTGCGCCTGCACCTTTCCGCACCCCTCGAATCCATCATGGGATGGATTTGTGATTTCGGTGAGGTCAAGAAATTGTTCAGCCCTATATTCACCTTGTTGGACCATCACCCTTTATACGAAATTCCCGATCTTGAAGATGGCGATAGCCTCAGCATAGCCCGCTGGATCGCCAGCCAATCCCTTCCCCTGCTGCCGCAACTCACCCGCCTGGATCTGACCGAGACCCCGGGATGTGGGATCATCCTGGCGCGCTCTAAAGCACAATCGGATTTAATACATAAGAGATAACCATACCATCAGAATTTTCAAAGGGTTGGCCATTTCTTGATGCCTACTGATAGCGTTTAGGCTACCATGTGCTATGATTGTCGTTCTCGACACCAGCGTTTTCGTTGCTGCCTTGCTGAGCCCGGATGGCATTAACCGGGAGGGTTCTGCGCCGGTGTCTGCGAAAACAGCTTCAACCGCTGATGGGCGCGGCACTGTTGGCCGAATATGAGGATCTTCTTAGTCGGAACGCCATCTTTGCTAACAGCCCTCTTTCAAGCAGGGAACGCTGGGATCTTTTCGAGTCACTGCTTAGCGTTTCCAAATGGACGACTATTTTTTTTGGATGGCGGCCCAACCTTCGTGATGAGTCAGACAACCACCTCGTGGAGCTAGCCGTTGCTGGAAACGCATCTGTTATCGTCACCAATAACATCAAGGATTTCATTGGATCGGAATTACATTTTCAAAAACTTGATATCCTAAACCGCAGCTATCTTGGGATTCGTAGTTCTTGTCATCCACGCCCCCGATT
>JADGCN010000037.1 GCA_015228975.1 Magnetococcales bacterium
GGGGGGGTTCCGGGGGGGGTGCGCGGGGCGGTTCTGGGGGCGGTGGGCGGGGCGGTTCACGGGGTGGTTCACGGGGCGGTTCACGGGGTGGTTCACGGGGCGGTTCACGGGGTGGTTCACGGGGTAGAGAGGATGCTGACCACGTTGGTCTGCGGGGTCATGGAAATGATAAAGATCATCATGACCAGGATGATAAAGGGGCCCCAGACGCTGGCAAGGCCGTGGCTGCGGACAAGGCGGCAGAGTTGGCGCACACTCGAGCCGATGCCCTGGATAAAGCGGCTGATAAAGCCGACAAGGATGTCAAAGCGGCGGAAAAAGATCTTGATAATGCCCAGAAGGAGCAACATGGTAAACATGGGAATAACGATGCCCAGGTTGCACAGGCAGAAGAAGATTTGGACCATGCCCGTGTGATTGCGGCCAAAGCACACGCGGATGCTGACAAAGCGCAGCAGGAAGCCGAGCAGGCCGATGTGGCAGCCCGGTCGGCGCATGGCCAGAATGGTTCGGGTAAGGATGATGCGCAGCAAGCGGATACCCGGACGGAGCATGATGATCATGAAAGGGGAAATCAGCATCAAGGTTTTGCCAAGGATGATCATAATGGATCGGATCATGGCAGGAATGCGACCCATCGGGAGGACGACACGTATGACCACCCGGGCGCGGGGCATGATCGGGGGCATGCCATGCACGCCCATGGCGACGAGCATCATGTGGTGCCGTTGGGATTGCAGATCAACCTCCAGGATACCGATGGATCGGAATCTTTGGCAGGTGGTGTTGTGATTACGGGTGTACCGAAAGGGGCGGCATTGACTTTGGGCACGTTGGATGCGGATGGTCAAACTTGGTCTATCGGTCCCGAGCATCTGGTACCCGCCGCATTTAATGCTCATGGCGATGCGATCGCCTGGAATGTTCCGCAATTGGGGATTGTTCTTCCCGAGGATCAACAACCAGGTTTTGCCTTGGGGATTCAGGTAACGACCCAGGATGGTGACAGTACCCGGTTGACTGAGGGGATGATGAAGGTTGACTGGGATGGGGATCATGGCCTCAAAAGTCAGGAGATTGTCGGCAGCGGTCACGATAGTTTGGCCGTTCACATCGCTCGCGTAGGTGCGGGTCACGATGGGATGTTTGATGTGGTGATCGACGGTGAAACCGTGGGTCGGTACTCAGTTGAAACGGATGGACATTGGCACCATGGTGATATGGGTACCATTACCCTGGATCATTTGAATCTTGCTTCCGATCAAGCCCATGAGATTCGCATTGAACCGGTGCAGGCTGGCTCCCACATTGTGGTGGATTCCATCTCCTTGAACGGCCAGACTATGCAAGCGGAGAGCGCAGGTCAGTTGGTTGGTGACGGGGATGTCCATGAAGATGGCGTCAAGTTGAATCAAGACAGTGCCCTGGTATTTTCACTCCCTGCGGACCATGAAGGTGCCACTTTGGTGGAAGCAACCCTGGATCAGCACATGACAGGCACGGAGGGTAGTGATGTGTTGCAAGGTGGCGCCGGGGATGATGTGATCTCTGGTGGCGCCGGGGACGATCTCCTTTATGCCGGAAGCGCGGGCAATGATCAGCTTAATGGCGGCGAAGGGAATGATTTGTTCACCGCTGGCAAGCATGGTGGTGGTGAAGAAAAAATAGATGGTGGTGAGGGTGCGGGTTGGGAGGATGAAATTCGGTTACAGGATGTCAATGGTGGTCCGGCTACGCCCGCCAATCCTGGTGGCAACTGGACGTTGGAGACCCAGTTTAATTACACCGTTGATATGGAGCATCACCAGATCCGGTTTGATGAAGTCAATGCCTCCGGGACCATTACGTTGGAAGATGGAACGCACATCCAATTTGATAACATGGAGTTGATCGGCTGGTAAGAAGTTGCAGTTGCCGTAGTTAAACAGACGGAGGGCGGTGAATGGGCCCTCCGTCTTTTTTTTGTCCCATTTATACAATATATATTTGTTATTATTCTGTTCGTGTATCGGCATTGCGGCTCCGATCAATATCAAGAATCGCCGTATTATGCCACTTTATTGGCCAATTTATTTTTGTTGATTTTAAGGTTTTCCTTTCCAAATTTCCGCAAACATGGTAACAAATCGGGGTCACCACATTTTTGGTTGCAGAAGTCACGTTCTGGGACACAATCGCCACAATTCGTCACGGCGAGGGTATCCGGCGTTATCTTTAGTGCCAGACTGATTTGAACCTACTTTTTCAGGAGGATTTAGATGAAAGAAGTCGTCATTGTCGCCGCAGGGCGTACCGCAGTGGGCAATTTTTTGGGTACCCTTTCCAAGATTCCAGCCACGGATCTCGGTTCCAAGGTGATTGCGGGAGTCATACAACGTGCCGGAATCAAGCCGGAACAGGTTCAAGAAGTGATCATGGGTCAGATTTTGACCGCCGGTGCCCGGCAAAATCCCGCCCGCCAATCCTCCATGAAAGCCGGGATTCCTGATACCACCCCCGCCATGACAGTGGACAAGCTGTGTGGCAGCGGTATGAAATCGGTGCATTTGGCCACCATGGCGATTAAATTGGGCGATGCGGACATCATCGTTGCTGGTGGTCAGGAGAACATGACCTTGGCGCCGCACCTGATTTTGGATGGCCGTACCGGAACCCGCATGGGACCCGGGCGGATGGAAGACAGCTTGATTTATGATGGTCTGACCGACGTGTTCAACGAATACCACATGGGCGTTACCGCAGAGAATATTGCGGAACGGTTCAAGATTTCCAAGGATGAGCAGGACAAGTTTGCTGTCGGTTCGCAGAATAAGGCGGAAGCGGCCCAGAAGGCAGGGACTTTCAAGGATGAAATCATTCCCATTGAAGTTCCCCAGGGCAAGAACAAGCCGCCGTTGGTATTTGATACCGATGAATTTGTGCGCAAGGGCGCGACGATCGAAGCCATCGCCAAGATTCCTGCCGCCTTCAAAAAGGGTGGTTCGGTCTCTGCCGGCAACGCATCGGGAATCAACGACGGTGCCGCTGCCGTGGTTTTGATGTCCAAGGACAAAGCCAAAGAATTGGGTATCAAGCCCTTGGCCCGTATCGTGGCCTATGCCAGCGCCGGTGTTGATCCCGCCATCATGGGGACCGGTCCCATTCCCGCCAGCCGCCTGTGCCTGCAAAAAGCGGGTTGGAAGGTTGCCGACCTGGATCTGATCGAAGCCAATGAAGCCTTCGCCGCTCAGGCCATCAAGGTCAACAACGACATGGGTTGGGATTTGAGCAAGGTTAACGTCAATGGTGGTGCCATTGCCCTGGGTCATCCGGTTGGCGCTTCGGGTTGCCGGGTGTTGGTCACGCTGTTGTATGAGATGCAACGTCGCAACGCCAAAAAGGGTTTGGCCACCTTGTGCATCGGCGGCGGTCAAGGTATAGCCATTGCGGTGGAAAGAGACTAATCTGATCGATGGATTGATACTAACCAAAAATTCATGTTTTTTTGAGGAGGAGAGAGCAATGACGAAGAGAGTTGCATTGGTCACGGGTGGCATGGGCGGTATCGGCACCGACATCATTCGCGATCTTGCCAAGGCAGGAAAAACTGTTGCGTCAACGTATGCGGCATTTGAGAAAGATAATGTTCCCGCCTGGACCGCCGGTTTGAAGAAGGAGGGTGTTGATTGTTTTTTGGTGGAATGCGACGTATCCAATTTTGATTCCTGTGCCAAAGCGGTTAGTGAAGTTGAAGCCAAGCTTGGCCCGGTGGACATTTTGGTTAACTGCGCCGGTATTACCAAAGACTCTTCCCTCAAGAAGATGGAAGTGGCTGCCTGGAACCAGGTCATCAGTGTCAACCTGAACAGTGTTTTCAACATGACCAAGCAGGTGTTCTCTGGCATGGTGGATCGGGGTTTTGGCCGTATCATCCACATCTCCTCCATGAATGGTCGCCGGGGTATGTTTGGTCAGGCCAACTATGCCGCCACCAAATCAGGCATGGCCGGGTTCTCCATGTCCGTGGCTTTGGAAGGTGCCAAGAAGAATGTGACCAGCAACACGGTTTGCCCCGGTTACACGGCAACGGCCATGATGAAGACGATTCCTGAAAAGGTCATGCAGGGCATTCTGGCTCAGATCCCTGCGGGTCGCATGGCCGAACCCATGGAAATTGCTCGCGTGGTTACTTTCCTGGCCGATGATAATGCTGGTTTCATCAACGGTACCAACATTGATGTCAATGGCGCCCAATACACCGGCTATTGACATCTGAGGAATAATGAGGCGCAATTCGGTCACCAGACAGTCATTGAATCTGTAGACGAAACCATGACCGAATCCGTTCGCATCATCAAAAAGTACCCCAATCGGCGTCTTTACGACACCGAATCGTCGACCTACGTAACCTTGGAAGGGATCCGGCGGCTGGTTTTGGCCGGATCCCCTTTCAAGGTGGTGGACAATAAATCCGGGGCCGATATCACCCGAGCCATACTTTTGCAGATTATCAGCGAGCGTGAGGAGGGGGGAGCGCCAGTCTTAACCACCGATCTGTTGCAGAGTATCATCCGTTTTTACGGTGATTCGTTGCAGTCGCAGGGTATTTTGGGGGAATATCTGCAACAGAGCATGGATTTTTTTCTCGACCAGCAGAATCGTATCCGTGCGGCCGCAGATCCCGTGGCCCTCATGTCGGAGATGACAGACAGGAGTCTGTCGTTTTGGAATAATTTTTTTCCAGGATCATCGAGTGTCCTCGGCTCCAAGTGCGATGAGTCCTCTGATTCTTGATTTTTTTGAAATTTTTCGCCATGTATGGCATGTAAATGATTGGGATGATTCGTGGCTCGTTTTTTTTTGGTTGGGATTGAAAAAAAATCGTTGACTTGGTGAACCAAGCCTAATATGCTGCAACGCAACATTGTTGCAATGCAGCAAACTGACCGCCCCTAAGGGAGAGAGAATATGGATAAGAAGATCGCCGAACAGTTGACCGAGCTTTCGCAAAAGATGATGGATACCGTCACGACACTGCAAAAGATCAATGACCGGACCGTTCAGGATCTGGCCAAACAGCAGCTGGAAGCGGCTGAGAATTTCATCAAGTCGGGCGCTGAGCAGATGAAGCATATGGGCAGCATCAAGACAGTCCAGGACGCCGTGACCAACCAGGCTGAACTGGCTTCCGAGGTGGGCAAGATGATCCTTTCCAATGCCCAGAAGAGCATGGAAGTGTTGACCCGTGGTCAGTCGGAGTTGAAAAATTTGATCGACCAAAACATCAAGGATTTGATGGAGAAAGCCAAGGGTGGTGTGAAGTAGTCAAGCCGGAACGGAATAGGGATGTTGCAACTGGTCCGGTTGCGGGGACATCTCCTCCCCTTTGGGGAGAAGATGATGAATGACCCGAGTACATGGCGCAGGGACGCGCCTTCCAAACCATACCCGACCCTTTAGAGGGAATCGGGTGTTTTTGTTTGTCATCATATTTCGAAATCAATCAATCAGGATAGGTGCCTAAAACAAGGCTCTTTAAGGAGAACACCATGGAAAATTCGCCGTTTTCATCAACGGACTGGATGCGAAGTTGGGTAGAGCTTCAGCAAAAATTCTGGCAGGAATCATCCAACATGGCCCAGAATGGCTGGTGGAAGACGGTCATGCCCAACATGCCGATGGACTTCAATTGGTGGAAGACGGCCATGCCCGGTATGCCCAGTATGCCCGGTATCCCCATGGACTTTTTCACCAAGGCCATGGGGGCCATGCCATCCATGACCAATCCGTTTGCCGCGTTCCAAACATCGGGGACCCAGGAAACGCTGATCAAAAACATGATGGCCTCCATGAATGGTTTCACGCAGATGGCCCAAGCCATGATGACCATGGTGCAATCCGCAGGCGATCTTTCCAAGGCCGGGGAATGGCCTGCAGCCGTGGAAAAGATCGTTGAACAGTTTCGCAGCCTGATGGCAAGTGCCCAGGATAACCCGTTCGCTTTTCCGTTTTTCAATCCCACCGGGCCGATGAACCAGTCTTTGGATATCTTCAACCAAATGCTGGCCGGCAATCCGTTGTTTTCCCAACTGAACAGCGCCCTTCCCGCTTCTGCCGGGCCGATGGCGTTGTTGCAAACCATCCTTGCCTTTCCCGGGGTGGGCATCGGTCGCGAAAAGCAGGAAGTGATCCAACGCGCCATGTCTTACGGCATGGATTTCCAAAAATCCTTCGCCGAATATTCGCAACTGAAGAATGGTATGAAGGTCAAGGCATTGGAAAAACTCCATGCCAAGTTGCTGGAGCTGGGCAAGGGTGAGAAAAAGATCGAGACGTTACGCGATGCCTTTGTTCTGTGGATCGACTGCCTGGAAGAAGCTCATGCGGAGCTGGTGGTCAGCGAGAAATATCTTGAGACCAACGCCCGTATGGTCAAGGATATGATGAATTTCCGCAAAACCTTCCAGGGCTTGATGGACGACATGCTGGAAGCGGCCAATATTCCCAACCGTCGGGAAGTGGATTCGGCCTACAAGAAAATTCAGGTCTTGAAGCGTCAAATGCGCGAGATGGACGATGAGCTGAAAGAACTTCGCGCCAGGAGTGGTGAGCTGGAGAACATGCGGCATGATCTGGAAGCACTGAAGGCGCATGCAGAAAAGACGCTTGGCCCGGTACCGGCCAGTGAAAGAAAGCCAGGGAACAAGAAGGCCCACGCCGCTAAAGGTGAAACCGAGAATAAAGGAGCCTAATCCATGATGCCGTTCAATATTAAACCCGAGGCAGCAGCCAAGGAATTGAACCAATACTACAAGCACTTGGCCGGTGGTATGAAGGTCTTGAGTGAGCTTGGACCCATCAGTGAGGGGATTAGTGCCAAGGAAGCGGCCTACGAAGAGGACAAGGTTGTCCTGTACCATTACACCCCGCGGGTGGAAAAGCCGCATGCCATCCCGGTGTTGGTGATCTATGCCTTGGTCAACCGCCCCTATGTGGCAGACATGCAGGAAGACCGGTCCTTGATCCGTGGTTTGCTGGATCAGGGGTTGGATGTGTACATCATCGACTGGGGCTATCCCGATGCATCGGACCGCTACCAGGAGTTGGACGATCACATCAATGGCTATGTTCGTCGTTGTGTTGATTTCATCTGCGCCAAATACGACCTGCCGAGCATCAACATATTGGGCATTTGCCAGGGTGGGACATTCAGCATTTGTTTTACCTCGCTGTATCCTGAAAAGGTTAAAAACCTGGTGACAGTGGTGACCCCGGTCGATTTTCACGGGGGCAAAAATGTGTTGGGATCCTGGGGCAAGGATTTGGATGTTGATCTGATCGTTGATGCCATGGGCAATGTTTCGGGTGATCTGTTGAATTTCACCTTCCTGTCCATGAATCCGTATCGTCTCACGGGTCAGAAATATCTGGATATGATTCCGACACTGGATGATCCAACGGGACTGATGAATTTTTTGCGGATGGAAAAGTGGATCTTCGATTCCCCCGACCAACCAGGCGAAACCTTCCGTCAGTTTGTCAAGGATTTCTTCCAGGATAACAAATTGATCAAGGGTGAAGTGCGCATTGGTGGCAAACGGGTGGACATGAAAAACATCACCATGCCGGTTTTCAATGTGTTCGCAACCAAGGATCACTTGGTTCCCCCACCCGCTTCACAGGCTTTGGGGAAGTATGCCAACAGCAGGGATTATTCTGAATTTCCCTTCAAGGGTGGTCATATCGGTATTTTTACCTCTGGCCGTTCCATGGCAGAAGTACCGCCAGCTATCGCGACCTGGATCAAAGCACACGGTTGATAGCGACGACGTAGTCGTGTTGTATTGGGTAGGAAACAGCCCCGGCCATGCGCCGGGGTTTTTCTTTGTGCGGGGGCATGACGGCTGGGCAGCGCCGGGGCAGTGCTGCAACGAAAGGTTGTATTTTTTCTTACGGGATCGGTCGGGAAGCATTCTGGTGGATGAATCGGGTGAGTTGGGGCTGGCCGTTGGGAAGGCAATGGCGGGCCATGGCGGCGGCTTTTCTGGAGGTTTCCCGGGCTACTTCCAAATGGCCCGCTTTGTTCTCCACGATGGCAAGGTTGTTCAGGATGATGGCAATATTCAGGTGCGATCCGATGCGGCTGACTTTGTTGTGCATAGCCAAGGCGTGATGAATCAGTTGAATGACGTGTTCGTTGTCGTTCAGGATGGTCCCAATTTTTGCCAGGTTGTTGATGCACAGGAACACCAGGGGATCATCCAAACCCCGTGTGACACTGGCCATGGACCAGGCTTGAGTCAGGTTGTTTCGAGCATCTGCCAGTTGGTTCTGGTCCATTTTGAGCAGGCCAAGATTGCCCAGGCAGTTGGCCTGGAGGTGCCGATGCCCTTTCAGATGCTGTTGTTGCAGGGAGAGGGCACCAAGAAGACACTGTTCGGCCTGGGAGAATTCCCCGAGGCGCCGCCATGTTTCCCCGAGATTGTTGAGACGGGTGATCGTCAGAGGGTGATGCGATCCCAGGATTTGTCGCGATAGGTTCAAGGCGCTTTGGTGCGCATTGATGGCACGATCGGGCCAAGGGTCGATGAGCAGGCGACCTGCACGGTCCAACCATTGCATTAACTGGGTGGCCAGAGAGGTGTCTTGTGATTTCAAGGCGTTTGCCGCGAGCATTTGCACATGCCAGGCAAGCCGGTTTATTTCATGGTGACCCATGGGCGATGCTTCGCCGGTGGCAAGAGTGGCCAATAACACGCTTCCTGTATTCTGGATGGCGTGTTGGATGCGGGGAATGGGAAGGGTTTCCTGAACAACCTCCAGTACCGATGCAAAAAGATGGACTTCGGTTTTGGCGTGGATGACCAAACCAGCCTCATCCATAAGGTCGAAAAGGGTGAGGAATTTCTCGGGGCTTAAGGAGGCCAGAGGGGCTGGGAGCCTGTCGGCGAACCGGAACAGGATCGCTTTTGGAAATCCGGCGGGTGCCAGGTAAGCGAACAATTCCATCATGATCCCGACCAAAGGTTCCAGGACGGAGACCTGCATCAGATTCTGGGTAATTTGTTTTTTATTATTGGGCCAGGCAGTAGGGGAAGTCATGTTGATGTACTCTCGCATGTTACCCGGTGTGTATTTTCCGGTTTCATTGATTCAACGATCATGTGATGACAAGGGATCCAAACCGGGAGAGAGGGACATTGAGATCATGATTGCCTATAAGTGCAAAACAGGGGTCAAACCTGGTAATAATCACGGTACCAGCGCACGAACTGCTCGATTCCGGTTTCGATAGAGGTCTGAGGTTGGAATCCGATATCGGCCATCAGGTCATCCGTATCGGCCCAGGTTGCCGGAACATCACCCATTTGCATGGGTAACATGTTTTTGATTCCCTTTTTGCCCAGGGAGTGTTCCAAAGCTTCGATGTAGCGCATGAGTTCAACGGGATTATTGTTGCCGATGTTGTAGATGCGGTAAGGGGCTTTGCTGGAGGCAGGGTCGGGGTTGTTGCTATCCCAATGGGTATTGGGTACTGGCGGTCGGTCCATAACCCGGACGATGCCTTCGACGATGTCATCGATGTACGTGAAGTCTCGTTTCATATTCCCATGGTTAAAGATATCCATCGGCTGATCGGCGAGTATGGCACGGGTAAATTTGAACAATGCCATGTCGGGTCGCCCCCAGGGTCCATAGACGGTAAAAAAACGCAAACCGGTGGCCGGCAGGGCAAACAGGTGGGCATAAGAGTGCGCCATGAGTTCGTTTGCCTTTTTGGTCGCGGCGTAGAGGGAAAGGGGATGATCGACGTTTTGATGGACCGAAAAGGGCATGCGGGTATTGGCACCGTAAACCGATGATGAGGAAGCAAATACCAGATGACCGACCTGGTGATTCTTGCAATCTTCGAGGAGGTTGGCATATCCCAGCAGATTGCTTTGGATGTATGCATCTGGATTTTCAACGGAATAGCGTACACCAGCCTGGGCGGCGAGATTGACGACCCTGTCAAAACGGTACTGATGAAATAGTTGTTGTAAAGATTTGCGATCAGCCAGATCCATGGCGGAAAATTTGAAATTATGGTTCTGTAACAATATATTGAGACGAGCATGCTTCAATTTTGGGTCGTAATAATTGTTCATGTTATCGAGTCCAACGACCTGATCTTCTCTGGCCAGGAGGTGTTTTGCCAAGTGGAAACCGATAAATCCAGCTACCCCTGTCACGAGAACGTTTGCCATGAGTTTCCATCCTTTGTGGTAAGATCCCAAATGAAGTCTTCCAGACTGTGGTCGCAATTGTATATCATAGAGAAGTCGTCTGTGGCACTCCTATCCTGGTTCGGAAATTAAACATTGCACAGGCCCGGTTCACAACCATCAACGGATCAAAAAACAGTTTCCATTATTACCGATGGTGCCTGCAGTGGTAACCCTGGTCCTGGAGGATGGGGGGTGGTCCTGCGTTACGGAGAGCATGAAAAACATCTGAATGGTTATCATAGTGCCACGACCAATAATCGCATGGAATTGATGGCGGCGATCCGGGGGTTGGAGGCGCTCAAACGCAGTTGCCGTGTCGTTCTGGTTACCGATTCCGCCTACGTTCAAAATGGTATGACACAGTGGATGCCGAATTGGAAACGGCGGGGATGGTTGAAATCGGATGGCAAGCCGGTATCCAATAGCGATTTGTGGAAAAAATTGGACGCAGTGTGCCAAAAGCATGATATAGAATGGCGGTGGGTCAAGGGCCACGCAGGCCATCCAGATAATGAGAAGGCCGACTGGCTCGCCAGGGAGGCCGTTCGTCTGGGTCGCGCAGGAAAATTATCTCCAGAGGACGATGGGATGGCGTCGAATGAACCGGTGTGATACCCTTTATGTTTTTATTTGGGATAAAAATTCCGCATTTGTCTTGGGTGTCGGTGTTGCGATGGCCGACCATGATGAGTCAAATTAAACAAGGAATGGGGGTTCGAAATGTTTGAAGATCAATCTGATCGGGTCAAGGACCTTCTGGCGAAAAACGATGAATTCCGGACATTGTACGAAGAGCATCAATCCTTGAAAATGCAGATTGCTGATTCAGGTCGTACAATGGACCAGTTTGCGGTGGAACGTTTGAAAAAGAGGAAACTGCAGATTAAAGATCAATTGGCGGTCATTCTTGCATCCAGCAATGGACGTTGAGCAGCGAATCATGCATGAAAAAGAGATGAACCAAAAAAGTACGAATACCATCTGGCAGGTCATGTCCATTTCGCTCGATGAGCGTGAACGTTTGCAAGGGCACCGCAGTTTTCTGGTTTGGTTTACCGGGTTGTCCGGGTCAGGGAAATCGACCATGGTCTATGCGTTGGAGGAACGGCTCTATAAATGGGGTTATCGGACATTTGCACTGGATGGTGATAATGTGCGCCATGGGTTGTGCGCTGACCTTGGATTTTCTCACAGGGATCGGAGCGAAAATATTCGCCGTGTTGGTGAGGCGGCCAAACTGCTGACTCAGGCAGGGGTTATCGTCCTGGCCGCCTTTATTTCACCATTCCGGGCGGATCGACAAAAGGTACGAAACCTTATGGCCGCCGGGGATTTTATTGAAGTGTTTTGTGACTGTCCCCTGGAAATTTGTGAATCCAGGGATACCAAGGGGCTCTATAAGAGGGCACGGGCGGGGGAAATAGATGATTTTACCGGAATATCATCTCCTTATGAGGAGCCGATCCGTCCCGATTTGCTTCTTAAGACCGGGGAGGATTCGGTAGAGACGTGTACGGAGATGGTACTGGAAAAAATCAAATCCCGTCTGCTGGTTGCCGATGTGGGGCAGGAAGATTTGGCTAATATTTAGATCCTGAATGGAAACGTGGAATGGACCTGATGGCGACAGGTATACTGGTTTTGATAGGCTGGATTTGGTATGCCAGTATGAAAGCGCGGGAACAATGCCATGAAACGGCCCGGGAAGTGTGTCGGAGCATGGGTGTTGAATTGTTGGATGATACGGTGTCATTGAGTCATATGGGGATCCAACGTAATGAACGTGGGCGTTTGGTATTGCGGCGGGTCTATGAATTCAGGTATCTGGACGGCGATTGGAGCCTTCATCATGGTGCCATCGTTTTGTGCGGATATACGCTGGAATCGTGCATGCTCGCTGTTCCAAAGACATGCCAGTAGCAAGCTGTTAGCCACAAGGAGGTAGCTTATGATTCCCCCCCGGTTTGGTCGGCACATGGCGTTTGTAAGGGGTATATTGGCCCTGTATCTGATTTTTCTGGTGATTTTTTTTGCATCGGCACCGTTTTTGACCCTGTGGTTGTATTCGGCGGCCAGTTTGAGCTTGAGTTTGTTGCCACAATTGATTGGATTTTGTTTGCAAGGGGCGTTTTTGGTGGTGGTCTTCGCCATCTACGAAAAGCGTTCCACCATTCAAGCAATGCGCGGCCACAAATTTGCACTGCGTAGCGCCATTGCCTCGTTGATTCGTCCTTTGGTGGTTGTTGAAAGCGTTACAACAAAGGGGGTGTTGTCCTTGCCCCATGCCTTGGCGCGTACCGAGCAGGATCTATTGGAACGGGGAATTTCTGAACAAATGGCAAAAAAAATAAGCGAAAATGCCAATATGGCTATTGTCTCCTTTGAAGCCATGTCGGTTTTGGCGGCGCAGATCGACATGGATCATTTGGAAACATGGGGTTTGATTATCAACAATCTGCGACGGATTGGCGCTGTCCAATCGCCCGGAGAGCTGCAACAGCCACTGCTGGAATTGTTGCGAACTGTCCGCACTTTTGATGAATTGTATATTTATTGACTATCCCCGCCATGCCTTGAAAAAATCATGATTCGGCGGGTTCTGGACTGTTTTCACCCTCGGATACGGATGGTTCGCCGGGCCCCCCCAGATTGGCCTCTTCGATCTTGCGATATAGAGTGCGCTCACTGACACCTAATTTTTCCGCTAAAACACGTCGATCTTCCTGGTTGCGAGTAAGCACCCGTTTGATATAGCGTCGTTCAACCTCCTTGAGGGAAAGGACGATATCCTCCAGGTTTTCTTCTTCAAAGGTGGCCGCGGATGGCTTGGTTTGGCACACCTGCGGCAGATGCTTGATATCGATGGGTTTGTTTTCCGCCAGCAGCGAGGCGCGTTCCAGAAAGTTGAGCAGTTCCCGTATATTTCCAGGAAAATCATAGTTTTGTAGTGCCTCAATGGCTTGGGTCGTGATACCGAAGCCTCGAAATCCTTCCATCCGTTGCAACAAGGTTTCAATCAGCAGGGGGATATCTTTTTTGCGTTCGCTGAGTGAAGGGATATGAATGGGGAAAACGGTGATGCGGTAGTAAAGGTCCAGACGGAAGGTTCCCGAGTCCACCATGGATGTCAGGTCCTGATTGGTGGCGGAGATCAGGCGGAAATCGGTATGTCGGGTATCGACGCTACCCACTTTGCGGTAGGTTTTGGTTTCGAGGAGTCTGAGCAGTTTGACCTGTAACGGCAAGGGGACGTCGCCAATCTCATCGAGAAACAAAGTTCCGCCATGAGCCGCTTCAACGAGCCCCTTCTTGTTGGAGTAGGCACCGGTAAAGGCCCCTTTTTCGTGACCAAACAATTCACTTTCAAACAAGGATTCTGTGAGCCCCGAACATTCCACCGGGACAAAAGGTTTGTCAGAACGATCGGATGCATCGTGGATGGCGCGTGCGACGACTTCTTTTCCGGTTCCGGAGGCACCGGACAAAAAGACCGATACCCGACTGGGGGCGACGCGTCGGATCAGATCCAGCATCTGGTTGAACGGTTCCGAGGCGCCTACCAAGCCGACTGGTGAGGGCGTGGCTTGGGCGATATGGCTGGGTTTGAGTATTTCCAGAAAAAATTCTGGTTTGCCACCGTGGATGGCGATAGGCCGCATTTCGACTTCGACATATTCGCGACCACGGGAGGTGACGTGAACATGCATGAGTCTGTCGGGCAGACCTGAATCGACACAGGCCAGCATGGGACAGGATTCCCCCTCCTGGTCGCATGGTTTGGCAAAGGAATGGGACACTTCATAACATTTTAATCCCTTGGACAAATGCACCTGGCCAAATTGCGTGACGTAGGCGGTGTTGCATCCGTGAATGACATAGTGTTTGTCCATGAGGATGGCCGGTTCGGCATAGCTGTCCAGGAGATCCTGTAAGGGAAGGGTGGTGATGGGTTTGGGAATCGGATTTTGGGACATGGAGGGGGGCGTCACTTTGTCACGGTTGTCAGTTTTGGGTGTTCGCAACTGTCACGAAAGACAGTTGGCGGGATCATTCTCCCTGGGAAAAGGTCGCAGTCTGCATGGACAGGCACTCGGGATGGTATGTAATTTGACAATTTTAACAATAAATTATCTGCATAGTCAATCAATGACGCATATTTTTCTCGGTTTTGGCACAAAGCTTGACAAGTAGTGTGGATGTGAACCGATCATTCAGGGTGAACAAGACTGGGAGAACAGGGAATGGCATGGCATTATCCAAAATTGACAAGACGTGGTTTTATGTGGGCAACCGGTGGTGGTTTGGCCGGGTTGAGTCTTCTCAAGCCTCTCGATTTGGTCAGCGAGGCTTGGGCGACAGTAAAGGATAAGGATCAAAATCAGGAGGAGGTGGTACACAGTATTTGTAATTTTTGTTCATCCTTGTGCAACATCAAGGCAACGGTGGTTGGCAAGGGGAAGGATCGGCGGATTGTCAAATTAGACGGCAACCCCAATTCAACCCTGAATCGCGGCAAGATGTGTGCCCGTGGTCAGGCTGGTGTCCGGCAGGTCTATGATGTGGATCGGATCAAAACGCCGATGATACGGGTTGAGGGGAGTAAGCGCGGCGAAGGGAAATTTCGGACGGCTACTTGGGCGGAGGCTTGGAGTTATATCGAGTCCAAATCCAAGGCTGCCAAGATACAGCCGTGGGAATGGACCATGGTGGGGGGATGGACCTCCTGCGTGTTTTACATGAACTGGGCGGTACCGTTCGCCCTGTCCAATGGCGTCCCCAACATTGTGGCATCGCCGATGCAGCATTGTGTGGCTTCCGGGCATCTGGGGACCGATTCGGTGACCGGCAACTTCAATATTCACGATGAAGTACTGCCTGACTTCGACAATGCCAATTATATTTTGTTCATCGCCAACAACGCCTCCATTGGCGCGGTGTCGACCTCGCGCATGGTGCGTTTCGCGACCGGGCGCAAGCGTGGGGCGCGGGTGGTCGCTTTGGACACACGTCTTTCCGAGACGGCTGCCAAGGCGGATGAATGGATTCGCATCAGACCCGGGACCGATCTGGACTTTTTGATTGCGGTGATGCAGGTGATGATGGAGGAAGGTTGGTACGACGCCGAGTTTATTCGCAACCACACCAATCTGCCATTTCTGGTGCAACGTGCCGCGGACGGCCAATGGCAACTCTCCACCGACCCCGCAGGGCATCCACTGGTATTGGATGAAATGTCTGGTGAAGTCGTTGCCTTGCCGAGTTACAGCAACCAGAATGCCTTGGACGTCGGGGGGCGCAAAATCAAGCCGGCGTTGACCGTTGCCGAGAATTTGGCCGTTGCCGGCAAACCTGTCATGACGGTGTTTCAGGCACAAAAGCTTGAGATCAAGGATAAAACCCCGGAGGCCGCCAGCAAGGTAACGGGTATTCCCGCCGAGGTGATTCGTCGCATCGCCGAGGAATTTTCCCACGCCGGTCGGCCCATCATTGACCCGGGTTGGCATGGGGCGCGGTACGCCAACATCAACATGTTGCGTCGGACGCAGGCCATGTTGCAAACGTTGGTGGGTGGTATTGATCGCAAGGGCGGCTGGATCATGGCGGCGGAATACCGCCACAAGATTACCAATTGGCACAAGGCCAAGAGCGAGGGTAAGGCGATGCCCGGCCCGCTTATGACAACCATGGCGGGGGTCCCTTTTGTCGCGGAATTGATCAAGGCTTTGTCCAATCCCGATACCTTTCCCCACAAACATCCGGCATGGTCCTTTGTGTTCGCCGCCCAGGAACGGGCTGCCGGGCGTGAGGGGGTGGCCGTGCCCGCCCTGGCCGATACCGGTTTGCGTGAGGCTGTGGAAGGCAAGGTCATGTTGAACGGTGAACCTTACCTGGCCCGGGCCATTTTGATTAATGCTGCCAATCCAGTGCGCCATTATTATCCAGATTCCAACTGGAAGGAGATCATGGCCCATAAAAACATGGAACTGGTGGTGTTGGTGGACGTGCTGCCGTCCGACACAGTTCCCTATGCCGATGTCATTCTGCCCAATCCCACCTACCTGGAACGGGATGAGCCGACACTTTATGGCAACGGGGTGAACCATGATCTGGCTTTGGTGACCCGGTTTCGCGCCATTGACCCGTTGTATGACACGCTGGAAACACCGGATATTTTGTTGAAGATGAGCCAGATCATCAGCGGAACGGATGAAAATTTCCACAAAATGTTGGAGGCGCTGAGTGGCATTCCGGCAGCGGCAACGCGCACGGCCTTTGAAAAATACAAGGCGGAGGGGGCGAACAGCCCATTTTCCCGGGCATGTCGGGACACCTCTTTTTCTTCGACTGCGGAGCGCATCCACGTCAGTCGCGACAAGCTGTATGCTGAATTGAAAGAGCAAGGCGTCTATTTCGAGGAGCGGCGGGATGAATTGCTGCATGCCCATTCCATGCCGCGACATATGGCCGTTCCAACGACCAGTGGTCGCCTGGAATTTTTTGGCACCCTGTTTCAATGGTTGCAGACCATGGGTGGCAAAGGGCCATCATTCAATGTATTGGCTTCGACTCTGCCGCCGCAATGTCGGGAAAACAAGTCCATGGCGGATGCCCTGGAGCCGAATGAGTTTTACTTCACCTACGGTAAGACGCCGACCGTATCCTATGGCTCCACCAACAGCAACAATCCGGTTCTGGCGGCCATCAACCGCTTCAAGAAGGATATTTATACGGGCATATGGATTCATCCCGACCGGGCCAAAGTCTTGAAAATTAAAACGGGCGATCCCATCCGTCTGACCAACAGTCGTTCCGGGCAGCAGGCGACTGGTACTGCCTATGTGACGGCACAGTTGCATCCCGATTCCCTGTTCCTTCATTCCTCCTTTGGTGTGGAGAACAAGGCGTTACGCTTGAGCTATGGTATTGGGACGGCGACCAACAAGTTGATACCCAATTGGGTGGAACCTGTGGTAGCGGGGTTTCGTTCGCAGGAATTTACCATCAAGATTGAAAAAATCTAAGAGCGCCGACGAGGAGAATACATCATGACTCATTATGCAATGGTCATTGACCTGGCTACCTGTGTCGGTTGCAATGCCTGCATGGCCGCCTGTTCATTGGAAAACCAGACGCCGGTCTGGGCGGATCACTGGAGGACCAAGGTTCATGATCGGGAGGTGGGCGATGGACATGGGATTACGCGCCGTTTCATCCCTCGGTTGTGTAACCACTGCGACAACCCGCCCTGTATGACGGTTTGCCCCAGTGGTGCCACCTATAAAACGAAGGAAGGGGTGGTGTTGGTGGAGGTGGAACGCTGCCTGGGGTGTGGTGCCTGTGCCATGGCCTGTCCTTATGATGCCCGGTATCCAGCCACTTCGGATGATATCGACAAGGGCAAGGAGTATTACGGCAAGTTGCAGAGAAAATCCCCCAGCATGGACAAATGCTCATTCTGTTATCACCGTCTGCTGAAGGAAGGCGAGCCGGCTTGCGTGCAAACCTGTGTTGGTTATGCACGTATGTTCGGGGATCTGGATCAACCCAATGATCCGGTTACACAAATGGTTCGATCGGGCAAGGCGCGGCCACTGATGGCCCATCTGGGCACCCGCCCCAACGTTTACTACATTCCCGAAAGGTGAGGAGGGGTCCATGGATATTTTGACTTTCACAACCCAGCAACATTGGACGACATGGTTTGCGGTATATTTGTTCCTGGGAGGGATGGGAGCAGCGGTGGTCGCGGTCAGTTTTCTAACCCACATGTATCTCCGGGAAGAGAAAGAACTGGTGATGTGGGGGGCGCTTTCCGGGGTGGCCATGATGGTGGTTGGTTCGGGGATGTTGTTCTTGCATCTGCTGAACAAATGGGCAATTTTCTACATCGTGTCGCCCTACGGGGTGTTTCACAAGCCCGATTCCTGGATCGCCTGGGGTTCGCAATTCATCGTCTGGATTCAAATTGCCGCAGTGCTTTATGCCCTGCCGTACATGGTCGAAAAACCTCGCCTTCTGGGGTGGCCTGTCATTGGCAATATCCTCAAGATGCCCATCGTGTTGCAGGTGGCGGGGGTTGCCAAAAAGATTCATCCCCTCCTCGGTTGGGTGGGCATTGTTACCGGTATCGGTACGGCGGTGTACACCGGGCTGTTGTTGCAAAGTTTTCCGGCGGTCACCCTGTGGCATAACCCGGCTGTTCCCATCCTCTTTACCGTTTCGGCGTTTTCCACGGCCATGGCGTGGTTGCTTATCGTCATGTATACGTTCATCTATCACCGGGTCGATCACACCATCCGCGCTTTATATGAACGGATTGACCTTGGTTTGATCACGGCGGAACTGATCATTATCTTTTCATTCTTCAACTTCACCCTGTCCGGGTCCGAAGGTGGGTATCGCTCGGCAGAAATGTTGTGGGGCAGTAATGGTTGGTTGTTCGGATTTGTGTTGTTTGGACTGATCGTTCCTTTGGCCATGGAGATGAAGTGTGTGTTCGGCTCGTGGAGTGGCAAGGTTCCCATCGTGACGGCTTCGCTTTTGGTACTGAATGGCGGGTTTCAATTGCGGGCTTATTTCATGGCTGCTGGCATTTACGCCTACCCGTGGTAATCATGGACGCAAATCTGGAATTGCGTATTCTGGTTGGACTGTTGGCCCACCCCCAGGGGGATGCCCTGGACAATGTTCGAGAGTGGTCGGAGCATTGCCCCTGGTTGGTGGAGCCGGTGTTGGAGTTGCAACGTATTACCCTGGAGGAATGGCAGGGGGAACATACCCGCCTTTTCATCAATGGTTTTCCCCGTACCATTGCCCCTCCATTCCTATCGGTGTGGAACGAGGGGTTGATGGGGGGGAACGGGGTTGGGGCGTTACAGGAGGTTTTTCGCGAAGCGGGATTGGAACCGGTGGAAGGGATGCCGGCTGACTATTTGGGAACCTTGTTGGAATTCCTTGTTTATTTGCAGGAGAGTTCCCTGGCTCCCGGTTCCATGAGTGGTGCCGTATTCAAGGAGCGGTTCATTCAACCCTGGATACAGCGTTTTGTAACGGCACTTCGCGAAGGGAGCGCGCTGCAACTTTATCGATCTTTGGCGGATCGTTTGGAGATGAGGTTGACCTGAGGGCGAGGAGGGGGGTGCATGGGCAACTCCGAAGAAGTTGTGTCCGCGGCTGGGCAAAGTTTGATGGATGCGTTTGCCAGCTACTACGCTGGAGTGATAGAGTGTCAACCGGTTGAACCGTGGGAGCTGGATCTGGTTGGGGTCGGGTCAGGGGGTAATGGTAACCTGTCCCCCTGCACCCGGGCTTTCCGAGAGGTGGATGGTTGGCGGATGTTCTTGCTGCTGTCCCCCTACAGGTTGGTACGCATTCTTGTTCCGCCCCAAGACCATGCGGATACCGCCGAGTGGTTGCGATTGGTTCGGGGTCATGGTGCGTCAGGCCTGGGTCCCTTGGTTTCGATTGTTGTAAACCAGGGACAACGCAAGGCGCATGTGCAGTTCCATGATCACCTTGGTTTGCATTTCCTGGAACCATTGGTTCTGAATGTGGCGGGTTTCATCAACAACGATGCGGTGTTCCTGGCCCATGAAAAAATTATAGAGACCCGCGATGCCATTATGGCTCGGACCGGTCGGGTTTGTTCCACGCAGACGGAGATATCTCGTCGGGAGTTGTTTTCTCCATTTGCGCGTCTCGTCAGGCAGCAGTAGGGTGCTACAAAGGCCGTTTTTCCATAGCTTAATAGGAGTTCGTTTTATTATGAAATACGGTTGGTCCATCTTACTCATGATTTCGTTCGTTTCCCTGTATTCCGTTGCAGGTCATGCGGCATCGGCAACCGAGGATAGTGGAAAGAAAGTTGAGGCTGCCAAACCGGCGGCAGTGCCTGCTGAAGCTGGAAAAAAAATGGAGGTTTCCAAGCCTGTCACGGATACGTCCAAGGATGCCAAAGGGGCGTCGCGATTGTTCAAAGAGGCGGAGAGTGGGTCAGTGGCCCAGGTTAAAGCCCTTTTGGATCAGGGGGAAACTGCAAACACCAAAGATGATTCTGGTAATACGGCGATCATTGTGGCGGCAAAGCATGGCAAACATGAGGTGGTTCAACTCTTGGTGGATCGTGGCGCGGATGTCAATGTTCAGAACAAGGACGGCATGACGGCATTGATGCTTGCCTCGCAGGCTGGTCATGCGGATGTGGTTGCAGTCTTGGTTGCGGCTAATGCCACGGTTAATCTGATGAATAAGGAGGGGGCTACGGCACGTTTACTGGCAAAAGAAAACGGCCATGATGCGGTGGATATGATTCTTAAGGAGGCTGGGGGACGCTGCATGTGATGATCTCACAGTGACGGTTGATCGCTTGGAGGACAGAGCTATGGCAGGATCACTGACGCTATTGAATTTTGCTGACGTCCATAAAAATATTCAATTCATGATCGACCACTATCGCATTAATATCGAAAAATGGGTGGTGGATCAGTTCAATGATATTTCCAACAACCCTTCTGACAGCGCTGTGATGGCTTTGCGGTTGTGGATGGAAAGGTTCCTGACCCCGAGACAGCAGTTGGAAATATTTGAGAACGTTGAAAAAAACTTCGATTTTTCCAGCATTCTCCTGAGCAGGGAAACTGTGGAGCGGATGGACTCGGTCCGCAAGCATTATGGGTTAGAAAATATGGAGGCGACTGTCGTCGCGCTTTTGGACTGCGTGCGTCGCCATCCCCTGTTCTAAAGCACTGTTTGCGACATACTTGAGTATCCTTGGACAGACTGAATGGATAGTCAGTCGCGTGGACTTTTGGGCTTTGTGCGGCGGGACCAACGGGAGAAACTGTCATGGTCCGGGCAATAAATTGGCGTGTAGTAGGTTTTTTTTTGTGTTTGCTCCCCGGGTGTATTGTCGGATTCGTGGGTGGGGCTTTTGGTGAGGGCAGGGTTGATCTCCCGATTTCTACTACCAAGCATCGTATGCTTTCCGCTTTGGCGGGGCCTTTTCAGTCGGGCCGTGAGGTTACACGGGCGTGTTTGAGCTGTCATACCGAAGCGGCGGCCATGGTGCGCAAGGATATCCATTGGACCTGGGAGTTCACCGATGCCACCAGTGGCAAGGTCTATGGAAAAAAACATGTCCTGAATGCCTTTTGTGGTTCTACGGTGAGCAATTTACGCGAATGCACCTCCTGTCATCCTGGTTTTGGCTGGCAGGATCCCGATGATCGTCAGGATGCGGATGATAAGGTGGATTGCTTGGTCTGCCATGAGCAGACAGGGAATTATAAAAAGTATAACTACGGTTATTCTGAGCTAAGATATAAAGATAAGATATTAAAAAAGCCTGACTATGCCGCTATGGCGCAGAGCGTGGGCCGTCCGAGTCGTGCCAATTGTGGTTTTTGTCATTTTCGGGGGGGGTCGGGGGATGGTGCCAAGCATGGCGATTTGGATTCCTCATTGACCCATCCCGATCGTTTTCTGGATGTGCATATGAATGCCAGTGGTCTTGATTTCGGGTGCATCATTTGTCACACCTCCAACGGGCATCGTATCACCGGGTCACGGTATCGCATGAGGGCGCAGGATCCCTTGGGTATTGACCGTCCCGGGAGGACGGATCATACGCGGGCCTCCTGTGCCTCTTGTCATGGTAATACACCCCACCCCGGTAATTTTAAGCTGGATGATCATGTGAACCGGGTGGCTTGTCAGACTTGTCATATTCCTGTCATGGCGCGTGGTGGTGTGGAGACCATGGTTCATTGGGATTGGCGTACGGCGGGGAAAAAAACCGGCAATAACGATGTTCCCGAAATTTTGCGGCAGGAAGGGCATGTCGCTGAAAAAATGAACTTCAAGCACTCGAGTACCCACGGTACTTCGATTTGGGCGGAAAACCTGGTGCCGCGTTACGCTTGGTTTAACGGTCGAGTGGATTATGTGGGTCCGGGGGATAAACTGGGGGACGGAGACAGTGTGCAACTCAATCGTATCCAAGGTGAGGCGCGGGATCCCGACTCCAGAATTTGGCCTTTCAAACGCATGTGGGCCGTGATGCCGTACGATTCCGTCAACCGGCATTTGGTGGCCAATCATTTGCTCAAAAGTGACGCTGATGATCGGGAAGCATTTGAGGTCTCAGGTGATTGGCAGCGTTCCGTTCGTGTCGGCATGGCAGCTGCGGGTATTGCTTTCAGTGGTGAAGTGGGTTTTGTCAAGGCCGTCATGAATTTTCCCCTGACACATATGGTGGCCCCCAAGGAACTCTCTTTGACTTGTAAGGATTGTCATCGAAACGGTGGCCGCATGGATGGGGTGGAGGGGATTTACATGCCGGGACGGAAAAACAATCCGCTGTTGCATGTCATTGGCAGGGGGTTTGTTGTTTTGACCGTGTCCGGGACTTTGATGCACGCTACCATGCGTATCATTCTGCGCCGGCGGCGCAGAAAGTGAGGTGCCATGATCAAACATCGCGAGATTTTTTTCACCCGATACGAACGATTTTGGCATTGGTCCCAGGCTTTGTTGATCACTTGTTTGATCGTTACCGGCTTCCATGTGACCGGGTTGTTGGATTGGTTGGATTATGAGCAGGCGGCGCGCTGGCATCGAACCTTGGCATTCAGTCTCATTTGGTTGTGGATTTTTACCATTTTTTGGCATTTGATCACTGGAGAGTGGCGGCAATACATTCCAACCATGGAAAAAATGATTGAGGTTATTCACTACTATTCAAGGGGAATTTTCAATCCAAACCTGAGTCACCCTTTCAAAAAAACGCGTCGGTTGAAACACAACCCTTTGCAACGGGTGGCCTACCTTGTTCTGAACGCCTTGATATCGCCTGTATTGTGGATCAGCGGTCTCCTGTTCGTGTATTACAAGGAATGGCCGAAAATGGGTATTCCTTCGGAATGGCTATCGGTTGTTGCAGGTATCCATGTGTCGATGGCGTATGCCATGATTTGTTTCTTTATTCTGCATTTTTATATGGCGTTTGTCAGCGATCCGCCCATGGCCCTGATTCGGACGATGATTACCGGGTATCTGGAAGTGGATGATGTGGAATTGGACCTTGATCGGGAATACAAACTATTGGTGGTGGAGGATGATCCCCTGTTTGCCATGCTTATCAAAGAATGGTTTGATGGTGATGCTGATGGCAAAGAGGACAAAATGTTGCCGAAGAAAATAACGGTGTCCCTTGTTGAAAATCTGCAGCAGGCTCTTGAAATTTTGCCAAGGATCTCTTTTGATTGGATCTTGTTGGATCTATCCTTGCCGGACAGCGATGGTTTGAACACATTTCGAGCGGTCAAGTCCAAGGCGGCGGATACGCCCATTCTGATGATGACCGACAGAGAAAATGAAGAGATGCAATCACGAGGTATTCATGAAGGCGCCCAGGATTTTCTCATCAAACACAATCTGAGTCGTCGCATGCTGGCGCGGGCGTTCCGCTTTGCTCTGGAGAGGCACTGGTTTTTTCAAAGACGTTGATTTTTTCGGAAAATCCTGTTCGCATTCTGCTGCCAGTGCATAATTCATTGGCCATTATTGGCAAGTTAATTTACAGTGTGGGGTTCGGGGGGCGATTTAGTTCGGCAGTGAGGAAGGGTTATCGATCATGCGATGGGGGGTATCCAACCTGCTGGAAGGTATAGTTGAATTTTTACATATTTATGGGCATCCAAGAATTGTTGCAATCTTGATGCTGGGATTTTCCAGTGGATTGCCATTGGCCCTGACCTATGGGACGCTGTCACTGTGGTTGTCCGAGGCGGGGGTCAGTAAAACATCCATCGGTCTGTTTGCCCTTTCGGGGGTACCCTACACGTTTAAATTTCTTTGGTCGCCACTGGTAGATCGCATGCCGGTGCCGTGGCTCACGGATATTCTGGGTCGGCGCCGGAGTTGGGCGCTGTTGACGCAATTCTTTCTCATGCTCTCCATTGCTGCCATGGGTTTTACCCACCCTGGGGAGGTTCCCTGGTGGACCGCTGTATTTGCCCTGGTGACCGCATTTTGGTCGGCGACTCAGGATATTGTCATTGATGCCTACCGGGTAGAAATTTTGGATGAGGAACAATACGGTGCTGGGGCCGCAGTTGTGGTCCTGGGCTACCGTTTGGGCATGTTGACCTCTGGTGCCTTGGCGTTGTATCTGGCGACATGGTTTGGTTGGACCCTGACCTATCAGATCATGGCGGGGCTCATGAGTGTGGGGATGCTGACCATTCTGCTGACTCCGGAACCGGAGGTGCCGATCAGTGGCGCTTCTATCAAACTGGAAAAACGAATGCGAGCGCGGATTGCCGGTTTCCACGGGTTGAATGACCGGGGGCGTCGGGTCGTGTTATGGATATCGGCGGCAGTGGTTGGTCCGTTTGCCGAATTCATGTCGCGAAAAGGTTGGGTTCAAGTACTGCTGTTCATACTGCTTTATAAATTGGGTGACGCCTTGACCGGGGTCATGGGCAATCCTTTTTACACCGAGCTGGGTTTTTCCCGTATCGAAATTGCGGAAATCAGCAAGGTCGTCGGGTTGACGGCGACCATTGTCGGGGCTTTTTTGGGTGGCTGGGTCGTCCAACGTGTGGGCATCATGAAGGCTTTGCTGATATGTGGGGTGTTGCAATTGCTCTCCAACCTGACTTTTGTTGTTTTGGCGCGCTCTGGCCATGATATGGCAGTGTTTGCGGCGACTGTCCTGATTGAACATTTGGCGGGTGGTATGGGAACCGCCGCTTTTGTGGCTTATCTGTCATCGCTTTGCAACATTGCCTATACCGCCACTCAGTATGCCCTGCTTTCTTCATTCATGGCGTTTGCGCGCACGGTTCTTTCATCGGCTGGGGGATGGATGGCCGATCACATGACTTGGGAGTGGTATTTTTGGGCAACCTCTCTGGCAGGTTTGCCGGGCCTTTTGCTGTTGTTGTGGATGATGAAGCGCTTTCCCGCCGGGGGAGAGGTGTCACAAGCGGTGGAGGATGCGGAATAGGGGGGGCTGGGGATGTGCGTTTAGGCCAATAATCAAGATTGTCTTTTCTTTAAGTTCATACTATACTGCAACTCAACAGGACAACGATCTATCCTCATACGATAGCTACGTTTGGATTTGAGACGTCTATCAAATTCAAAGAGTCTCAGGGTGGGGGCTTTGGGCTTGCAACGCAACAGGTGGCCATTTGATTTGTCTCATATCGGCCTGTTTTTCATCACGTTAAGTTGTTGATTTCTATTTGATATTTTTCGAATTGAACAGAATGGCTCATTTTGTTGGATGTTTTGCTTATACTAGAGAACTCCGGGGCAGTTGCTGTGCAACGATCAATGTCATGTTCAATCAAGGCACCTAACATCTTATCGAATCACAAACAGAAGGATATTATAGGATAAAAGACACCAATGAAATCTCAGGCCTTGATCATCGTTTCGGCCAAAGCGCATGGAAGATGCTTCGGCTCCGTCTG